>DATIMT010000100.1:0-22502 GCA_035475035.1 Arthrobacter sp.
AGGACCACTACAACACGGCAGTCCGCGTGAAGCAGATCCTGCAGAAGAACAAGGAACTCCAGGACATCATCGCCATCCTCGGTGTCGATGAACTCTCCGAAGAAGACAAGATCGTCGTGTCCCGTGCACGCCGCATCCAGCAGTTCCTCTCGCAGAACACCTACACCGCCAAGCAGTTCACCGGCGTCGAGGGCTCCACGGTTTCCATCAAGGACACCGTTGAAGGCTTCGCGGCGATCTGCGACGGCGAGCTTGACCACATCGCTGAGCAGGCGTTCTTCAACGTCGGTGGCCTCGATGACGTCGAGCGCCAGTGGGCCAAGATCCAGGAACAGACCAAGTAATATGGCTGAGCTTGAGGTTGAGATTGTCGCAGCGGACCACTTCGTGTGGTCCGGAGCGGCCAAGATGGTCAAGGCCCGCACCAGCGATGGTGAAATCGGAATCCTGCCCGGCCACTCGCCCCTGCTGGCGATCCTGGCCGAGGGTGAACTGGCCATCCAGCCGGTGTCCGGGGATCGTATCGCGGTGGATGTGGACGGTGGCTTTTTCTCCGTTGACAACAACCGCGTGGTGATCGTTGCTGACAACGCCCAGCTGGGCGGCTCGGCTACCGCTGGGATCCGCTAGCACGACCTTGATGGACGCACCGGGTATTCCGTTCATCGCACTGGCAATCGCCTTTGGATTGCTGATATTTGCACTGTGCCTTTCGGGGGTGCGCCGCTTCAACCTGCGGCGCGCCCTCGGCACGGTGGACGCCTCCATTTGCGTTGCTGGAAACAGCTGGCAGATGGGGGTTTGTCGTTATCAGGACAATGACCTCGAATGGTTCCGGCTGATCTCCTTGAGCGTCCGCCCCAAGTACACGTTCAAGCGCAGTTCCCTGGAGCTGCTGGGCCGCCGAAAGCCAACCGAAGCGGAGGCCGTGAAGGTCCAACCGGACGTGGTGATCGTCGAACTCCGGTACGAGGGGCAGGACCTGCACCTCGCCATGAAGTTTGACGCCTACACAGGTCTTTCATCCTGGCTTGAAGCAGGTCCGGTCATCGGCGTAGGGACCTGGCGCTAGCCGACGTGGACTGGCTTTCAGACATCCGACTTACGGACGGTCCCCTCTACGGAACCGTTCTGGTATTGGGATTGGGCGGCGCAGCCTACCTCCTGGTGCCACCCTGGCGCGCCTCCATGGTTCCGATGCTCCGCGTCCGGGCATGGGCGGTCCGGATCCTCACCGCCGCGGCCGCCGCCTTCGCGCTGGTGGCAACGGTCCACTGGGCGCTCATCAACATTTTCACTGTCTTTCCGGAAGACCTGCCGGATCCTGTCCTGCTGTGGCTGGTTCCCGGTGTTGCCGCCATCCTCCTGTGCCTGCTCCGGCTGCCCCGGACCGGTTGGGGCGCACGCGGGGGAGGGATCGCCGCCGCGCTGCTGGTGGTTCTTCTCTCCGCCTTCCAAATCAACGCCTACTTTGGCCTCAACCGGACCGTCAGCGACCTTCTGGGCACGGCTCTGGCCCGGATACCGGCACTTGAGCAGGCGCTGATGCGCCACCCCGGCGAGTCCGACGGAGTACCCCTGCAGGGCTGGAAGCCTGAGGGGCAGTTGGCCGCCGGGGGCGTCCTGCGGAAGTCCGGGATCCCCGGAACGCTGTCCGGAATGAATACCCGCGACGCCTACATCTACCTTCCGCCGGCGTACTTCGCTGCCAACCGGCCCGCACTGCCTGTACTGGTCCTGGTGGCCGGCCAGCCTGGCGGGCCTGCGGACTGGCTCACCGGCGGTGCAATCCGCGGCCATATGGATTCATTTGCGGCCGCACACGGTGGCGTATCCCCGGTAGTGGTCATCCCGGACCCCAACGGCTCGCAGTCTGCCAACACCATGTGCATGGACAGCCGCATTGCCAACGCGGACACCTACCTCTCACAGGACGTGCCCCGGTGGATCAGTTCCACGTTGGCGGTGGATACCAACCACAGCCACTGGGCGGTGGGTGGCTTCTCCTTCGGCGGCACCTGCGCCCTGCAGATGGGAACCAGGCATCCCGACATCTATGCCGATGTCCTGGCGTTTTCCAGCGAAGCCGAACCCGCGATTGCCAAGGAGCGGCAGAAGACCATTGACGCCGCCTACCCCGGGAACCCTGATGAATTCAACAAGCAGACTCCACTGGAGATCATGAAACACCAACGGTTTGAGTCCAGTGGAATGTACCTCACTGCAGGCCAGAACGACCCCGACTTCGTGGCGAACCTCCATGCGCTGGCCGCTGCAGCTGAGGCCGCGGGCTTCACGGTGCAGGCACACGTGGTGGAGCGCACCGGACACTCCTGGGATACCTCGTCCAAGCGGTTCCCCGATGCGCTGCAGTTCCTCGGCAAGCAGTGGGGGTTGCAGTGGTGACCACCAGGAACCCGGACCGCACCGCCGCCATGATGTGGGCCGCCGTCGGACGCCCGGCAGTCAGGCAGGCACTGGACACGCTGAAATCCATGCCCTTCACCCTGGCCGTCCTTGTTGCCTTCCTTGCCGTCGGTGCCCTGACCGGAAGCTTCCTCGACGGGCCTCCGGAGCAGCTCCTGGAACAGGCCTCCGTCAGTGGCCCGGGCCTGCGCGGCGGGCAATGGTGGACGCTGTTCACCAGCCTCTTCTTCGCCACCAACCCGCTCGCCTACCTCTCGGCGTCGCTCATGATTGTCCTGCTGCTGGGCTTGGCCGAGCGCAGGCTGGGCCGGCGGGCCGCCGTCGGACTGTTCTTCGGCGGGCAGTTCGCGGCCGTGACGGTGTTCCTCCTGGTGACCCAGCTGGCGGGCTACGTGGGCGACGGCTGGCTGGACCGGATGGTGGATGACAGTCTTATTGGTCCCTATGCCCCGGTCCTGACGGCGGGCCTTGCGGCCAGCGCACGGATCACCCTGCTGTGGCAGCGCCGGCTCCGCACCGTGGTGCTGTCCATCTCCCTCCTCCTGGTCCTGTACGTGGGGCACGCCGAGACGGTCATCGGCCTCATCGGCGCCCTCCTGGGCCTCCTGGCCGGCTGGTGGATCCAGGGGGACCAGGGGCGCCTCCACCGTCACCGGTCGACCGGCCGGGAGACCAGGAACCTCCTGGCCCTGACCGTTGCCGTGTTTGCTGTGGGTCCCATCCTGACCGGAATCACGCGCGCACCCACCGGACCCCTGGCCCTGCTGCGCGACGTCGTGCTGAGCCCGATGCCCACGCTTAGCCAACTCGTCTTCAACTGCGGTGCCACGGTGGACGCCTCCTGCCTGGAAACGGGAAGGGCAGGATTTGCCGGGCCCTTCGGCCTGGCGCTTGCCGTCGTGCCGGTCATCCTGCTGCTGATCTGCGCGGACGGCATGCGCCGGGGCCGCCGGCTGGCCCTGAACATTGCCCTGGGCATCCAGTTGGCTGTCACGGCCCTGGCGGCGGTCTACCTGGCCCTGTTCGCCCTTGTCCCATCACGCCTGCAGGGCACGCACTCAACGCCACTGTCGTCGGCCTTCGCCCACGTGCTTCCACTCGTGGTTGTCCCACTGCTGCTGGCGATCGTTCTCTGGCTCAACCGCCGCCAGTTCCGGGTGCAGACCCGGCCCGGCGCCCGGCGGACGCTGGGGGCGGTGGTCTGTGGAACCTGGCTTGCCCTGGCCAGTTCGTATACCGTGGCGTGGTTCTGGTCCGGCGGGCTGACCCGTGACGGGGGCCTGCTGGGCCTCTTCGCCGAGTTGGCCCGGCAGTATGTTCCGGTGCCCATTCCGCAGCATTTCCGCCGGGCCTTCCCGGAGCGCGACAGTGCGGAAGCGCTGCTGTTCGCCTACTCGGGACCGGTGTTCTGGCTCGTCGCCCTGCTTGCCGTGTTGTGGGTGTTGGTGGGCCGGCACCATGGCCTCCATTTCGGACGGCAGGACCGGAACCGGGCCCGGGCGCTGCTGCACCGGGGCGGCGGCCCGTTGTCCTGGATGGCGCTGTGGGAGCCCAACACGTACTGGTTCAGTCCGGACGGGGCAGGTGCCATGGCCTTCCAGCAGCACGGAACCGTGGCCCTGACACTCGGGGGAGCCTTCGGAGACCGCAGCGCCGAGCAACGGATGACCGAAGGGTTCCTCGACTACTGCCGCAGCCAGGCGTTGATACCAGCCTTGTATTCCTGTGACGACACCCTGTGGCCGGTACTGAAGGAACGGGGTTTTTCCCGCGTGGCCGTCGCCCAGGAGACCCGCCTGGCGCTGAACCAGCTTGAGTTCAAGGGCAAGGAATGGCAAAACGTCAGGACCGCCCTGAACCGCGCGGCAAAACTGGGGGTCCATGCCGTCTGGGGCTCCTACCATTCGCTGCCGGCTGCCCTCCGGTTACGGCTGAACGAAGTGTCTGAGGAATGGGCGGCCGGCAAGTCTGTTCCGGAAATGGGCTTCACGCTGGGGGGAGTCGACGAGCTCGAGGACGAGGAAGTCCTGTGCTGCCTGGCCGTGGACGGCAACGGCGCGGTCCACGGCGTGACCAGCTGGCTGCCCGTGTACGACGGCGGGCGGCTGGTGAGCCGGACGCTGGACGTGATGCGCCGGGGCAGTGAGGGATTCCCGGGGGTGATGGAATTCCTGATTGCCTCCGCTGTGCTGGAGCTGCGCGATTCAGTGGACATGATCTCCCTGTCGGGCTCGCCGCTGGCCAGCCGTCCCGATGCCCAGCCGGACCGGGGCACCGATGCAGGGGACGCCGACGCCGGGGGCGCAGGCGAGGGAGATGGAGCCGAGGATGAGGCGGACGCCACCGACGAGGGCGCGCAAAACCTCGTAAGGATCCTGGACCTGGTGGGCCACGCGCTTGAGCCGGTGTACGGCTTCCGTTCCCTGGCGGCCTTCAAATCCCGGTTCAAGCCGGAATACCGGGCCCTCTATCTGTACTACCAGGACCCGCTGCACCTGCCGGCCATCGGCAGGGCGCTGACCCGTGCCTACCTCCCGGGGCTTTCCCTTGCGCAGGGTGCCCGGCTGGTCCGCAAACTGGTGACCTGACACGCGAATTTACGGCAGTGTGCTTATAACTCCGCAAAAGTAGTATTTACGGTGCAGTAATGCGGCATAAAGAATGGCCCCCGGCAATTCCGCCGAGGGCCATTCCTTTCGCTGAAGCCGCTAAAGCGGCCGGGCGGATACTAGACCAGCGTTACGCCGGTAGCCTGGGGGCCCTTCGCGCCCTGGCCGATTTCGAACTGAACGCGCTGGTTCTCGTCGAGGGTCTTGAAGCCGCCGGTCTGGATTTCGGAGTAGTGAACGAAGACATCGCCATCGGAGTCATCCGGGGTGATGAAGCCGAAGCCCTTTTCAGCGTTGAACCACTTGACGGTTCCCTGTGCCATTTATTTCTCCTCATTATGGAACTTTTTAAGATCGGCACACCTCGTGCCGACCTTGGTCACTCCGCGAGAAGAATCCTGGCTGCCTTCCCCGGCAAGGGGTCCGGCGCTGCAGGAGCTTCGCGCTCGCAACATGTCTTGCGAGCATGAAAAACACCTACACAAAGACTGAGATAAGAATTTCATGCCTGTTGCCGCAGGTCAACGGCCCGGACAGTAAAAAGGACAAAAAATTAGGTAAAAACCAGGTGACGCTGAAGAACAAACGAAAGCGCGCCAATTAGGTGCCCAAAGCAACGGACCTGAAATTTAGAAGAGGCGGGATTCGCTGTCATCGACTCCGCGCATGGCGTCGTAGTCCAGGGTCACGCAGTCGATCCCGCGGTCGTTGGCCAGAACCTTTGCCTGCGGCTTGATCTGCTGGGCCGCAAAGATGCCCCGGACCGGTGCCAGCAGGGGGTCGCGGTTGAGCAGCTCCAGGTACCTGGTCAGCTGTTCCACGCCGTCAATGTCACCGCGGCGCTTGAGTTCAATGGCCACCGTGGCACCAGCGGCGTCCCGCGCCAGGATGTCAACCGGGCCAATGGCGGTGAAGTATTCGCGCCTGATGAGGGAATAGCCCTGGCCCAACGTTTCGATCTGTTCGGCGAGCAGCCGCTGCAGGTCCGCTTCCACACCGTCCTTGATCAGTCCCGGGTCCACCCCCAGGTCATGGGAGTCCTCGCTGATTTTCTCGTGGATGTTGATGATGAGCCGGTCGTCGGTCTTGGCCGACTGTACAGTCCACTGCTCCACCACGCCCAGCTCGAGGTCGACTTCGTCCGGAGACGAGACCCTGAGCGTGGCAGGGGGACTCATCCAGTTCAGCGGCTTGTAGGAACCGCCGTCGGAATGCACCAGTACGGAGCCGTCGGCCTTGACCAGCAGGAGCCGGGTGGCGAGGGGGAGATGGGCTTTAAGCCGGCCAACATAATCAACGGAGCAATGGGCTATGACGAGTCGCACGCCGTACAGACTATCGCGTGGACCCGGCAGGCCATGCCGACGGCGGGAGGTCCCGTGCAGGGACAGGGGCAGCTGCGGGTGCCAGGGCGGGCCGGGTAGCGGGACGGGCTGGGGCAGAATGGATACATGCCACGTTCCAACCGTCCCCGCCGTCCCGCATCCGGCAAGGGTCCCGTTTCCGGCAGGGGAGCAGGAGGGAAACGGGACGGCGAGGTTCCCGAGCTGGACCTGGAACGCGCAAGGGCTGGCGTCGCCCGCCGGGAAAGCGCCCCTGACGGGGAGTGGATGGTCCGGACCATGACCGCCAAAAATGCGGAGAAGACCTACATTTGCCCTGAATGCTCCACGGCTGTGCTGCCCGGAGTCGCCCACCTCGTGGTGTGGAAGGACGACCACCTCTTTGGCGCGGCCGCCGGCCTGGCCGAACGGCGGCACTGGCACACCAACTGCTGGACGACGCGCAGCTACCGGTACCGCTGAGCTGCCGCCCCAACGGCCAACGGCCAGTGGCCGTCAACCCCGCTGCCGCCAAACCCGCTGGCCGGAAGACGCAGGCGCCGCTGCCGGGAACATCGAAGCGTCCGCTGTCGCTAAGCTGGCAGGCATGACTTTTGATCCGGCGTCGTACGAATTCACCCAGACCGGGGGCCCTGTTCCCATCCGTGCCTCCACCGTCCTGCCCGCCCGGCGCGAGAACATCGAGCTGCAGACGGAGGACGGCCATACGCTGGTGGGGGAGCTGGCGCTGCCGGAATCGGGACCGGTCAAGGCCACGCTGATCACGTTCCACCCGCTGCCGACGCACGGCGGCTTCATGGATTCCCACATCTACCGCAAGGCGTCCTACCGGCTGCCGGCGCTGGCGGGCATCGCGGTGCTGCGCTTCAACACCCGCGGTACCGCCTCTCCGCGCGGCACCAGCAGCGGCGCGTTCGAGGAAGGGGTGGGGGAGCGGTATGACGTGGAGGCGGCTGTGCGTTTCGCGGTCGAACGCGGCCTGCCCAACCGCTGGCTGGTGGGCTGGTCATTCGGAACCGAGCTGGCACTGATGTACGGGGCCGTGGAGCCCGTGGCCGCGCAGATTGAGGGTGCGGTCCTTCTGTCGCCGCCGCTGCACCGCGCCACGGACAAGCACCTGCAGTTGTGGGCGGAAGCGGGCAAGCCCCTCACTGTCCTGGTGCCGGAGCACGATGACTTCCTGCAGCCGGCCGAGGCGGCTACCCGGTTCAGCCTGGTACCGCAGGCCCGCGTGGAGGGCGTGGCGGGGGCCAAGCATTTGTGGGTGGGGGAGAAGTACGCCGCGCGGGTCCTGAACGACATCGTGGCGCAGGTCAGTCCCGGCGGCTCCCCGCTCCCGCAGGAATGGGACGGTCCGACGGCGACTGCCCGCGCCTAGGGGCGGCGTCCCTGCAGCAGGGGCTAGTGCTGGTCCTGCCGGACGATGTAGATCTCCCGGACCAGCAGCAGGACGGCGGCCGCGGTGGGAATGGCGATCAGTGCTCCCAGCACGCCCAGCAGGCTGCCGCCGGCGATGACGGAGATCACCGCCACCGCGCCGGGCACGGCCACTGCTTTCTGCATGATGCGCGGTGAGATGAAGTAAGCCTCGAACTGGAGGTAGGCGAAGTAGCAGACCGCGTAGATTGCTGCCGCCTGCCAGCCCTGGGTGAGGGACACGAGGATCACCACAATGCCTGCGATCATGCCGCCCACCAGGGGGATGAAAGCGAGCAGGACCACCACGAACGCCAGGAGCAAAGCAAACGGGATGCCCACGACGGACATCACCACAAAGGCGAACGTGGCGTTGAGAAGGGCCACGCAGGCCTGGCCGATCACGTAGTTTCCCACTGACCGGGTGATTTCCTCCGAGAGGGCGGCCACCCGCTTCCGGCGGGAGCGCGGCGCCAGCCTGTAGCCCCACTTCTTCATGGCCGGGAGCGCCGCCAGGAAGTACAGGCTCAGTACCAGGACGATGAGGGTGCCGAAGAGCCCGTTGGCCACGGTGGATCCGAATCCCACCACGCCGCCGAAAATGCCACCCATGGCCGCGGGGTCGTTGACGAACTTGTCCAGTTCCTCCGTGATGCGGTCGCGCACGCCGAACTGGTCATCAAGGCTGCGGAAGAAGTCCGAGTCCATGAAGTTGCGCACCCAGTCCGGCGCCTGCCGCACGATCTCGGATACCTGTTCCACGATCGTGGGGATGAGCGTGGCGAAGAATCCGACAACGGCTCCCATCAGGACGGCCACTGAGACCAGGATGCCGGCGGGCCGGGGGATCTTCCTGGTCTCCAGCCAGCCCACCACCGGCTCCAGCCCCAACGCGATGAACAGTGCCGCAACGATCCACAGGAGCAGCTGCGTGGTGTGGGAGCCGATCCAGTAGACCAGCAGCGCCAGTCCCACGCCCACTGTCCCCATGAAACCCATATACAGCGGATGCTGTGGCGACATGCGCGGCCCCGGATGGCCGAACTGAGGCTCGTCGTCACCGCTGTGGTCCGTCTCGGGAACCTGTCCGGTGTATTCCGGGGGCATCTCAAACCGAAGCCTGGGCTGCGCCCCGGGCAAGGGCTGGCGGAGCCTGCGGACCACCTGGCCCAGGGCAGCCACAGCAGTACCCCTGCGGTGCGCTGCTGCCGCCATCCCCAGGGGAGGCAGCGGGGCAGGGACAGGGCCCCTGGAATCCCCGGGATTTCCGGCTGCCGCCGGGGACGGGTCCGTGTTGTCAGTCACTGGTTTTGGGGGCCTGTTCCGTGCGTGGCTCCGCCGTTGCGGGCCGGTGTGATGATCATCGCAAACACTATCAGCAGGCTTGTCACCGCGAGCCGAAGCCACCGCCGGGCCGCCCGAAGGCAAGGGGCTCGGATGGCCACAAAGGGGCCTCCGGTAACAAAAAGGTTACTATTGAAGGCAAACCCCCGCTGATGATAGGTGTTTCCCTTGCGTTTAAAGACTGCAGCCGCACTTGTGCTGCTCGGCCTCCTGACACTCTTGGCCGGCATCGGCCAGCGAACCATCTGGGCTCCCTCCGAGACGTTCACCGCGTCCGTGCCGGCCGATGCCGCCGCCGCGCCGCTGACCGTCATTGACCAGAAGCTTCGCACCCTGCATGACGGAACCGTCAAGATCAACATCCAGGGCGACGGAAACTTCATGCTGGCAACGGGCCGGCCGGAAGATGTGAGCGCCTGTGTGGGCAAGACGGCCCACAACACCATCACTGGGGTTTCCGAGGATGAAAAGTCCCTCCTGGTTGACCACGCCGACGGCGAGGGCACCGCTCCCAACCCGGCCGGTTCAGACCTTTGGGTCTCCAACGAGAACGCCAGCGGCGAACTTGACTACACCTGGACCCCGCCTGCGGACGGCGACTGGAGCCTCCTGCTCGCCTCCGACGGCACCAAGCCGGCACCGGCCTCTGTATCCATGACCTTCCCCAACGACACGTCCACCCCCTGGGCCGTTCCGCTGATGGTCCTGGGCAGCCTGCTGATCCTGGGCGGAATCGTTCTGGCGCTGCTCTCGGCCCGCAGGAAGAACGGCGAAGGCGGCGACAGCAGCTACGCCCGCCGGGCGCGTGCACGGAACGCCGCGCCGCAGGGCCAGGCCCCGTCGTCGTCCTCCAAGGCCACCATGGTGGCAGCCGGAGTGGTGGCAGCCGTGCTTGCCGGATCCGGCACCGCTGCCCAGGCCGCCAGTCCCAGCCCGTTGCCTTCCGGCAGTGCCTCATCCTCCGCACCCAGGGAAGCAACCGGGTCGCCGGTCCTGCTGGACGCCCAGTTCCGCCGGATCCTGGAGCAGGTCTCCAGTGCAACCGACACCGGGGACGCGGCCAAGGATGCAGCGAAGCTGGCGGACCGCGTGGGTGGACCCGAACTGGAAGTCCGCACCCAAAACTACAAAATCCGCTCCCAGGTGGGCTCCTACGAGCCCCGTATGCCCGTCCGTTCCACCAAGCTGCTGACCACCGTGGTCACCAGCGGCCGTGACTGGCCGCGCTCGGTGCTGGCCGTAACCCAGGGCGAAGGGAACGTGGTTCCGCAGATCCTGACCCTGGTCCAGCAGTCGCCGCGCGAGAACTACAAGCTGATGGAAACCACCCCGCTCCAGCCGGGCACGACCTTCCCGAACATCAGCCGGGGCGGTACGGAAACGCTCGCGGCATCGGAGAAGACCGGGCTGCTCTACAGCGGAGAGGAAGCAATGTCCGGCCTCGCCGACAGGCTCACGTCCGCGGACTCGCCGTTCAAGGACAAACTCGTCGAGGGCCAGTCCTCGCCGTACATCGCCGACACTCTCTCCTACCAGGCTGAGGTGGTGAAAGCGGGCGAGAACGGCAACTTCTCCTTCACCCACAAGGTGGTCCCTGAAAGCACCGTAGTGTTCCGTACCTCGGACGGCGGAGCCCTGGTCCTGGGCCGGATCAACTTCGGCTTCGAAGGCACCCCAAAGGCGGCCGGTGACAAGCTCAGCATCGGCGACGACGCCGCTGCCCTGGCCGGCGGCAAGGAAACCACCACCGGCATGGTCCTGAGCTTCGCCGAATCCATGGCGGTCTACGTGCCGCCCGCCGGGTCCACCGACCCCATGAAGCTCGTTGCGGCCACCCGCGGCCTGGTTGGCGCCAGCTTCAAGTAGGGCCCGGCCTGCAGTACCACCGGCAGCGGTGGGAGTGGCTAGAGTGGGAAACATGAGTTCGCCAGCTTCCCGCCCAGTCCCTCCTGCCGCTGCCAACCTGCTTAACCTGCGCGGCGCCGTCGACCTTTCCTCGCTGAAGCGCCCTGCAGCTCCCTCCGGCACCGCTGCACCGTCCGGCCCGCCCCCGGGCACTGCCCAGGCGGCCCAGGCGCAGCCGGGGGCACCCGCCGGTGGACCCGAACTCCGGGTCGACGTCACCGAGGCAAACTTCCAGCAGTTGGTGGAACTGTCCGCCCAGGTTCCGGTGGTGTTTGCCCTCTGGGCCCCCTATTCGCCCGAGTCCGGCAGCATGTTGGAGACCCTGGACCGCGTCGTGGCCAGCTACGGTGGCCGCCTGGTCCTTGGCGCCGCAGACATCGAAGCCTTCCCGCAGCTTGCCCAGGCGTTCCAGGTGCAGGCCGTCCCCACCGCTGTCGCTGTCCTCAAGGGGCAGCCGGTGCCGCTGTTCCAGGGCGGGGCGGACGAACAACAGGTGCGCAGCCTCTTTGACGAACTCCTCAAGGTGGCTGCGGCGAACGGGGTCACCGGAAGCCTTGACGGCGGGGCCGGCGGCGAGCCCGAGCCCGCGCCGCTGCCGCCGCTGCACCAGGCCGCCTTCGACGCCATCGAGGCCGGCGATTACGCCGCCGCCGCGGAAGCCTACCGCCAGGCGCTGAAGGAAATGCCCGCAGACCACGAGGCCAAGGCCGGGCTGGCGCAGGTGGAACTGATGGACCGGCTGCAGTCCCTGTCGGCGCAGGACAGTGAACTGCTCCGTGCGCAGGCGGCGAATGAGCCCGATAACCTGGCAGCGCAGTTTGGCGTGGCGGACCTGGACGTGGCCGGCGGCCACGTGGAGGATGCGCTGAACCGGCTGGTCGCATTCATCGGCAGGAACTTCGGCCCCGAGCGCGAGAGCGCGCGGGTGCGGCTGCTGGAACTGTTCGACGTGGTGGGCGCGGGCGACGAGCGCGTGGCAAAGGCGCGCCAGGCGCTTGCGCGGGTGCTGTTCTAGTGCCGGCCCTGTTCCAGCCGCTGACCCTGCGGTCCATGGAGCTGCAGCACCGCGGCTGGGTTTCGCCGATGTGCCAGTACAGCTGCGATCCCGACGACGCCCCGGGAGTTCCGAATGACTGGCACCTGGTGCACCTGGGCGGGTTCGCCGCGGGCGGGGCGGCAATGATCCTGACGGAGGCCGCGGCAGTAAACGCCGCGGGCCGGATCAGTCCGCGCGACGCCGGTATCTACAACGACGAGCAGGCGGCGGCCTGGCAACGGATCATTTCCTTTGTGCACCGGCACGGTACTGCGGGCACCAAAATCGGTGTGCAGCTGGCCCACGCCGGCCGGAAAGCGTCCACGTACTGGCCGTTTTCGGGCAAGCACGGCAGCGTTCCGGCCTCCGAGGGCGGCTGGGACACCCTCGGCCCCTCCACCACCTCTTTCGAGGGGTATGCGGCGCCGGCCGCCATGACAGTGGAACAAATCCACGGCGTCATTGCCGATTTCGCCGCTGCCGCCGTCCGGGCGGTGGACACCGGTTTTGACACCATGGAGATCCACGGGGCGCACGGCTACCTCCTGCACCAGTTCCAGAGCCCGCTGATCAACCAGCGTGATGACGAGTGGGGCGGGGACGAAGCCGGACGGAACCGGCTGATGCTGGCCGTGGTTGACGCTGTCCGCGCCTCGATTCCCGATTCCATGCCCCTGCTGCTCCGCATCTCGGCCACCGACTGGGCGCCGGGCGGCGTGGACCCGGCAGCTTCGGTCCGCCTGGCCCGCGAGGCCGCCGCCCACGGTGTGGACCTGGTGGATGTCTCCAGTGGCGGGGCAGTGGCCCATCAGCAGATCAAGCCGGGGCTGGGCTACCAAACCGGATTCTCGGCCGCCATCCGGGAGGAGTCAGGAGTCGCCACGGGGACGGTGGGCCTGGTGACCACACCCGGCCAGGCAGAGCACGCCATTGCCACCGGGCAGGCCGACGGGGTCTTCATTGCCCGTGCTGCGCTGCGGGACCCGCACTGGTGGCTGCGCGCCGCGTTCGAGCTGGGCTACGACCTTCCCTGGCCGCCCCAGTACGAGCGGGCTGTCCCGCGGCGCACCTTCTGATCACGGATCCGGCATGGGCCGGCGCTCTGACGCAGCCCGCTGTCAGCCCAGCAGGTCATCCACGTAGCACCAGCGCCACTCTTCGCCGGGTTCAATGCTGCGCATGACCGGGTGGCCGGTTTCCTTGAAGTGCCTGCTCGCATGCCTGCCGGCGGACGAATCGCAACATCCAACATTCCCGCACGCCAGGCACATCCGCAGGTGCACGGTGACCGTTCCTTCCCTTTCACAGTCACGGCAGCCGGGGTAGTCGGGCGCCGGCGACGGCATGGCGGCGGTCAGGTGGTCGCACACGCCGCCCGGCTGGGACAACCCCTCGCCGCCGCCGCCGTCGGCGGCCGAGTCCAGTTCGGTGAGGGAAGCGTCAAGCATGGACTCCTCCACATCCAGCCGTTCCAGGACTTCGCTGAGGACTTCATGCGCAAAGTCCCCGCCGCGCCGCAGTTCCAGCACCTTGTCCCGTTCGGCCTCCAGCATCGCCATCCGCAGCTGCGCGTATCGCTGGCTCGGCGTTGCTGCTTCTGCCGTGGGCCGGCCCAGCCGCTCCCAGGCCGCCAGCCCCCGCTCCTGGGTCCGCCGCCGCAGCATGTCCATGACTTCCGGCGGGTCGCTCTCGCGCCGCAACTGCTCCAGCCGCTCGATCCCGGCCGCGGTGGCCAGCTGCATCAGTGAGGCCTGGTTCAGCGCATCCTCGCGCCTGTCCGGTCCCGGCAGCCCGAGGGCGCGGACCAGGGCGGGCAGGGTGAATCCCTGCAGCACCAGGGTGCCGGCCACCACCACCAGGGCCGCCAGCACCAGTACGTTGCGGTGCTCCAGGTCATCCGGCAGCGTCAGGACGGCGGCCAGGGTGACCACGCCCCGCATGCCTGCCCAGGACACGATGGAGGGGAACTGCCAGGGCGGTGCGGGGTCCGTCCGCCGAACGGATGGAATCAGCCGGGGCAGGTACGTGGCCGGAAAAACCCAGACAGGGCGCAGCACCAGTACGGCCAGCAGGATCACCGCGCAGCCGAGCCATACCCGGCCGGGGCCCAGCGAATCGTCCTGGACGCTGTCAATGATGGTCCGTACCTGCAGGCCGATCAGGAGGAACACCGCATTCTCCAGGAGGAACTGCACGGTGTCCCAGTTGCTCCGGGAACTTTGCCGCGCCGCACCGTTGGGCATGGACGGCGCCTTGGTGCCCATCACCAGTCCGGTGACGACGACGGCGAGCACGCCGGACGCGTGGATGGCTTCGGCAGGGAGGAACGCCACGAAAGGCGCCATCAGCGACGTGGAGGTGTTGATCGCAACGTTGCTGATCCGCTTCCGGATTTCGGTCAGGAGGTACGCGGCGGCGAGGCCCACCACCAGGCCGCCGCCTGCCGCCACCACAAACCCGCCCGCCACGTCCAGCGCGGAGACGGAGCCGGCAATCGCTGCCACCGCGGCGCGCAGGCAAACCAGCGCCGTGGCGTCGTTGACCAGCGATTCACCTTCCAGGATGTTGACGATCCGGCGGGGCATGCCCACTTTCCGTGCGATGGCCGTGGCAGCCACGGCGTCCGGAGGGGCCACCACTGCGCCCAGGGCGATCGCTGCGGCCAGCGGGATTTCCGGGAACAGCCACCACACCACCACCCCGACCCCCAAGGTGCCGAAGATGACGTAGCCCACGGACAGCAGGCCGATGGAGCGGCGGTTGGACTTGAAATCGAACAACGAGGTGCGGAACGCGGCCGCATAGAGCAGCGGAGGCAACAGGCCTACCAGCACCAGCTCGGGGTTCAGCTCAACCGGCGGAATGAATGGCAGGAACGATCCCGCCACCCCGGCCAGGACCAGGACCAGCGGGACTGGGATATTGAACCTGCGGCCCACGGCTGTGCCTGCGCACACGACAGCAACGATCACCAGAAGGCCCAACGCGATGTCCATGAGGTTAGTTTCCCACCCCGCAAGCGCCTGTCCGCGGACTAGGCTGGCACCATGACTGCTCCGCTGCCTGACCAGCCGACGAATTCAGGGCCCGTGGCGGCCCTATCCATCAGGGGGCTGGCCAAACGGTTCGGCGGAAAGATCGCCGTGGACGGCATCAGCCTTGAGGTCCCGGCGGGTTCGTTTTTCGGAATCGTAGGCCCTAATGGTGCGGGGAAGACCACCACCCTGTCCATGGCCACCGGCCTGCTGCGCCCCGACTTCGGCACCGCCGTGGTGCACGGAGTGGATGTCTGGCAGCACCCGCTGGAAGCCAAGCGGCTGATGGGCATCCTTCCCGACGGCGTCCGGCTTTTCGACCGGCTCACCGGAGAGCAGCTGATTAGCTATGCCGGGCTGTTGCGCGGCATGGACAAAGCCGTGGTGGCTGCCCGGGTAGGGGAGCTGCTGGCGGCCATGGATCTGTCCCAGGACGCCGGAACGCTGGTGGTGGACTACTCGGCCGGCATGACCAAGAAGATCGCCCTGGCCTCCGCCCTGATCCACGCCCCGCGGCTCCTGGTCCTGGATGAGCCCTTCGAAGCCGTTGATCCGGTGTCGGCCGCGAACATCCGGTCCATCCTGGACCGGTACGTAGGCTCCGGTGGGACAGTCATCGTGTCCAGCCACGTGATGGACCTGGTGCAGCGCATGTGCGACCACGTCGCCGTCGTGGCCCAAGGCCGGCTGCTGGCGGCGGGGACCGTGGACGAGGTGCGCGCCGGTGCCTCCCTTGAAGACCGGTTCGTGCAGCTGGTGGGCGGGCACAGCCACACGGAAGGGTTGGAATGGTTGCGCACCTTCTAAGGCTCAAGCTCACGCTGCTCCGCAACGGACTGCGCCGCAGCCCCTGGCAGCTGGTGGGCATGGCCATCGCGGGGCTGTACGCACTGGGGGTCGTGGCAACACTGGTCATTGCCCTTGTCCTCCTGCGCAACGCAGGCCCCGTGACAGCACACACGGCAGTTGTCCTTGGCGGTTCCGCCGCCGTGCTTGGCTGGGGCGTGATTCCCGTGGTGGCATCCGCCACGGACCTGACACTCGATCCGGCGCGCTTCACTACCTTTGCGGTTCCCATGAAGCAGATGCTCGCCGGCCTTGCCCTTGGCGGGCTGATCGGCATCCCGGGGCTGGCCACCGTGCTCGTGGCCCTGTCCACGGTGGTGACCTGGTCCCGCGGCGTGCTGCCCGCGCTCGCAGCCCTCCTGGGTGCATGCCTGGGCGTCATGACCTGCGTTGTCCTGGCCAAGGTGGTCACGACGGCGACGGCCAGCCTGGCTGCGTCCCGGCGCTTCAAGGACATCAGCGCCATCGCGTTCATGGTGCCCCTGGTCCTGCTGGGCCCGATCGTCGCAGGGGTTGGCCGCGGCATCTCCGGGTCCACCGGATTCCTGCCCGATTTCGCCCGGACGTTGTCCTGGACACCGCTCGGGGCGCCCTGGTCGCTGGGCGGCGACATCGCCTCAGGCCGGCCCGGGCAGGCCGCGGTGAAGCTGCTGGTTTCCGTGGCGGCCCTCGGCGCCCTGGCCTGGTGCTGGAAGCTGCTGCTCGAGCGGGCGCTGGTCACCCCGCCGTACGCCGGTGCCGGGAAGCGCCCGGGCGGCAGGCTGGGCCTGTTCGGCGTGCTGCCCGCAACCCCGGCCGGCGCCGTGATGGCCAGGTCGCTCACCTACTGGCTGCGGGACCCGCGGTATTCGGGTTCCCTGGTGGTGATCCCGCTGCTTCCGGTGGTGTTGGCGTTCCAGGGATCCCAGACCGGCAACTATGGCAGCCTGGCCTTCCTCGCCCCGGTGTCCGCCTTCATCCTGGCGTGGTCCATCTCCGCGGACGTCTCCTACGACAACACGGCCTTTGCGCTGCACCTGGCCACCGGGGTCCGTGGGGTGGCGGACAGGCTGGGCCGTGCCCTGGCGTGCATGACGTTCGCGCTGCCCGTGGTGCTGGTGTTCGCGGTGGGCTATGCGGCCTTCACCCGCAACTGGGCCCTGCTGCCGGGCCAGCTGGGGTTCAGCCTGGGAATCCTTTTAACTGGCCTGGGCCTGTCCTCAGTGGTGTCGGCCCGCTACACGGTGACGGTCCCGTTGCCGGGGGACAGCCCGTTCAAGAAGCCCCCTGGCAATGTTGGGCAGACCCTGGCCGTGCAGTTCGTTGGAATGCTGGCCCTGATGGTCCTGGTCCTGCCGGAGGCCGCGCTGCTGGTGGCCCATGCCGTCACCGGGAACAGCCTGTTCGGCTGGCTCACCCTGGCTGTGGGGACTGTTCTGGGCCTGGTCCTTTTCCTGGCCGGTGTCCGGCTGGGCGGCAAGTGGCTCGATGCGCGCGGGCCTGAGCTCCTGGCGCAGTTGACCGTCAACCGCTGACAGTTCCAGGGAAGGAACAACATGGAAATAGTGATCCTTGGCGGCAGCAGGCAGATCGGAAATCTCGCGGCCGATGCCATTGAACAGTTGCTCCGGCGAAAGCCCGGCGCCGTCCTCGGCCTGGCCACCGGATCCTCGCCGCTGCCCGTCTATGACGAACTGGCGGCCCGGCATGAACGGGGCCTGGACTTCAGCCGTGCCTCCGGATTCGCGCTGGATGAATACGTGGGCCTGCCGGCGGGCCATCCGGAATCCTACCGCGAGGTGGTCCGCCGGGAATTCACCAACCGGGTGAACATCGCGCCGGAGAACGTCCACGGCCCCGATGGAGCCGCGGCCGACATCCCCGCTGCCTGCGAAGCCTACGAGCAGGCCATCGCTGCGGCGGGCGGTGTTGACCTGCAGCTGCTGGGCGTGGGCACCGACGGCCACATCGGGTTCAACGAGCCGGGCTCCTCCTTCGCCTCCCGCACCAGGATCAAGAGCCTGATCGAACAGACACGCCGGGACAACGCCAGGTTCTTCAACAGCCTGTCGGAGGTGCCGCACCATGTCATTACCCAGGGGCTGGGCACCATCATGGCTGCACGGCATGTGATCCTCCTGGCCACGGGGGCGCAAAAGGCGCAGGCCGTCCGCGATTTCGTAGAGGGGCCGGTGGCTGCCATCTGCCCCGCGTCCGTGCTGCAGTTCCACCCGCACGCCACCGTCCTGCTGGACGAGGCTGCCGCGTCTGCCCTGAAACTGGCGGATTTCTACCGCCACACGTATGAGAACAAGCCCGCCTGGCAGGGGCTGTAGCGGTCTCCCGGATGCCGGCGCCGGGGATGAAGAAAGTACTACGGCGGCCGGTGCCGGGCCCCGGCGCGGGCGTGCCGCCGTCGAACGCCCGGCCGGCGGAACGGCTAAGATGAATGCCATGACTAGCATGACGGACCCTCTCGAAAACGACCCAATGCGCGAGCTTTCCGGGGCTGGAACGTCCACGGCCACCATCGAGCGCGAGGAACTGCGCCAGGAGGTGGAACCGGGCGACCGGGAGCGCTTTGCGCACTACGTGCGCAAGGAGAAGATCATGGAGTCCGCCATGACCGGGGAGCCTGTCATCGCCCTGTGCGGGAAGGTCTGGACTCCGGGCCGCGATCCCCAGAAGTTCCCGGTGTGCCCCGAGTGCAAGGAAGTCTACGAGGGCCTCCGCCCTGGCAACGACGGCGGGAAGGGTCCGGGGGACTCGGGCAACAACAAGTAGTGACGGAGACGCTCTTTGGCGGCCCCACCCTGCCTCCGGCTTATCCGGAACGTGCAGCCTGGGGAACCGCCCCGAAACTCCGTGCCTGGCAGCAGGAAGCCCTAGATCTTTACCTGGAGAGCAGTCCCCGCGACTTCCTCGCGGTGGCAACGCCCGGTGCCGGTAAAACGACCTTCGCGCTGCGGATCGCATCCACGCTCATTGATTCCGGCGCCGTGAACCGGGTGACCATCGTTGCGCCCACGGACCACCTGAAGCGCCAGTGGGCGGACGCGGCCGCGAAGGTGGGGATCGCCATCGACCCGAACTTCAAGAACTCTGACGGGCAGCACGGCCGCGGCTTCATCGGCGTCGCTGTCACCTACGCGCAGGTGGCCAGCAAGCCCCTGCTGCATCGGGCCAAGACCGAAGCCGCCCGTACCCTGGTGATCCTGGACGAGATCCACCACGGCGGCGAAGCTTTGTCCTGGGGTGACGGCCTGCGCGAGGCGTTCGATCCCGCCGTACGCCGGCTGTCCCTGACCGGTACGCCGTTCCGCTCGGACACCTCGCCCATCCCGTTCGTGGAATACGCCGAGGACCGCGACGGCATCCGGCGTTCCAAGGCCGACTACACCTACGGCTACGGCAATGCACTCCGGGACCATGTGGTCCGGCCGGTCATGTTCATGGCCTACTCCGGCCAGATGCGGTGGCGTACCAGCGCGGGCGAGGAAATGGCAGCGTCCCTGGGCGAGGCCGCAGTGACCAAGGACATCACCAGCCACGCCTGGCGGACGGCGCTTAACCCGGCAGGGGAGTGGATTCCCGCAGTCCTGGCCGGTGCGGACAAAAGGTTGAGCGAAGTCCGGCGGACCGTTCCGGACGCCGGTGGCCTGGTCATCGCCACGGACCACGAGGACGCCCGGGCCTATGCCGGCCAGCTGAAGCGGATTACCGGCGAATCGCCCACCGTCATCCTGTCCGACGACGCGAAGGCCTCAAGCAAGATCGAGGAATTTTCGGCTGGCGAAAAACGCTGGATGGTGGCCGTCCGCATGGTGTCTGAAGGCGTGGACGTTCCCCGGCTCTCGGTGGGGGTGTACGCCACCTCAACATCCACCCCGCTGTTCTTCGCCCAGGCCGTGGGGCGCTTCGTGCGTGCCCGCAAGAGGGGCGAAACGGCGTCGGTCTTCCTGCCCTCCGTACCCCAGCTCATGGCACTGGCCAACTCCATGGAGATGGAGCGGGACCACGCCCTGGACCGCCCGGAAAAAGAGGACGCCGACGGCCTCTTCAACCCTGAAGACTCGCTGATGGAGGAGGCCAACCGCGAGGACAAGGCCTCAGACAGCCTCACCAAGGGCAAGTTCGAGGCACTGGACTCCCAGGCCTCCTTTGACCGCGTCCTGTTCGACGGCGGCGAGTTCGGCACCGGCGGCGAAGTGGGGTCCGACGACGAGCTGGACTTCCTGGGGATCCCCGGCCTGCTGGACGCGGAACAGGTGGGGACGCTGCTGCGCCAGCGCCAGCACGAGCAGCTGAACCGGAAGAACCGGAAGGCGCCGGCCGCGGCCGCCGAAAGCCAGGTTCCGGCTGTTCCTGACCACCGGATGCTGATGGACCTGCGCAACGAGTTGGCCAAGAACGTAGCGGCCTGGGCTGCCCGGACGGGTACGCCCCACGGCATGGTGCACACCAAGCTGCGCACTGTCTGCGGCGGCCCTCCCGTGGCGCAGGCCAACGAGGAGCAACTGAAGTCCCGGCTGCGCAAGCTCCAGGACTGGTTCGTGGGCCGCAAATAGCGCCTTAGGCGACGTCCGCGCCGCCGAGCTCCATCTCCGCAACCGCGTCTTCCAGGTCCTCGGCGATGCCGGCGGTCAGGGACCGCAGCACTGTAACGCCGTAGCCGGCCTGGACGGCGTCGAGGGCGGTGGCCTTCACGCAGTAGTCGGTGGCGATGCCCACCACCACCACGTCCTCCACGTCGTGGCTCTGGAGCCAGTCATCGAGGCCGATCGCATCCTCATCGGGTTCCAGCGCCCCGGCGGCGGCGGCGAGTCCGCCGGCCTGCCGTTCCCCGGTGGGAACGGCATCCTCAGGGGCCAGCAGGCCTTCGAAGCCGGAGTAGGCGGCGGCGAACTGGCCTTTCCGGAAGTACGCATCGATGTACTCGGTGTCGAGGTCAGGGTGGAGGTCCGCTCCCCGGGTGCCGGCAACGCAGTGCGGCGGCCAGCTGTCCTTGAAGTCGGGTGCGTCGGAAAAGTGGCTGCCGGGATCGACGTGCCAGTCCTGGGTGGCCACCACATAGTCGAATTCGCTGTTATTCGCGTCCAGGTACTCACTGATGGCACCGGCCACGGCAGCGCCGCCCGGAACGGCGAGCGAACCGCCCTCGCAAAAATCGTTCTGGACATCGACGATGATCAGCGCGCGGGACATCAGTGCTCCTCAGTTTTCTTCATAGATCGTGGGGATCGCGGCCTCGCCGCGCTGCAGCCGGTTGACCACCGGCGGCAGTTCGGCCATGGAGTCCGCATGGCGCCGGCGTGCGCGGAGCACGCCGTCGTGCCCGGTCCAGCCCGGCAGCAGCTCGCCGTTCTTCATGAACTGCTGCAGCAGCGGCCGGTCGTTGCCGTCGTCCTCCGGCCGGTGGCCCACTCCCACCACCTCGGCGGTGGCGGTCCCGCGTTCGTCCAGTTTCCGCAGCGCGTACTTGCGCCCGCCCACGCTCGCCTTGTTCTTGGCAGCTTTGGCAACGGACACGAAGTTGCCGTCGTCGTCCGTGCGGCTGACCAGTTTGTAGACCATGCTGGCGGTGGGGGCGCCGGAGCCGGTCACCAGCGAGGTTCCCACGCCGTAGGAGTCCACGGGCGCTGACTGCAGGGCCGCGATGGCATATTCGTCCAGGTCCGAGGTCACCACAATCTTGGTGTGTTCGTTGCCGAGGTCATCCAGCAGCCGGCGCACCCATTGTGCCTGGGCCACCAGGTCGCCGGAGTCCAGCCGGACGGCGCCAAGGCGCGGCCCCGCCAGGTCAACGGCCGCGCGGACGGCCTTTTCGACGTCGTATGTATCCACCAGCAGGGACGTGCCCTCGCCCAGCGAGGCAATCTGGGCTTCGAACGCCTCCCGCTCGGTATCGTGCAGCAGCGTAAAGGAGTGGGCGGCGGTGCCTACGGTCTTCACGCCGTAGCGGATGCCCGCTTCAAGGTTGGAGGTGCTGTCAAAGCCGGCAATGATGGCCGCGCGGGCTGACGCGGTAGCGGCCTCCTCATGCGTGCGCCGCGACCCCATCTAGATACAGGGCCGGCCGCCGGCGGCACTGACCATCCGGGACGCGGCGGAGGCGATGGCGGTGTCATGGTTCAGCACGGACAGCAGGTAGGTCTCCAGCATGCAGGCTTCGGCGAAGGAGGCTTCGACCATGAGGATGGGGGAGTTGGGGAAGTACGCCTCGCCCTCCGCGTAGCCCCAGATGTCGCCCGAGAATCTGTAGTTGGCCAGGTACTCCAGCGTCTCCTGGTTAACCACCTTGGTACGCTCCAGGAACTCCAGTTCGGCTTCGCCAAAGCGGAAATTCGCAATGCCTTCCAGGAGGCGTCCGGTGCCGGCGACAATGCCATAGCGCCGGCCGTCGGGCAGCCGCCGCGCGAACGCCTCGAACACGGACCTGCGGTGCGCGGCCCCTGAATGGAGGGACGCCTGCAGCATGGTCAGCTCGTAATGGTCGGTGTAAAAGGACGTGCGGGGATGGTCCCAGCCGGCTGAGGTGCTCACGAAAGTCACTCTAGTCCCC
>DATIMT010000101.1:0-10981 GCA_035475035.1 Arthrobacter sp.
GCCGTGTGGGACCACCATGACTGCATCACGCTCGTCACCGTTGAACCCAGGCATTCCGGGGCGACCGTGGCCCAACACCCCGGCACCCGCCACCCCATCAACGCAGGCGCGCCGGGTATCGCCATCCAGTCGGCCCTCTCCGAAGCGGAGTGGGACCGGCTCGAGACCGGTATTCCCTACCGCCCCGAGGCGTCGGAAGCGCGCCGGAAGGGCTACTCGGCCAGCCATGATGAAGTCATTGCCGGGGTCTCCTCACTGGCAGCCCCCGTCCGGGTGCCCGGTGGACGGCCGGCCGCACTCGCCGTCGTCTACATCCGTTCGGCCCATGACCCGGAAGCGGTGGGGGCTGCCCTCGCCGAGAGCGCGGCCAGGATCGAGAGCCAGTTGGCGTAGTAATAGGGGGATGGCCTGTTGCGGGGCGGCCCGTCAGGCCCGCGGGCGGAGTGCGACGGCGGCTCCCGCCCCAAGCAGCGCCAGCGCTGCCGCCGCACAGACCGGGACAAGGAATGCGGCCGCGGATCCGTGAAGCTGGGCCAACTGTCCCCCAACGGAGGACCCGATGGCAGTTCCGGCGACAATGCCGCTTGCGAGCGCGGTCATGACGGTGCCAAGGCGGCCGGCTGGAGCGACCGTACCGCCCACCGCGAAGACGGTGACCATGACCGGACCGACGGGCAGTCCAAGGACCAGCAGGACTAACGCCATCATGGGCAGCGACGCGGGCACCAGCAGCAGGACCGCCAGCGCCGCCATCAGGACCGCGCACAGGACCCAGCGCAGCCCCGGGCCGGCGGCCCGCGGCCAGTAGGCAACCGAGAGGGCCGCGGCCGCGGAACTCAGGCCCATGACGGCGTACAGCAGACCTGCTATTTCCGCGCCCGCGAGTCCGGCAGCGAAGGCGCTGAGGGCAGCCTGGGTGGAACCAAAAAAGGTCCCCATGCAGACCATGGCAAGAACAGGCAGGGCAACAGTCCACGGCAGCTTCGCGGCGCTCTTGCCCTTCCGGCTTCCCCGGACTCCCCTGCCTCCCTTGCGCCGCGTGGCCGGTACGGCGTGGTGGGTGGGGTGCACGGCGAAGGCGGGGACCAGCGTGATGGTCATGGCCGCGGCCAGCGCCAGGGGAAGCCAGGGTGCCACGAGGCTGGCCAGGATTCCCACCAAAGCCGGTCCAAGGACAAAGGTCACCTCGTCGGCCGTGCTCTCGTAGGAGAGGGCAGTGTCCAGGTCACGGGCGGCGCTTCCGGGTGAACCCGCCGGGCCGGCCGCGTTGGCTGTCAGGGACATCCATCGGACGCGGGCCAGGGGTCCCACCTGGGGGCATGTGGCGCCGGCTGCGAAGGCGGCCGCCAGGACAGCAACCGGGAAATCGTCCGTTGCGGCAGCGGCGCCGGCGGCGAGGACCAGGGCCAGCACCGCCATGGTGTTGAGCACAGCGGACAGCAGCAGGACGGACCGCTGCCCCCGCCTGTCGGCAAGGGACCCCAGCACGGGTGCTCCCAAGGCAGAGCCGATGCCCACCGCGCCTGCCGCGGTCCCGCCCGCGGCAAAGGAACCACTGACGGACGTGACCAGGGTGAGTGTTCCCACGGTCAACATGGCCAGGGGAAGCCGGGCGAAAAGTCCCAGCGGAATGAAGCTGCGGCCGGCGAGTTGCGGCAGTCGGGAAAAGCGTCCCCTCGCTGCCAGTTCGATGGAGGCCGGGCCGGGGCTTTCCTGCCCTGTAGCGGCAAGGGAGGGAGTGTTGCGGGTGGTTGAAGGAGGTTGTGGTGTCAATTCCGGGCTCGTTCAGTAGGTGCGCATCGTCCCTCCTCCCGATGCGCTCAACCCGGTAACGCCCTTCAGTATATCGGCCGGATCAGACGAGGGCATCCAGGCTTTCCGAGATCCGCAACGTGGAGCCATCCCGGCTCTTAAGGACCTGCAACTGGGTCCCGATCCGCTGTTTCATCTCGGCAACATGGCTGACCAGCCCCACCACCCTGCCACCGTCCCGGAGTCCTTCAAGGGCGTCCATGACCTGCTCCAGGGATTGTTCGTCCAGGCTCCCGAAGCCCTCATCAACGAACAGGGTCTCGATTTCCACGCCTCCAGCCTCCTGCTGGACCACGTCTGCGAGCCCCAGGGCCAGGGAGAGCGAAGCCATGAAGGACTCGCCGCCGGAGAGGGTGGAGGTGTCGCGGCGGAAGCCCGTCCACTGGTCCACCACTTCAAGTCCCAGCCCTGACTTGGCGCCCCGGGCCGCCTTGGCGTCGGTGTGCTGGAGCAGGTAGCGGCCGTCACTCATGGCCACCAGGCGTTCGGACGCGGCGAGGGCCACCTGCTCCAGACGTGCCGCCAGGACGTAACTGTTCAGGCTCATCCGGTACGTGTTCTCGCCCCGGCCGGCTGCGGCATCTGCCAATCCGGCAAGCATCCGTGCGCGTTCAGCCGGCTCCCGGGACATGCGGACCAGATCCTCGTATTCAGCCGCGATCGACCTCAGGGATGCCAGGCAGCGGCCGGCCAGGCCGGCAGCCAGATCGGCTTCCCGCGCATCGTCCTGGGCAGCTGCCGCCTCGAGGCGCAGTGCCGCCAGCCGTTCCTCGTCCGCCAGGAAGCCTTCGCCGGCTTCCGCCAGGGCGAGCACAATGTCCTCGGACTCGAACAGGCCGGCTACTCGGGCGGCTTCATCCTGGGCAGCGCGCATCGCCGCTTCCAGGGCTGCCACTTCAGCGGATCCCAGGAGCTGGCCGCGGACGTCCTCAGCCGTGGCAAAGCCTGCACCGGGAAGGGCCAGTTCCAGGTGTTCCCGGGCTTCGGCGGACCGCAAACGCGCTGCATCCAGCCGTGCCTGCGCTTCGACCGCCTTGTCCAGGACCGCTACGGCGTCCCCGAGTGCCCGCAGCCGGCGGTTCAGGGTGCGGTGGTTTCCCCGCAGGCCTGCAAGTGCCTTGTCGAGGGAAGCGGCCTGTTCGGCCACGTCGGAAAGGGACACCGCCGTTTGGGACAGCTCTGCCTCCGTTTCTGACAGGGTGGCCCGGGCCTGCCCGATGCCGGCATCCAGTGCTTCCAGCCGTTGCCGCCTGTCCTGCAGCTCCGCCGCGGCCTGCTCGGCCTCCGCTGCTGCAGCGAGTGCTGCATCCGCCCCCGCGCGTGCATCCTCCACTGGAGTGGTACCGCCCTGTCCGGCGAGGACGGCCAGGGCCTGCTCCGCCTCGGCAAGATCAGTGGCAACCAGGCCATGGGCAGCCTCTGCGGCCTCGTAGGCGCGGTGGGCCTCCTCCTCATCCTGGGCCAGAGCCGGACCGCCGGTGCCCGCGCCGGCGGGGCCCGGATGCTCACCGCTTCCGCAGACGGGGCAGGGTTCCCCGGCTACCAGCTTCGCCGCCAGCTCGGACGCGGCATTGGCCAGCCGTTGCTCCCGCAGGTCCAGCCAGCCGCTTTTCGCCTCCAAGAGGTATTCCCGCGAAGCTTCGTGGCGGATCCTGACCTGGTCCCTGGTCTTCGCGGCAGTCCCGTAGCGCCGGACGACGTCCAGCAGTTCCGAGGCCGCGGCGGCCTCCTTGCGGCGCAGTGCCGCCTCGATGGATCGGGATTCCAACTGGTCCATGCCGTTGGCAAGCTCTTGCCGTTCCGCCAGCAGATGGGCTGTGCGGTGGCCCAGCGTCGCCACGGCCAGCTGGAGCTCGTCCTGCCTGGCGGCCAGCCCGTGGTGCCGCTTACGCAGGTCCTGGAGCCTGTCCTCGTCCGGCAGCCGTGCCTCGACGACGGCCAGCAGTGACCGCAAGCGGCCCAGTTCCTCCGCAGCGCCAGGCACGCTTCCTCCGGCAGCGTCACCGGCCGCGGCGGCGGCACCCGCAGCGGGAAGGGCAGCAGCCCCCTCCGCCGTTCCCAGGCCAAGCTGGGCCAGTTCACCGTCGTCATCGGCGGCCAGGCGGAGCAACGTCGTTGCGGATTCGGCCGCAGCTGCGGCGCTGTGGACCTTGGCGGCGGCAGCGTCCACGGCCTGCAGTTGTCCCTGGAGAACCTCAGCCTGGCGGTGCCGGGCGAGCCGGGCGGAGAGTTCTTCCTGCCGGGCAGCACCGTCTTCCACGGCCGTCCGCCGTGCGGTGGCTGCCTGGAGTTTCCGGTGCCGCTCGTGCCGTGCGGCCTCCCGCTCCACATCACTGCGGCGGTCCTGGCTGAGCACCGCCGCGGTGGCGGCGCGCTGGGCCAGTTCGGCCAGGCGCCCGGCAACGGAAGCCTGCAACCATTCAAGGCGGGCGGGGACATCGTCCGCCGCCGGGGCTCCGTCGTCCGGAAGCTGGAGCGGGGCGGCCTCGGTTTCGGCACGCGAGGCCAGGACTCCGAGTTGCCCGGACAGGACCGCGACGTCCTCCCTGGCAGCGGCGGCCTGCCGGGACAGTTCCTGTTCCAGGGCCTCGAAACGCTGCGTGCCGAAGAGTTTCTGCAGCAGGTCCAGCCGGTCTGCAGCCTTGGAGCGGAGGAAGGCAGCGAAATCACCCTGCGGCAGCATCACCACCCGGGTGAACTGTTCGCGGTCCATTCCCAGCAGGGCCATGATTTCCGCGCCGGCCTCGTCGTTGCGGGCGGACTTCTCCACCCATGCGCCGCCGACCCGTTCGCGGAGCAGCGTCTTGGCCTGTTGGACGGTGAAACCGTTTTTCCCCCGGGCACTGGGCTTGTCCCACGCCGGTGAGCGTGTCACCTCAAAGCGGCGCCCCTGGGCGGAAAACTCACAGGTGACAGCAGGTTCCTGCCCTGGTTCGGCGTGATCGCTGCGAAGCCGCTTGCCGTCCTGCCGGGCACCGGGGACTGATCCGTACAGGGCAAAGCAGATGGCATCCAGCACGCTGGTCTTGCCGGCGCCGGTGGGCCCGTTCAGGAGGAACAGGCCATGGGCGCTGAGGCGGTCAAAGTCGATGTCCTCGGTTCCGGCGAACGGACCGAAGGCGGAGATGCGCAGATGGTGGATTCTCATCGGGACCCCTCCAAAACCCTGACATTTTCCAGCGCGCCAGCGAGCGCGGACTTCTCGGCCGGATCCGCGTCCCGTCCCCGTACGTGTTCCAGGAATCCGCAGCACAGGGCGAGGTCATCCGGTGCGCCCGCAAGCCTGCTGCTGTAGCTGGCCTGTGCGGCGGCAGAGGCGCCCTGCGGATCGAATGCCAGGACCAGCGTGTCCGGGAACCTGGCCCGGAGCCGCTCCATGGCACGGGCAGGACGCTGGGCGTCCGTCAGGGTGATCTGGCAATAGGCGGCTTCAGCCCAGGCATGTCCGGGCTCTGCCAGGAGATCCTCCAGGTTTCCGCGGAGCACGGCCAGGGAACGCGGGGCCTCCCAGAGGACCTCCGCCACGGAGGTGACTCCCTCGGGACCGATGTCCACCAGCCAGGCGCCCTTCTGGTGGGTGGCTTCGGAGAAGGAATAGGCCAGCGGGGAACCCGAATACCTGACGGATCCGGACAGCTGTTGCCGCCCGTGCAGGTGGCCCAGTGCGGTGTAGCTGAAACCGTCGAACAGGTCCAGGGGCACAGCGCCCACGCCACCGATGCTTAGGTCCCGCTCGCTGTCCGAGCTGATGCCGCCACTGGCGAAGGTGTGGGCCAGGACCACCGAGTGCACGGTGGCGGACGCTGCGCGCCGGGCAATGTCCTCCCGGATCAGGGCGGTTGCGGCGCGGGTGACCTCGAAGTGGCTCGCGGTTTCCGCCCCCAACTGTTCGGCAACCAGCCGCGGCTCAAGCCAAGGAATGCCGTAAAGCGCCAGTACAGCGTCCTTTCCGCCGGCGTCCGTTCCCAGGGGCAGCAGCAGCGGGTGGTGCAGCTCCTCCACCCTGGTGCGCAGGTGGACTCCCCCGCGCTCGAGTAGCCGGGAGGCGAAACCCAAGCGGATGGCGGAGTCGTGGTTCCCGCTGGTGAGGAACACTTTTGCGCCGGCTGCAGTCAATCGGACCAGTGCGTCATCGAGCAGGTGGACCACATCCACGCCCGGAAGCGCCCGGTCATAGACGTCGCCGGCAATCAGGACAACGTCCACGCTGTCCCGCTGGACCGCTGTGACCAATTGGTCAACGAAGGCGCGCTGGGCGTCCAGCATGCCAACGCCATGGAAGGAACGGCCCAAATGCCAGTCCGAGGTGTGAAGTAACCGCATATTCCTAAGCTATCGGCAACCACTGACAGTCACAGAACACGCCGCGGCCGGCCATGTTCAGGACCGTTTGCCGTCGAAAAATTCCTGGGCCTCGCTGACGTGGCCGGCCTTCTCCTGCTGGGCAACTGGAGCGGGCACAACGTCGTCCTTGCCGGCACTCTCCAGGGCCTCATCGTCAGCCTCGGTTGAATCCTCGTCCACGTCGTGCCCGTCCGCTGCCTCCCTGCCGGACCTGCCGCCGTCGGACGCCTCGCCGTCCTCAACGGGCGGAGCCGATTCCGCCACTGCGGCGATCCGGAACACCAGTCCCGCGATGGCAGCGCCGGCAAGGGGGGCCACCAGGAAGACCCACAACTGCTCCACGGCCCAGCCGGAGCTGAAAACGGCGGAAGCGACGGCACGGGCGGGGTTGAACGGCAGGTTTCCCACCGACTGGCCCACCTGCAGGAGGGCCGCGAAGGACAGGCCCACGGCAACGGGCGCCACGGTACGGCTGCCCCCTGCGCGGCCGGCGCCAAGGAAGACAGCCACGATGATCGCAGCTCCCACCAGTTCCAGGAGCACGACGGCGGAGAGGGGCGCCTGGATGATGGAGTGTTCGCCGAAGCCCGCGGTCACGGTATCGAAGGCAGTACGGCTGTCCTGGATGCTGGGCAGGGTCCGCAGGATCCCGAACAGGGCCAGGGCGCCCACCAGGGCTCCGACCACCTGTGCGGCGGCGTACGCTGCGGCGGCACCGGCACGGATCCGCCCGGCCAGCAGGTGTCCCAGGGTGATGGCGGGGTTGAAGTGGCCGCCGGAGATATGTCCGAAGGCGAGCATGGCTGCGGTAATGGCGAGGCCGGCAGCGAGGGCGGAGGGCACAGGGCTGGACTGCGGGATGCTGAACAGGGGCACGCCCAGCCCGGCCACCGCCAGGAAGAGGCTGCCGAAGGCCTCTGCCGCCAGGCGGGGAAACAGGCCGCCCGGGGCGGAAGCCGTGCCGGGCTGCAGTGCGTCACGGGCAGGGACAGGGGTGCTCATGATGGGACCTTTGCTTCTTGGGGGCCTGGTGCGTATGGCTTCCGGCCGAGTTTCCGGTTCCGGGGCTCAACCGTCCGGCAATTGCCGGCGCCGGGCAACCCGTGCAGTATTCCATCCCAGGCTGTGCGTTTGCTGGACGGCAGCTGGCTGCGGTGCCCTGCTGGAACGGGCGGCACGGGGCCAGGGAGTGGACTGCGGACGGTAAATTTACTCCATGAGCACTGACCACGGCCTTCCTGCGCCCTCCCTCAAATCCCGTATCCACGGCGCCCTGCTGGGCGGCGCGCTCGGAGATGCACTGGGCTACACCGTGGCGGCCGACTCCATCGGCGCGATCCGCCAACGCTTCGGGGCAGAGGGCCTGACCGGGTTCGAAGGATTTTCCAGCCCCCTGCACTTTTCCGACGACACGCAACTGACCCTGTACACCGTGGACGGACTGGTGGAAGCGCTGGAGTGGGCAAACTCCGGGGTGGGTGCGGACGTGAATGCGTGTCTTTGGCTGGCCTACCTGCGCTGGCTGGGCACCCAGGGCGAAGACGCCGGCCCCTCCGCACCGGCACCCCAGCCGCGCTGGATCGACGGCAACGAGGTGCTCCGGCAGCGCCGGCATCCCGAGAAGTACTGCATCACCGGGCTCGCCACGGGCGAAATGGGCACGTCCGTGCGCCCTGTTAACCCGGAGGCAAAAGGCAGGGGCACGGTGATGCGTTCGGCGCCGTTCGGGCTGGTTCCGCACATCACGCCCGACGCCGTATATAAGTTAAGTTCCGACGCCGCCGCACTGACGCACGGACACCCGGCTGCCCACCAGAGTGCAGGAATCTTCAGTCTGCTGATCCATAAGCTGGTCTCCGGCGAGGCGCTGGCGGATGCCGCTGCTGCTGTGACCGCCCATGCGGCCACCCTCCCGCACGTGGCGCCGGAACTTCCGGAACGTCTTGAGGCGGCCCTCCGTCTCGCGGAAAAGAACGCCGTTGCCCCGGAGGAACTGGTCCAGGTGCTCGGCGAAGGGTGGGTGGCAGCGGAGGCACTCGCCGTCGCCCTTTATGCCGTCCTTGCCACTGTGCCCGGTGACGGTGGAGACCCGCAGCCGGCCCGGCATTTCCGGGACGCCGTGGCGCTGGCCGTGAATCACAGCGGCGCCAGCGATACCACGGGCTCGTTGGCGGGAAACATCCTGGGAGCCGCGTACGGTCAGGACTGCCTGCCGGGGCCATGGCTGGAGTGTCTGGAAGCGCCGGAGGTGATCCGCGGCATGGCCGATCAGCTGGTCAAGGTTACGACCGGCGAAGGCTGATGTTGTTGCAGGCCTCGCACACGTCCTCGGGGATCAGCCCGCGGCGCTGCAGGAAGCCGAAAATCGTGCAGCCCAGGCAAAACCCGGCGAACGCCTCCAGCGACGCCGCGACCACAAGGATTCCCAGCAGCGTCCACGCTGCCGGTCCCGCACCTGCGGCGAACAGGAGCAGGGCGGCGGTGGATACGGCGGCACCGATCCCCTGGGCAAAGCGCTTGGGCGGCCCCGGAACCAGCTTCACCTTTCCCAGCCGCGGGGTGATGAACTTCACCGAAAGCAACGCGAGGGGTGAGATCCGCGGGCCAAAGAGCAGCCGCAGCCAGAACCCGACGGCAATGGCCAGCAGCCCCCACCCGGAAGCTGCCACGGCGGTGACGACGGCGAGCAGCACCACGAGCGCGGCCGTGACACGGGCAGCGTACTCGTTTACGGGATTGGGGAAAGCGAACAGCGGGGCCATGACGTCAGGGTAGGAGCCCAGCGCCGGGGCGGCCAAGGTTTATTGCGCAGCATGACTGCCGGCCCCACGCCTTCGGCCCGGGTCAGGCGCTGACGGCAGGCGCGAAGGCGCCCCGGCTCTCCCCGGCCCGGGCGTGCGGGGCCTGCTGCACGTCCCCGCCTCCCACCATCTGCAGGAACTCACCTTCGGACAGCACTTCGATGGCCTGGCCCCGCTCGTGAAGTTCCAGGACACGGCGTGCCTTGCCGGTAAGCCGCCCGGAGCGCAGGTCCGAGGCGACGAACCCGTCCCCCACCACCAGGACGGTGGTACGGCCGGTGACCCGGCTTTCCGTCCGGGCGCCGTACCTCGCCGAGCGCAGCTTCGCTTCCGGGCGGTCGATGGACAGCTGCCCGGTAAACACCACCGTCTGGGCGTACAGGGGATGGCCGGGCTCGGCGTCCATGTTGGGTTCCGGGTTGAGGCCTTCCTCCGGCCACCCGGACTGGAACCTGCGGACCAGCGCGGCCCCGTTGCCGGATGCACCTGCCATGGCCGCCAAACTGGGTTTTGACAGATCTCCGGAGGCAGGATCGAAAGCGTGCTGGCGCGGCATGGCCAGGCCCAGGGAGAGGTAGAGTTCGGCGATGCTGTTTGCACCGTTGCGCCGGGCGATATCGATGAGGATGCCGGCGCAGGCGCGGGCATCCTCCGTGGCGTCGTGGTGGTTGACCAGCGGCACCCCTGCTTCCTCCGCGGCGAAGGGAAGGGAATTGGAGACGAGCGAGTAGCAGCGCCGGGACAGCATGACGGTACAGACGTAGTCGTAGGCAGGCCCGGGCAGCCCCGAAACCTCCAGTGCCGAGCGGATCACTCCGAGGTCGAATGCCGCGTTGTGGGCTGCCAGCACGTCGTCGCCGATGAAGGCGCCGATTTCCGGGAAAAGTTCGCCGAAGCGGGGTGTGCCGGCAACGTCCGCGGCGGTGATGCCGTGGATTCGGACGTTGTGGTAGTCAAAGTGGTCGTAACCGGGCGGCGGGCGCATCAGCCAGGAAGCTTCTGCAACGATCTTCCCGCCCCTCACCTTCGTCAGCCCCACAGAGCATGGAGAGCCGCGGAAGCCGTTGGCAGTTTCGAAGTCGATCGCCGTAAAGTCCAAAGCCACGGCCCCTACCTTACCGCCGCGAACGTCCCAACCTGGGAGGCACAGGCCGGTCAAGTACCCTTGAGGGGTGAACTTCCCTGTGATGAATGACCTCGCTGTGTCCATGCTGGGCGGCGCGGGACCGGTCCAGCCGAAAATGGCTTCGTTCCTGCCCGATTGGCTGAACCCCCAGGTCTTCCTGGCCGATCCGGCGCTCGCCCCCTGGGTGGTCCTGCTGGTGTGCGGAATCATCTTCGCCGAAACCGGACTGCTGGTGGGGTTCTTCCTCCCCGGAGACTCCATGCTGTTCACCGCTGGTTTGCTGGTGGCCACGGACACCATCAAGTTCAACATCTGGCTTTTGGCCCTGCTGATCGTGGTCTCGGCCATCATCGGCAACCAAACCGGCTACCTCATCGGTTCCAAGGCCGGACCCGCCATTTTCAACAAGCCCAATTCCCGGCTCTTCAAACGCGAGAATGTCGAAAATGCGCATGCCTTCTTTGACAAGCACGGCGGCAAGGCCCTGATCCTGGCCCGCTTTGTCCCCATCATCCGCACCTTTGTCCCCGTGATCGTTGGCGTCGCGCAGATGAGCCGGAAGAAGTTCTTCATCTACAACGTCATCGGTGCGTTCCTGTGGGGCGGCGGCGTGACGCTGCTCGGTTACCTGCTGGGCGACAAGGTCCCGTGGGTCCGGGACAACCTGGACATTATCTTCATCGCCATCGTGCTGGTCTCGGTGATACCCATCGGCATCGAGGTCCTGCGCGGCCTGTCCGCCAAGCGCCAGGCACAGGCCTACGGCACCGACGCCGTGGACGAGTACATCGAGGAACACGAACCGGCCGGGGAGCAGAAGACTCCGCCCAACATCCACGGCGGCCGGCCGGAGTAGCCTGGCTCCACTCGGCCCGTCCTGACGGCAAAGGGAAGGTGC
>DATIMT010000102.1:0-2053 GCA_035475035.1 Arthrobacter sp.
GGACAAGTCCGGCACCGCCCTTCTGCTTCCGAGCCTTATGCGTCCACACGTGCATCCGACTTGGACGCCCAGGCTGGGGGCGCTGTCAGGTGCAGGTCACGCTCAGGCGCCCCGCCGCCAGTCGGTGGGGGATTCGCCGAACGCATCGCGGAAGGAGCGGCTGAAGTGCGCAGCGTCCACGAAGCCCCAGCGTCCGGCCACGGCTCCCACCGGCATGGCCGCCAGCAGCGGATCCCGCAGCTCGCGGCGCGCGCCTTCCAGCCGCTGGGTCCGGATCCAGCTCGCCACGGTGGTGCCGGATTCATGGAAGACGTTGTGCAAGTGCCGCGTGGAGATGAAATGCGCCGCTGCGATGGAAGCGGGCGAGAGCAGCGGATCGGCCAGGTTGGCGTCGATGTATTCGCGGACGGATGCCGCCAGAAGGGCCTGCGGGCGCATCCGGTCCGGGGACATGTCGAGTTCCGAATGCAGCATCGTGGACACAAGATCCAGGGCATTTGTGGCCAGGCGGGATCCGCTGGGGCCGCTGAGCGCGTCCAGATTCTCCGCGAGGTGGGCGATGAACGGCCCGACGATCGCGGCGAGGCCTCCGTCCGCGGACATCCGCATGGCGGAAAGCTGCGCGATGCAGTCCGGCGGCAGGGACAGTGCATCCGAGGGAAACATCATCACCATGAGCCGCGCGTCGCCCTCGAAGGCAAGCGTGTAGGGGCGGCTCGTGTCGTAAATGGAGAGGTCGCCCGGGCGCAGGAGGGCTTCCCGGTTGTCCTGGATGAGGAGCCCGGTGCCCTGAAGCTGGAGGTTGAGCTTGAAGTAGCGCTGGTTGGATTGCGCGATCAGCGCCGGTGTGCGGTGGACCTCATGGCTCGTGGAGGACACTTCGACAACCGCCACGCGGTCCAGCCGGCGGGCCCGCATGCGGCCGCGGAAGTTGTCCACATTCGTGCTGGAGGCGGCCAGGGGGACGAAGGACTCCGCCACGAGGTGCTTCCAGTGGTCGAAGGAGTCCGCCGTGCTGGTGCTGACCTCCTGTCCGGCCGGACTGAGGGACGGGCGGGCTGCAACTGCGGTCATAGAAGATCCTGACGCCGTCGTATTTCTGGAACTGCCTTATTTCAAGCACTGTGGCATGGGACACAGTCCTTTCAGGGTAGCGGCGCCGGGCGCCGGTGTCATCTTTTTTCGACAACCGGCGAAAAAAGATTTTTGGTCATCGGAGATAGTCCGGTGCCTTTTCCAGACCGAAGTAGTTCTCAAGGGTGGCAATGCCATTGCTGTTCATATCCAGGGCGATGGCCGGTCCGACGTAACGCAGGTGCCATGGCTCGTAGGTGTAGCCGGTGGTGGCCTCGGCCCCGGCCGGATATCTGATGATGAATCCGTACTCCCAGCCGTGCGCTGCCGCCCACTTCCCGGCGGGGGTATTTGCGAAGCAGGCCTGCAGGGCACAGGTTCCGCTGGCATTGCCGATGTCCATTGCCAGGCCGGTCTGGTGTTCGCTGTAGCCGGGCCTGGCGGCAAGGGTGTCCGCCGTCGCCTGTCCGTACTGGCGCACGTAGCTGTCATAGAGGCTGGTCTGCTGGCTGAACGAGCGGTAGCCGCTGATCGGCAGGATATTGACGCCGGCCGCCTTGGCGGCTTTGGCAAACCGCTTGTAGGCGTCCGCGGCCTGCACCCGCAAACGTTCTCCTTGGACCGCGACCAGGGGCCCCGGCACATACCCGGTCGGGTTCAGCTGCCGGTGCTTGTTGACCACCACCTGAAGGCTGGAGGCTGTATTGAGGTCGTAGCCCTGCGCGGCCACTGCCGTCACCGGCGGTGCGATCATGCCCAGCGAAAGCACCAGACCCGCCAGGGCACCTGTCATCCTGCTGATTCCTTTAAGCACCATTGCCTCCAAGAAGTGTCCGGAACGGATGGGGGAACAGTACCGGCCTGCAGGTGCCCAGTCGAGGGGGGCAGTCGTAAGGGCGCCGACGGGCGGCACGCTGCTGCGAGGCTCAAATGCCGCCGACGGGCCCGTCCCAGGACCACTTTTGGAGGCGCAGTCCTT
>DATIMT010000103.1:0-16467 GCA_035475035.1 Arthrobacter sp.
GAGGACGCCTCGGGCGACGCTGAGCCGAACGAAGACAACACGGAGGTAACGAGTGAGTAATTCCGACTCATTTCCCAAGCCGAACAGTACTGTTCCCGACGGGAACCGGCCTTCAGCGGCGCCCCGCGTGAACGCCCCCGTACGTCCGCAGCAGCGACCCGCAGCCCCAGCCGGGGCTCCAGGCCAGCGCCCTGCTGCCCCGGGCCAGCGCCCGCAGCAGGGCGACCGGCCCGTGCAACCCGGCCAGCGTCCCTTCCAGGGCCAGCAGGGGCAGCGCCCGGGACCGGCAGGACAGCGTCCTGCGCAGGGGGCCTCCGGCCAGGGAACGCCGGGGCTGGTCAAGCCGGCGCCGAAGGCCAAGGTCCGCCGGGCCCGGCTGCTGATCAGCAAGGTGGACCCCTGGTCCGTCCTGAAGATGTCGTTCCTGCTCTCCGTGGCCCTGGGAATCGTGACCGTGGTGGCCGCTATTGTCCTCTGGACCGTCCTGGACCTGACCGGGATCTTCGACCAGGTGGACAGCCTGCTCGGTACGCTGGCAGGCTCTGAAAGCGGCGGCTTCGAATTGAAGAAGGTGGCCTCGCTGGGACAGGTTGCCTCGTTCGCCACCATTATTGCCGTGGTCAACGTCGTCCTGCTGACGGCGCTCTCCATGCTCTCCGCTGTCCTTTACAACATCTCTGCCACCCTGGTGGGCGGCATCGGCGTTACCCTCACTGACGATTAGGAAGACGTTTCCGGTGGCCCAAACCGGCGGAAACAGCCCGATTTGAGATCGGGCCGGGGTGTGCTGTACAGTCATATCTCGGCCCGATGAGGCATCGGGGCGTATAGCTCAGGCGGTTAGAGCGCTTCGCTGATAACGAAGAGGTCCCAGGTTCAAGTCCTGGTACGCCCACGGAACCTGTGCAGGTTTCAAACGGAGGTTTGGTCCGGATCAGTCCGCGACCTGGCCGGAACGGGGAGCATGTGAAGAAGTTGCTTGTATTGGCAGCGGCAATCGCAGGTTTCCTGGTCTACCGGAAAGCACAGGAATCCGAAGCCCGGAAGACAGTCTGGAGCAAGTCAACCGATACGGTGGACTAGCCCGGAAACCCAGTCCGGAAGCGGTCAGAGGCTCTGACGCTTCTAGGGTATGATGGACGGGTTGCTTCTTATGGGGGCATGGCGCAATTGGTAGCGCACCTGCTTTGCAAGCAGGGGGTTCGGGGTTCGAGTCCCCGTGCCTCCACCATAAGAAAGTCCCGGTCAGCGTCAGCGCTGGCCGGGACTTTTCGCTTTCCATCTCCGCCGGCGGACCAGCATCAAGGGTGTGCAATGAACTTCTTCTTCGCGGCCCTGGGCGTGCTGGGCGTGGCCTCATCCGGACCCCTGATTGCGGCCACGCTTGGCGCCACGAGCGTCAGCGCCCTGGCCATTGCCTTCTGGCGCAACGCCATCGGTGCGGCCGTGATGGCCACCCCCACCCTGGTCCGGGAGCCCCGCCAGTTCGGCAGGGTTACCCGCGGTGAGTTCCGCTGGTCCCTGCTGGCCGCCGTCGCCCTTGCACTGCACTTTGCCTGCTTCATCACCTCGCTCCAGCTCACCTCCGTGGCTGCCGCCACAGCCCTCGTTTGCCTTCAGTCGGCCTGGATTGCTGTCTTCCAGCTTTTTCGGGGCATCCGCCACCGCTGGCAGGTGCTGGCCGGCCTGGGCATCGCCTTCGGCGGCGTTGTGGCCATCACCGGTTTCGACCTCGGATCCTCCCCGCATGCCCTGACAGGAGACCTGCTGGCGGTGGCCGGCGGTGCCCTGGCAGGCCTTTACACCCTGGCCGGGGGCAAAGCACGGCAAAGCATGACCACCGGGACCTACACCACGCTCTGCTATGGGATGTGTGCCGCCATTGTGGCTGTGCTCGCCCTTGTCAGCGGCCAGCCCCTGTCGGGGTTCGAACCTTTAGGATGGCTGGGCATCGCAGCGATCACTGTGTGCGCGCAACTGGTAGGCCACACCGCGTTCAACCACCTGCTGGCCACCATGAGCCCGCTCATCGTCTCCATGATCATCCTCCTGGAGATCCCTGGCGCAGCGCTGCTGGCGGCTGTGTTCCTGCACGAGACCCTGCCGGCGGGCACTTACGCGGGGCTTGGGCTGATCCTGGCGGGACTCGCCGTTGTTGTCCTGGGCCAGCGGAATGCGGCCAAAAGGTCCGGGAGGGCTGGAAGCGGGCCAGCGCTGCCCGGGGAGGATCCGCCGTCGGGCCGTCCCCTGGCGGAACTTGGAACGGACTGAGCTACTGGCCGCCGCGCCGCACAGGCTGGGCCGTATTGACGGTGTGGATGGCCCGTAGGAGCTTGGCCGGGAAATACACCGAGAAGAAGACCACCATTGGGGCCTTCAGCGCCATCTTCCTGACGTTGTGGGCCTTGTACGTCCGGTCAAACCGGGTGACGTAGTAGCGGTAGTCCCGCGGTGAATCCTCCAGCCGCCGTGCGGACATCCCGGAAACCATCTGCGGCCAGTACCGGACGGGAAGCTCATGGTCGGCAAGGTGCAGGGACAAATCGATGTCCTCGTGCATCTCGTCCTTCTCGTCCCGGCAGGTCTCGGAGCGGATGGTCTCCCACGCACTGGCACGCAGGGCCATGTTGGAGCCGAACAGGAAGTGGTACTGGTGCTTGGCCAGCTTGAGCATGAGCTGGCGCATCTTGTCGTCCGCCTTGAGCCCAAAGCGGCGCATCGGCATGTCGTAGTACACCACAGGGCCGGTGGCAGCCTGGACGGTCTGGTCCGCGAAGGCCTTCTGCACCTGCTCCACCCAGTCGGGTTCCACGATGGAGTCTGCGTCAATCCGCCCCAGGATGTCCCCAGTGGCGCTGTCCAGCCCGAAGTTACGGGTGGGGATAAGTCCCTGTTCCTGGTCCTGGCTTAGCAGGATAATGGGGCTTTCCGGATACTCGAGCTGCATCTGGCGGACAATGTCAGCGGTCCGGTCTTTCGAAAGGTTGTCCACCACGATGATCTCGTGGGCGGGGACAGACTGGTAGATGGCAGCTATGAGGCACTGCCTGATCACGCTCTCCTCGTTGTACGCCGGGATGACAATGGACACGCGGAGCTGTACGGCTGCGTCGTTCACGGCATCCCCAGAGGATCGATCGGCTGACATCACTACAAATCTAGCATCCGGCCGCAGCACTGCCTTGCCTGGGAATCCCCTCTGCGGGCCGCTTTGCGCCCTGTCAAAGCCGTGCCGGGAGGGTGCTTTCCCGGGCACGCAAAAGGGGCCCCGTGAAACGGAGCCCCTTCCGGTGCGGCAGGAAAGCGAGCCTTACTGCTGCCCTAGCCTTCCTCGGTAGCCTTCTTGGCGTCGTTGGCGGCGTTCTTTGCACTTTCTGCGGCATCATCGGCTACGTGCTTGGCCTTATCCGCGGCGTCCTCCGACTTTTCCTTGACAGTCTCCGCCACGTCGCCGGCCTTCTCTGCAACTGCAGTGGCAGCAGATCCGGCAGCCGAGGCAGCGTTGCCAGCAGCGTCAGCCGTGTTTTCCTTAACATCGCTGACGGTGGTGGCCGGAGCCGGAGTTGGCGTGACCGGCGAGGGAGTCTTCCAGGGGTCCTCCACCGGCTTGGACGCCTTCCACGCAGCGACACCCGCGGCCACGGCAGCAGCCACAACCCCGAAAACCAGCCAGCCGCGCTTCTTCGGCTTCTCCGGCTGCGCGAGCTGGACATCCACCGCCCGGCTGGCTCCGGCTGCGGCCGCCTTCAGTTGGCTGCCGGTTGCCTGGGCCTGTTCCTGGATCGCGTGGATGATTCCCACATCGCCCAGCTTCTGGGCTACGGCATCCACCCGTGCCGGGGTGCTTTCCAAGGTGCGGTGCACAGCATCCGAAGCCACGCCGATCTGGTCCGAGAGCTTGGGCAGGTACTCCACCACAACCCGGTCGCGGGCATTGAGGACAACGGGAGTGGCCTTGTCCAGGGCGTCATGGAGCTTGGGTGACGCGCCCTCGACGACGTCGTTGATCTTGGGGGCCAGTTGGGCCAGGCCATCCTGGATCCGGGGCGTCACGGTGGCAACACCGTCGGCGAGGCTGTGTGCAGCCGTCTTCAGGCCTTCCTGGATCTTGGGAGACGCTGTATCCAGGCCCTGCTGGAGACGGGGAACAGCCCAGTCCACAGCCGCTTCCACCCGGGGAGCCGCCCAATCCTTGGCACTTTCCACCGCAGTGGTGACCGACTGCTCAAGGTCACGGGCAATACGATCCGATTTCTTCACAACTACCTCCCGATTAATGTGACGGTTCTGTCGTTAGCCTACGTGCCCAGATCACCACGGGCTATTCACTCCGCGGATTTTAGGGGGATTTCACCCAGCGCGGAACTGCGCCCGCAGCCGCAGCAGCCCATAAAGGGCATGGGAGAATGGGGCCTATGACTGCCATCGCAACTGCAAAAGCAACCATTCACACCAGCCTCGGCGACATCGTGGTTAATCTCTTCGGCAACCACGCGCCCAAGACGGTCAAGAACTTCGTTGGCCTTTCCACCGGCGAGCAGGCGTGGACCCACCCGGAAACCGGCGAGGACAAGACCGGCACCCCGCTTTACAACGGAACCATCTTCCACCGCATCATCAAGGACTTCATGATCCAGGCCGGAGATCCCCTGGGCCGTGGAACCGGCGGCCCCGGTTACCGCTTCGATGACGAAATCCACCCGGAACTGAGCTTCAACCAGCCCTACAAGCTCGCGATGGCCAATGCGGGCATCCAGATGGGCAAGGGCACCAACGGTTCACAGTTCTTCATTACCACGATTCCCACGGACTGGCTCCAGGGCAAGCACACCATCTTCGGTGAAGTGGCGGACGAGGAATCCAGGAAGGTCGTGGATGCCATCGAGGGTGTGCGCACCGGCATGGGCGACCGCCCCGTAGAGGACGTCACCATCAACAGCATCGACATCGAACAGCTGTAACGCCCCAACCATGAGTTACGGAATTCCGTCGGTCGAGCCGTCCGCCCAGATTCCGGTCTGCCCCCGGCACCCGGACCGGCCGTCCTATGTGCGCTGCCAGCGCTGCGGACGACCGGCATGCCCGGACTGCCAGCGGGCGGCCGCCGTCGGATTCCAATGCGTGGACTGCGTCAACGAAACAAAACGCACGACGCCGGAGGTGCGGACCGTCCATGGCGGAGCCGTTGCCACTGGCAGGCCATTGGTGACGTTTGCCATCATCGGCCTTTGTGCACTCCTTCAGGTCCTCCAGTTTGTCGTCCCCAACGAGGGCGTCTACAAGAGCCTGGCCTTTGCCAACATCTACGCTGAGCCCCGGTGGGGCGCGTTTGAACCGTGGCGGATGCTCACCTCCGCGTTCCTGCACTCACCCGATAGCCTGCTCCACATTGTGCTCAACATGTACACCCTGTGGATTTTCGGCCAAGCGCTGGAACCCATCCTGGGACGTATCCGGTTCCTGGCCCTCTTCCTGGTTTCAGCGGTAGGCGGCTCTGTGGGTTACCTCCTGCTGACGCCGCTTTACGCTCCAGGGCAGCAGCTTTACGGAGTGGTGGGCGCGTCTGGAGCAATCTTTGGACTCTTCGGTGCCATGCTGCTGATCCAGCGGCAGCGCGGCGGCGACACCCGCCAATTGTGGGTCCTGATTGCCATCAACGGTGTCATCGGCTTCCTCATCCCACAGATTGCCTGGCAGGCGCACCTTGGTGGCCTCATCACCGGTGGGCTCTGCGCCGCGGTCCTTGCCTACACTCCGCGCGGACGCCGCCAGGGCCTCATCCAGGCCCTTGGCCTGGCCGCCGTGCTGGTGGTGCTTATCGCCCTGAGCTGGGTACGCGTGACGCTTTAGCCCGTCCACACCCACAGACCTCCTGATGCCCCCGACACCACCGGTGTCGGGGGCATCCGTGTTTTCCACAGCACTTATCCACATTGTTGGTAACTTACATGCCTGTAGTTCATCGCCTCCTCCGCGCCGTGCGGCGTCCGACGCAGTACAGAACCGTGAACTGGAGTCACCTTTTCCACAACTGTGGATAACCTGTGGGGATAGCGGTGTGCGTAAGTGGATAAGCAGGATTTTCTGTCGCCCTTTGTGGATAACTACTACCCGTCAAGGGCCGACTAACGATTGTGCTTGCATGATCAGGACGTTATTGACAGCGTTATGCACACTGTTAATAAGTGACAGAGGTGTAGTTCCAGGCCCGATAATCCCGCGGGAGTAGGTTGCCGGAGCCATCGCGACAGGATTTCCACGCCGTTTCCCACAACTGTGGATAACTTGTGGGTATCACAATGTTGGTAAGTGGATAACCGGCAAGGGCGGCCGGCCTTCTCCTGCCTATGATGGTTGCCTCCCAAGCCGTTCTACTGACAAGGACACCCGTGAGCGCCACCGAGCACCTGTACCTGGATAAACAGCATCCGGCCCTCTGGAAGGCGGCCAACGGCCTGGGCCTGAAGGTGCAGGAAGCAGCAGAAGAGGCCGGGATCGGGCGCGGACTGCTGGAACTGCTCAACGTTCGGATTTCCCAGATCAACGGCTGCGCCTACTGCCTGGACCTGCATGTGCGAAGAGCGGCCGAGGCGGGAGAAAGCCCCCAGCGGCTGGCGGTATTGCCCGCATGGCGGGATACCGCACTGTTTACGGACAAGGAGCGGGCCGCGCTGGCGCTGGTGGAGAGCATCACCAGGCTCCCCGACCAGCAGATAAGGGAGCACGTGGAAGCAAACGCACGGGAGTGGCTGACGTCGGAGGAGTTTTCAGCAGTCAGTTGGGTTGCGGTAACCATGAACGCCTTCAATCGCGTTTCCATCACCAGCCACCACCCCGTCAGGCGGGACCGCCCGTAGCAACCTCCCCTGCCCACTCGAGTGCCGGGGCCGGGCGGTACCGTTCCAGCCTCCATTTATCCACATGTATTCCACACTGTTAATAACCGCACGGACCGGCTGGTTTCAGTGGATTCGGCACTGACCCGGGCTCCAACTGCTGCGCCGAAGGCACACAGGGACGTTTTCCCCAATGTGGATAACCTTGCCAACAGCTGGGGATAACCGGACGCGGGCTGCGGGCAACCTAAACTGGCCAGATTCCGGAGGACCCCCGGCGGTGACTTGCCAGGAGGTGGGTATCCACCATGCCCACCGCCTCCATCAGGGCAAACATGGTGGTAGGCCCAACAAAGGAGAATCCGCGCTTCCGAAGCGCCTTGGACAAGTCAACCGACTCGGCGGACTGCGTGGGGATCTCGGCTGCCGCGCGGGGCCGCGGGGTGCTGGCCGGGCGGAAACCCCACACAAAGTCCACCAGGCCGCCGTCGTTCCGGAGCTCCAAGGTGGCCTGGGCGTTCCTGATGGTGGCACGGATTTTCAAACGGTTCCGGATGATGCCGGGATCCTGCATCAGCCGTTCCACGTCATCGTCGGTGAACACTGCCACGGCGTTGGGATTGAAGCCGGCGAAGGCGGCACGGAAGGCGGGACGCTTGCGCAGGATGGTGGCCCAGGAAAGCCCTGCCTGGAAGCCTTCCAGGCAGATGCGTTCGTAGAGGCCTTGCTCATCCTTGACCGGCAGGCCCCATTCCTGGTCGTAGTAGTTCCGCATCAGCGGATCTGTGGCAGCCCAGGCGGGGCGGGCCAGGCCGTCTTCGCCAACGATTACTCCGGCGGAATCGGGAGCCAGTGCAGTCCTCCTTGGAACAGTCCGCGAAGCTGCTAGGAGCGCCAGCGGGTTGTCATCAGGAAGCCGATGATCGCAATGCCGAAGCCGGCCACGATGTTCCATGACTGCCAGGCCTGGACCGGGAAGCGTCCCTCGCTGATATAGAAGGTGATGATCCAGAGGAGCCCGATAATCATGAGGCCAAACATGACCGGCTTAAACCAGACGGGGTTGGGCTTGTAGGCCTGGGGGGAAGCCGGCTGCGCCGTGGTGGCGGTCTTCCTGCGAGGCTTTGACTCGGGCACTGGCTCTCCTTGGCGGGCTGGGCAAGCTCGGCGGCCCGGGCTTGGTATCCTGCAAGAAGGAAATTGCCAGCGGTCTGCGCGATCTTGGTCAAATCTGGATTCTTACTAGCAGCCAATTCTAGCCGCAGTTGATGGGCAGCCGTGCCCAGGATAAATGCCCGGAGGAGAACGCGTGGTATTGCAGGAGAAGGCGGGGCCCGCCACTGCACCTGCGCCCCGCCGTGCCCTGCTGCGCGGCATCGTCCAGGTGCTGGGTGAGCTGTTGATCACCGCCGGCGTCATCCTCCTTCTCTTTGTGGCGTGGCAGCTGTGGTGGACCAATGTCGAGTCCGACGCCAAGCAGAGCCAGGTCATCAAGGAGTTCGCCCAGGACCTTGGCAGCGCCGCCCCGGCTCCTGCGGCAACAGCACCCTCTGCTCCTCCTGCAGCCGCTGACGATTTTGGCAAGCCCCTGGTGGGAACCGCACCCGGCCACGCCGGCACCATCGGCATCATGTACATCCCGCGGTTCGGCCCCACGTACACCCGGCCCATCGTCCAGGGGACCAGCCAGGACGTCCTGGACACCCTGGGCCTTGGGCACTACAGCAACACGGCAATGCCAGGGGCGGTGGGCAACTTCGCCGTCGCAGGGCACCGCCAGACGCATGGTGCAGTGCTGGACAACATCCACACGCTGGTGCCCGGTGACAAGATCTATGTCCAGACCAAGGACGGCTATTACGTCTACGTTTTCCGCAACAACCAGATTGTGATGCCCTCCCGGACGGACGTCCTGGAACCCGTACCAACCCAGCCCGGCGCCACGCCCACCGAAAGCTACCTGACCATGACCAGCTGCAACCCCCGCTTCGGCGCGGAAGAACGGATCATCGCCTACGCCCTCCTGGACAGTTGGCGTCCGGCAGCAGCCGGGCCGCCGGCCGAGATCGCGGCGCAGGTTGCAGCCGCCACCGGAAGGGGCTGACCGTGTACGCCTGGATTTTCCGCCACCTTCCGGGTCCGTTGTGGCTCAGGATCTTCATCTCGCTGCTGCTGGTCTTCATGGCACTGGTATTGATGGTCCAGTTCCTCTTCCCCTGGATGTCCCATTTCACCCAATTCACCGACTCAACGATTGGTTCCGCAGACCAGCCATGACCACAACCAAAATCCTCGTAGTGGATAACTACGACAGCTTCGTCTACACCCTGGTGGGCTACCTCCAGGAACTCGGCGCCGAAACCACCGTCGTCCGCAATGACGACGTGACGCTGGCAGAGGCGATTGAACTTGCCGGCACCCGGGACGGCGTGCTCATCTCTCCCGGCCCCGGAAATCCTTCTGAGGCCGGCGTCTGCATCGAGTTGATCAAGTGGTGCGGTGAAAACAGCGTCCCCATGTTCGGTGTGTGCCTGGGTCACCAGGCGCTGGCTGAGGCCTTCGGTGGCAAGGTGACGCACGCCCCCGAACTCATGCACGGCAAGACGTCCCAAGTGGAGCACATCGGTACCAGCGTTTTCGCCGGGCTTCCCTCCCCCGTCACAGCCACCCGCTACCATTCGCTGGCCGCCGTCCGGGAATCCATCCCTGACGTCCTGGAAATCACAGCGCAAACCGCGTCCGGCGTGGTCATGGGCCTGCAGCACCGGACGGCGCCGCTGTGCGGTGTGCAGTTCCATCCCGAATCGGTGCTCACCGAAGGCGGGTACCAGATGCTCGGAAACTGGCTGGAGTCGCTGGGCATGAAAGGCGCCGCTGCGCGCGCGGCGAAACTGAGCCCCCTTATCCAGCACTAGCCGGGGCGCCCAGCCGAACCGGAGGTCCTTAGCCCTTCTTCGTGGGTTTCGGCGTAGGCGTCGGCGTGGATGTCGGTGTCGGGGTTTCCGTTGGAGACGGCGGCGGCGGTGGCGGAGCCTTTGCCACAACGATGGTAATGGTCTTGCCCTGCTCAACGGCGGCGTTGGCGGGGTCGCTCTGGTCCGTGACCTTTCCCGGCTCCACCTGGGAGTTTTCCACCTCGATCACCGAAGGGACCAGCCCAAGCTGCTTCAGGGCGGCCTCGGCCTCTTCACGGGTGACGCCACGCAGCTCCGGGACAACCACCTTGCCGGTTGACACGATGAGCTCCACGCTGGTGCCGACGCCAACGCTCTGCCCCGGCGCAGGGTTGGACGTGATGACGATTCCGGCCGGCACCGTGGCGCTGTTGGCGGTGCTGGTTGACGGGGCGCCCACGAGCCCCACCTGGCGGAGGATGTCCCGGGCGGCTGCCTCCGTCTTGCCGGGGAGGCTGTCCGGGATCTTCACGGAACTGGGTCCGTCGGAGACATTCAGGATGATGTCTGCGCCGGGGTCCAACGAACCGCCGGCCGCGGGATCGGTGCCGATGGCGGTTCCCTTGGCCACCGTATCGTTTGCCGATCGCGCGATCCTGGGGCGAAGCCCTGCGTTATACAGTGCCTGAAGTGCTGCGGTCTCCGTCATGGACGCCACAGAGGGGATGGACACCTTCGGCACAGGCGGAGCCGGCCGGTTGACCGTCTGGTACAGCCACAGGCCGCCCCCGGCGAGTACCAGCAATGTAAAGATCACCAGGGTGGCAATCCACGCACGACGGCGGGACTTCTGCCGTGTGCTCGGCTCACGTTCCGGCGGGAGGCCGAGCGGGAGTGCCCCGGCAGACCTGTAATCGTCTCCCCTGTACTCGTCGGGGCTGTACTCATCCGCACCGTACCTGGCTGCACCGTGCTCATCCGCAAGCTCCAGCGGAACCGCTGTTCCGCCGTCGTCATGGAGGCTGGTGGCTGCCAGGCGACCGGTGGGCGCGTCATCAAGGAAGCCGGCCCCCGTTGCGGCAAACAATTCCGTGGGGGGCGAGGCCTCGGGAACGTGGTCGTTAGGATCGGTGGGTGCCTCGGAGGCTGGCAGGGAAGGGACGGAGACTCCTGCTTTCGCCGCCCGGAGGGCGCGCCGGAAGGCTGCTGCATCCTGGAACCTGTCGGCCCGGTTCTTCTGCAGGGCCTTCGCGAGCACAGTGTCCAGGGCCGGCGACACCTGGGGGTTAAGGCTGCTGGCAGGCTCCGGAATTTCACGCACGTGCTGATAGGCAACAGATACCGGGCTGTCGCCGACAAACGGCGGCCGCGATGTCAGCATTTCGTAAAGCAGGCACGCAGCGGAATAGAGGTCGCTGCGGGCGTCCACCGTTTCGCCCCGGGCCTGTTCCGGTGAGAGGTATTGTGCCGTTCCCACCACTGCCTGGGTCTGGGTCATGGTAGCGGAGGAGTCGGCGATGGCGCGGGCAATGCCGAAGTCCATCACCTTCACCGAATTGGTGCCCGGGCAGTACATGACATTGGCAGGCTTGATATCCCGGTGCACGATCCCGGCCTTGTGGCTGTATTCGAGGGCACTGAGGACACCCAGGCAGTAGTCGATCGCCTGGCTGATGTTGACCTCGTTGGCGCGGATCAAGTCACGCAGGGTCTTGCCCTCCACGTATTCCATGACGATGTACGGCACCCGGACATCGTCGGCGGAGCCGTCGTGGACCAGATGTTCGCCGGTGTCGAAGATGGCCACGATGGAGGGGTGGTTCAGGGCAGCGACCGCCTGTGCTTCACGCTTGAACCGTGCCTGGAACTGCGGATCCCTGGCCATGTCCGGCCTGAGCAGCTTGATGGCAACCGTCCTGCCCAGGCGGGTATCGGTTCCCCGGAAGACATCCGCCATGCCGCCCCGGCCAATGAGGTTGCCCAGCTCGTAACGGCCGCTCAGGACACGCCGGTTATCCACCGGGAGGCTGTCCTCCCGGTGTGACGGTGTGCGTGGTGACTCATTCACTGGTGGTCCCGATGGTTACGGCGTGCAGGTTGGGGTGGTTCCGGGCGTTTGGCCGGCCGCGCAGGTTGGCAGGGGCGAGATGGGGGTGGGGCCGGCTACCGGTGACGAGGTGGTGGGCGTCGGTTTGGGTGCGGCGGTGGTAGGTGCAGCGGATGGAGCTGTTGCGTAGATGACGGTGATGAGCGATCCCTTGGGCACCGTGCCCGTCGGGTTCAGCTCCAGGACGGTTCCGGGGGCGGCGGAACGGCTCTCCTGCGGCAGGACCGTCACCTGGAGTCCCATGCCGGCAAGGGCGGCCTGGACCTGGCGGTAGTCCTTGCCGAGGTAGGCAGCCGGTATCACGTTGACCGTGTCCTGCGTGGGCTCGGGCGTAGGCGTGGGTGTGGGTGTTGGCGTGCTGCGTGTCTGCGTAGGAGTCGCAGACGGGGTGGTGGTGCGGGTGGGCGTCGCCGACGACGGGGCTGCGCTGCTGGCTGTGGCGCTGGATCTGGGGTCACCGGACGGTGAGAAGAGCCCCATCTGGTTCAGGAGGAAGCCCACCAGTGCAAACAGGAGCAGCAGGATCAAGGCGACCAGGGGCCAGGTCCACGGGCTGCGTCCCTTGCGCCGTGGCTCATCGGAGGGCCCGTCGTCGTACGGTTCCTCCTCCTGGTCCCAATTCCGCTCGGCAGCAAGGGCATTGGCGCGGGCAAGTGGCCCCTGCGGCACATCCCCTTCGGCGGCGGAGGCACCTGCGGCGCCCGCAGCCATCCCGGCGGCAGCGCCTGCCGCGCCGGCACCCACCACGGGCAGGGCGGACGTAGACGTCGGCGTGGCATCGTGCTGCGTGCCAATAACTCCGGTGGGGGCGGTGGCGGTGTCAACGGGCGCAGTGATGGGCCCCGTGTCAGCATCGAAAAGAAGCATGCCGGGCACGGCGGCGCGTGCTGCGCTGATGTCGCCGTTGCGGATGGCCTCCGCGGCCTCGGCCAGTTTGATGGCGTTCGCCGGCCGGTCCTTGGGGTCCTTGGCCAGCATGGACATCAGGAGGGCCCGGACCGGGGCCGGCAGGGAGTCCGAAAGGGGCGGCGGAGCGTCGTTCACCTGGGCCAGGGCAATGGCGATCTGCGATTCGCCGGAGAAGGGACGGTGCCCGCTGAGGCACTCGTACCCGATAACGCCGAGTGAGTAGATGTCCGAGGATCCCGTGGCGGTCTGTCCCGTGGCCTGCTCGGGCGCCAGGTACTGCGCTGTTCCCATGACCTGGCCGGTCTGGGTGAGGGGCACCTGGTCAGCGAGGCGCGCGATGCCGAAGTCTGTGACCTTGACCCGTCCGTCCGGGGTGATCAGGAGGTTTCCGGGCTTGACGTCGCGGTGGACCAGCCCCTGCGCGTGCGCTACGGCCAGAGCGCGGGCGGTCTGCGCGATGATCGAAAGCGTGCGGTCCGGCGACAGCACCTGTTCGTGCTCGATGATGCTGCTCAGCGGCTGGCCCGGGACCAGTTCCATGACCAGGTACGCGGAGCCTTCTTCTTCGCCGTAGTCAAAGACGTTGGCAATTCCCACGTGGTTCAGGAGGGCAGTGTGGCGGGCCTCCGCGCGGAAGCGCTGGAGGAATCCGGGGTCCCCCGTGTACTCCTCCTTCAGCACCTTGATGGCGACGATGCGGCCCAGGACGAGGTCTTTAGCCTTCCAGACTTCCCCCATGCCGCCGATCGCAATCCGCGTGGTCAGCTGGAATCTGCCGCCGAGGGTGATTCCCGTTGTAGGCCTCACTTATTCAACACCGCCTCAAAAATCTTCTTCGCGTTAGGACTGGTCAGCTTTGCTCCCGCATAAATGTCTACGCCTTCCATGGCGATCGTTACGCTGACCTGCGGGTTGTTCGCGGGGGCGAAGCCGGTGAACCAGGAGTTGTTGGTTCCGTTTCCGAGTTCGGCGGTGCCGGTCTTGCCCGCGACCTGCACGCCGGGCACGGCCGCACCCTTGGCAATACCGTCAGTAACCACGCTGGTCATCCAGTCCGTGATTTGTTTGGCGATCTCGGGGGTGGTGGACGTCCTGAGTGGGGCCGGCTGCGGCTCGTCGATGACGCGCAGGTCGGGGGAACGCAGGGTCTTGATGAGCTTTGGCTGCATCTGCACGCCGCCGTTGGCTATCGCGTTCGTCATCATGTTGATCTGCAGCGGGGTGGCACGGACATCTTTTTGGCCGATTGCCGACTGGGCCAGGCCGGGTGCGTCCAGTTGGTCTGGGAACCCGTTCCCCAGCGCGTGGCCCAGCTTCAGCTGGTCCCCGACGTCCTCACCGAAGCCAAACTTCTTGGCCTGCTCGGCGATGGCGTCGCGGCCAAGATCCAGGGCGATGCTGGCGAAGGGGGTGTTGCAGGATTGCTGCAGCGCGAAAGCGAAGCCGGCCGTATCCCTGGTGTAGCAGTTGCCGCCTGCGTAGTTGGGGAGCTTGTACTGGATGCCATCGAAGGGCATCTCCGCGGGATTGGGGAGGACGCTGTCCTTGTTGTATTTCCCTGAGGCAAGCGCAGCGGCCGTATCCACGAGTTTGAAAACGGATCCCGGGGCGAGCTGCGCACCGGTGGGGCCGCTGACGTTCTGGTTCAGGTTGATGCCCGGGACCTTCACCAGTTCATTCATGTTGGCGCTTTCCGCAGCGGCGTCCTGCGTTGCCGCCAGGTTTGGGTTGTAGGACGGCTTGGAGACCATGGCCAGGATGGCGCCGGTCTTGGGGTTGGTCACCACAATGGAGCCGCGCTGTCCGTCCGGAATCAGGTTGTAGGCAAGCTGCTGGATCTGGGGGTCGATGGTGAGTTCCACGGACGCGCCCTTGGGCTGGTTGCCCAGGAACAGCTGGCCCACCCTGTCGAGGAAGAGCTGGTCCGAGTTACCGGCGAGTTCGGCCCCCATGGCCTGTTCCAGGCCAGTGGCTCCATAGTTTTTCGAGAAGTAGCCGGTGAGCCCGGCGTACAGCTCCGGCTGCGGGTAGGTGCGCTGGAAGCTGCAGGTCTCCGAACCGGTCTCCACCGACTCGGCCACGGGAGTTCCGCCGACAATGATGGCCCCGCGGTCGTTGCAGTAGTTCTGCAGGATGGCGCGCTGGTTCAGCGGGTTGGTCTTGAGGTCGTCGGCGCCCACCACCTGCACATAGCTGATGGCGCCGAACAGCAGTGCAAACATGGCGACTGCAGCCACCCACGAGTGTCGGATTGCCTGGTTCATACCTGCTTCACCGCCTCGGTTGGAGTGTCAATGCCAGTTGCTGCCGCCGTCCCGGCCGGCGGGAGCGGTGTGGTGTCCACCGGGCCGCGGGCCGCATGCGAAATCATCAGGAGCAGTCCCACGATGATCCAGTTGGCCAGGAGGGATGATCCGCCGGCCGCAAGGAACGGCGTGGTGAGCCCTGTCAGGGGAATCAACCGGGTGACCCCGCCAATGACCACGAAGCACTGGAGGGCGACGGCGAAGGACAGGCCGCAGGCGAGCAGCTTTCCGAACGCGTCACGGGTACCCAGGGCGGCGCGGAAGCCACGGGTGATGAGCAGCAGGTACAGCAGGACGACGGCGAACAGGCCGATCAGGCCCAGTTCCTCCCCCAGGGAGGCGATGATCATGTCGCTGTTGGCAAAAGGAACCAGGTCCGGCCGCCCCTGGCCCAGCCCGGTGCCCACCAGCCCGCCGTTGGCCATGCCAAACAGGCCCTCAATAACTTGCCGGCTGCCGTTTTCGTAGACCTCGGGGGAGAAGGCGTTGAGCCAGCCGAAGACGCGCTGCTGGACGTGGGAGAACACTTGGGCTGCCACGAAACCGCCGCCAATGATCAAGGCCAGCCCGATCACCACCCAGCTGATCCGGCTGGTGGCCACATAAATCATGACGATGAACAGCCCGAAGAAGAGCAGGGAGGAACCCAGGTCGCGCTGGAAGACGAGCACGCCGATGCTGACAAGCCAGGCTGTGATCATGGGGCCCATGTCCTTGAACCGCGGAAACTGCATGGGACCGATCTTGCGGCCCGCAAGGAGGATGAGGTCCCGGTTTGAGGAAAGATAACCCGCGAAGAATATGGCGAGGGTGATCTTGGCTACCTCGCCCGGCTGGAAGGTCATGGGGCCAACCTTGATCCATACCCGCGCACCGAGGATTTCGCCGGCGCTGATTCCCGGCACGAGAGGCAGGATCAGAAGCAGGGCGGACGCAGCCAGGGAGATGAACGTAAACCGGCGCAGCACGCGGTGGTCCTTGAGGAAGAACACGACGGCGACGGCCACGGCCATGGCGATGAGGGTCCACCGCAGTTGGTTGTTCCCCGTGTCCTCGCCGGGGGCATCGAGGCGGTGGATCATGGCCAGGCCCAAGCCGTTCAGGGCAACAACGATTGGAAGTATTACGGGATCAGCATACTTAGCGCGGAAGCGCAGGACGCCATGGAATATCAGGGCTGCGACTGCCAACAGGCTGGACTGGAACCAGAAGTCGGAGTCGAAGGCTTTTTCCTGGTCCACGCCCACCAGCATGTTGGCGCCGATGCCGACGGTAAGGGCCAGCAGCAGTAACGCGAGTTCGACGTTGCGGCGAGGCTTGGGCATGGTGCTTACCTGGCTCATTTTGCCGCCTCGCAGGTGATGGTGGGAGTTGGTGACGGGGAAGCCGCGGACGTGGGTGCAGCCGAAGCGGGC
>DATIMT010000104.1:0-7338 GCA_035475035.1 Arthrobacter sp.
GTGTTTGTTGACCTCGACCGGTGGCTATCGGGCCCGGCATCCGCTGAGCAGGGACGGAATCCGCTGCCGGCCCCGGAGATCTTTGCACGTGGCATGGGCCAGACGGGCATAGGGGACGGTGACGTGGTGGTGGCCTACGACGATGCCGGAGGAGTCATAGCTGCGCGCATCGTGTGGATGCTCAGGAGCTTGGGACACCAGGCGGCCGTGCTGGATGGGGCAATGAGCGGCTATCCGGGCGACCTTGAACGAGGGGCTGTCCCAACCGCACCGCGTAAATTCACGGCCAGGACATGGCCTGTTGAATTCCTGGCGGACATCAGCGAAACCCTCGCGGACGGAGCCGTGGTGGTCGATGCACGGAACAAGGACAGATTTGAGGGCCGGCAGGACCCCATTGATCCCAGACCGGGACATATCCCTGGTGCCGTTAACGTGCCCTGCCGGGCGCACCTGGAACCGGACGGCAGGCTGGCGCAGCCGGAACGGTTGCGGGAGAACTTCCGGCAAGCAGGAATCGTGTCGGCGGACCGGGTCATTTCCTACTGCGGGTCCGGTGTCACAGCCTGCCATAATCTCCTGGTCCTGGAACATCTTGGCTTGGGCAAGGGCCGGCTTTTTGTCGGAGGATGGTCGCAGTACGGCCACGCCAACCACCTTCCCGTCCAGACGGGCAGCTCCGGTACATCTGCGTCCTGGTCGACGTGATGACTGAAGTGCCCCGCTTCGGGGGCACGCCCGTCACCGCGCCGCAAATTAGGTGGTCAGCCCTTCAGTGTCCCGTCCAGCAAGGCCCGCAGCTCCTGGAAGTGCCGTTCGGTGGCTTCGGGGTGGAAGGCGGAGGTGTCCGCCATGGTGTATCCGTGTGGCGCCCCTGCATAGATTTCGTTTGAGGCCTCAAGCCCCGCCGACTGGAGCGCCTCGCCCAGCCGGGCGACGGCGTCGGGAGCCATGCTCCGGTCGTTGTCCGCGTGGCCGAACACGAACCGCGCCCGTGCATTCTTGAGCCCCAGGTGGGGGCTGTCCGGTTCGTCCGTGGCCAGGCCGCCGGCGTGGAAGCCGCCGCAGGCTGCCACCACGTCCGGGTGCGAGGTGGCGGTGCGGACAGCGAGCCGTGCGCCCATGCAGTAACCCACCGTGCCGATGGGGCCGGGCGCCACGCCGTCGAGCGTTGTCAGCGCGGAAACCCACGCATCGATGTCCGGCAGCGCCTTGTCCGACGTCAGGCGGCCAACCCGCGGGAAGGCGGCCTTGCCGGCAGCCTCCCGGCCTTCCTGCGTGGACATGTCCCCCGCCGGAGCGAGTTCGGCGGCCGTTCCGTCACGGTAGAAAACGTTCGGTGCCAGCACCACATAGCCCCAGTCGGCGATGCGCTGGGCCATCTCCTGGATGCGGGGGCGCAGGCCGAAGGCGTCCATGTACAGGATGACGCCCGGGAAAGGGCCGGTTCCGGTGGCGGGGCGGCCCACCAGGGCCTCTGCTGTGCCTTCTGCGGCAGTGATATCGATGGACATGGGGCCACCCTACCCGAGCAGCCTAGGAGTAGTACCGGCCCAGGGTTTCAGCCTTGAAGTCGAAGAAGGTGCCGGACTCGATGGCCAGCCGGGCGTCATCAACCATCTTCACCACAAACCGCTCGTTGTGGATGGAGATCAGGGTGGCGGACACCATCTCCTTGGCCTTGAACAGGTGGTGGATGTATGCCCGGGAGTAGTTGGCGCAGGCGTAGCAATCGCAGCCTTCCTGCAGGGGACCGAAATCCCGTTTGTACTTGGCGCCGGAGAGGTTGAAGCGCCCATACGGCGTGTAGAACGCGGAGTTCCGGGCCACGCGGGTGGGGGAGACGCAGTCGAAGGTGTCGGCACCGTTTTCGATGGCCGTGAAGATGTCGTCCGGCTCGGAAATGCCCAGCAGGTGCCGTGGCTTGTCCTCCGGCAGTTCCTCGTTGCACCACCGCACGATGGTGCCCAGGTTTTCCTTCTCCAGCGCCCCGCCGATGCCGTACCCGTCGAACGGCATGGCGCCAAGGTCGCGGCAGGCCTTCCGTCGCAGGTCCTCGTACTGGGCACCCTGGATCACGCCGAACAGCGCCTGGTACGGCTTGCCCGCCCGTGCCTCCGTCAGCCGGAAGTGTTCTTCGATGCACCGCTCCGCCCACAGCCGGGTTCGCTCCAGCGATTCCTCCTGGTAGCGCCGGGAGTTCTGCAGGGTGGTCAGCTCGTCGAAGGCGAACATGATGTCCGCGCCGATCTGGTGCTGGACCTGCATGGAGATTTCGGGGGAGAACCGGTGGCGGTCACCGTTCAGGTGGGACTTGAACCAGACGCCGTCGTCGTCGATGTGCGCCAGTCGTTCCTTGCCGGGGGCCACGGCGTCGTCGGGTCCGGAGGCGTCCACAGACTTCATGTCAATGACCTTCTTGAACCCGGACCCCAGGCTCATCACCTGGAATCCGCCGGAGTCCGTGAAGGTGGGGCCGGTCCAGTTCATGAAGGCACCCAGGCCCCCGGCCTCGTCCAGGATGTCCGGACCGGGCTGCAGGTACAGGTGGTAGGCGTTGGCCAGGAGTGCCTGGGCGCCGAGGTCCGCCATGGATTCCGGAAGGACTGCCTTCACCGTGGCCTTGGTCCCGACGGCGATGAACGCCGGCGTCTGGATCTCACCGTGCGGGGTGGTGATGGTGCCGGTGCGGCCCAGGAATTCCCCGCCGTTTTCCGCCACCTGCCGGCCAGCGGGCGGGCAGGACTCGGCAAGGCGTGTGCCCACGTTGAAGGAAAATTGCGACCGGGTATCAGGCAGGGCGAAGGCAGGGTTGGCTGGCACCGTACCAGTGTGCCAGCAAACCGGTTGGCGCCAGCAAATCAGCCAGCGCTGTCAGCTGGACGGTTCCGAGGCCGGGTAGTTCCGGGACTGCCAGGAATCCCAGGACGAACGGATGGCGTCGAACGCACCGGCGCCCAGGTCGTAGGTGGAGGCGATGACCAGGGAGCCCTCCCCCTCTGCGCGGACATCCTTGATGGCGGGATGGTCGGCCACCACCAACAGCCCCTCGCCGTGCTCTGCGTAGCTGTGTACCGTGAGTCCCACCTGGTGGCTGGTCCGGTACCAGACCTTGCCGCTGATCTCCCCGCCGGTGTCCAGTGTCACCTGGTACGGCTCACCCGGAGCGGGGAGGTCCGCAAGCCCAAGCTTTTCGATGGCAGAGCCCTTGCCCTCCGTCAGGTGCAGGAATACGGTGTGCCGCTTCCCGTGCGGGTGGCGTTCCAGGGCAAAGCGGAGCTGCTGCAGGAAGGTCAGCCAGCCCTGGGTGATGTCCTCGTCCCAGGCCGCCCACTCGGAGTCGTGGTCCAGCGCCCCGCGCGTGACACTGACCCGTGTTCCGCCGGCCACCGGGTGAAGCTCAAACGTGTCCCCGCCATGCACCGTCAGGCTGGTGTGGTCCGCGGCTTCCTGTACGTCGCCGGAGAAGTAGATCTCCTTGATCTCGGACTCCAGGTCTTCGGCCTGCCAGCCGTGCCACTGGGCCACCTTGGCCGGTTCACGCAGCATGGTCCAGACCTGCGGCACGTCGGCGTTGATCACTACGCTCAGATTGTTGGTCATAGCCCCGAATGTACAACTCCGGCTACGCCCCGGGTAGGGGTAATTTTCCCTGCCCGGAAGCAGCTCCAATGGTCAGGAGCGGACCGCCTCCAGCTCATTGCTGATGCGCCGTTCCAGCTCGGACGTCCCGATGGTTTCCGAGCCGCCGTGGGCCCGCAGGAACAGCAGCGATTCGAGCCGCAGCAGCCGCCATTCACGCTCGGCGTCGTGGTTGGAGTTGTCGATCGAGCGGAAGATTTCCTTGTCGTACAGGTTGGGCTCGTTGAGCGAGCGCTGCCGCACCTTGGCTGCCATGCGGGCCTTGAACGGGTCCGTTTCCTGGTTTTCCGGGGTGCGGATCAGCTTTTCGTAGACCTCGGCGCGTGCGTCCTGGCCGTCCTGCCGGCAGATGTAGCTGGCCAGCGCCAGGGAGGCCTCCACCGAGGTCCACCGGCCGGGGTTCCCGTCATAAGGCAGCACCGTGATCAGGTCCGCCACAGACAGTGCGCCGTCGGCGTCCTTGAGCGTGATGAACAGTTCGTGCGCCAGGTCGCTGAGGTCCTTCAGGCAGCTTCCGGACTTGAAGTTCACGCCCTTGGAGAGCCTGTCCGCAAGGAGCAGGACACCCATGGCATCCGGGTGTGCCTCGGCGGCGGCCTCCACCACGGATTCAGGGGTGCCGGCCGGCGCCGGGATGAGTGCGAGTTCCTCTTCGCCGGGTCCGGTCACCGCGGGCGGTACCGGCGGCAGGGGAGGGACGACGACGGCGGGCGCGACGGCGATGGGTCCGGTCCCGCCGGGCTGCTCCAGCCGGCCGTCGTTGGGTGCGGCGGTTTCCGCGGGCGCGGTGGGCTCCGGAAGGTTGGCTGGCAGCGGAAGCTGGGTGACGTCGTCGTGCGTTCCGTCCACAACGGTGACCGTGGTGCCGACGGCGACCCGCAGGGTCCCGCCGCCGGAGAGGCTCGCCAGCACCAGTGCCGGGGAGCCGAAATCGTCCCGCTCAAGCTCCACCTGGTCGATCTCGGCGGTGCGCTGGCCGTCCGGAAGGAGGATGTGGCTGCCGGTGGTCAGAGATCCAGCCTGCTGTTCACGGTGGTGCCTGGCGGCTGGTGTTTCGGTCATGGGAGTCCTTAAGTTCTCTTGCGGTCCGCCCTACAGTCTACAAAGACGGGCGCCTAAAACCGGGGACCCCCACGTCCCGGCGGGGATGTCAGAAGCCCACACCTGCGAATGCCAGGGCCTGCCGGATGAGGCCGCCGCGGCCGCCCGCAAACTCCATTTGGACGCCCGGGCTGAGGACTTCCTCCGGGGTCATCCACGTCAGTTCAAGGGCGTCCTGGCGGGGCTCGCACTCACCGGTGACCGGGATGACGTAGGCCAGGGCCACGGCGTGTTGCCGCTCATCGGTGAACCCTGTCTGGGACGGTGCCGGGAAGTATTCGGCCACGGTGAACGGCACGGGGCTAAGCGGCAGCTGCGGAAACGCCAGGGGGCCCAGGTCCTTTTCCATGTGACGCAGCAGTGCGGCGCGGATGGTTTCACGGTAGATGACCCGGCCGGAGACCAGGGACCGCACCATGGTCCCGTCCGCGTCGGCCTGCAGCAGCGTGCCCACCTCGTTGACGTACCCCAGTGGGTCCAGCCTGACCGGCACTGCCTCCACGTACACCATGGGCAGCCGCCCCCGGGCCTCAAAGAGGTCTTCTTCAGAGAGCCAGCCGGGATTCGGGTCAGGTGTGCGCACGTTCATGCTTAAGTTCTACCCCATGGGGCGCCGCTGGGAGATCCAGAGCGTGGCGGGCGCGTTGGGGCTGCCCGCATCCGGATTGGCCACGTGGAGGGTGCTGCCAAAGGCCTCCTCGGTCAGGCTGGTGGCGAAACCCGCCCCGGTAAGGCGGTCCCGCAGCGGTTCCAGCCCGCCGTCGTACTCGAAGCCCAGGCCCGAGCGCGGGGGCCCTGCTGCCGGCCGCACCAGGAGGACGCCGCCGTTCTTGGCCGTGAAATCGGCGGTTTCGTCGTTGTCCGGAACCGGCCGCGGGCGGGCGCCGGCGTGCAGCAGGGTACGGACCGCCGCCTCCGGCTCCCCGGTGTACCAGACCGCGACGACGGCCAGGGCGGGATCGGCGTCAGCGCACTGGGCGCCGTGGGCCGCCTTGTCGGCCAGGAAGCTGAAGCCATCCGGCGCACTGATCCGGCAGGCTTCGCCGTGATCGGCCGTGACCAGTTGTGCCGGCTGAATCCCCTCCCTCTGCGCCCCTTCCTCCATTGCAGCCTGTTCCCGGGCCGTCTGTTCCTGGGCCGACAGATTGGTGCGGCGGGCGAACTCCGCCACGTCGCCCACCTCCACCGCAAGCACACTCCGGCCGTCCTGGCCGGACCCCGCCTCCGTGGCGTGCAGCGCCAGGCGGCCCGACGCAGAGTCGAAGACCTGCCACCCGCCGTCGTCCTCCGTCCGGACCATTCCGAGCGCGGTGAGGAACTGCTGCCAGGTTTCGGTGCGGGAAGTGAAGTGAACGGGACGGACTCGGAGCATGGCGTTGTCCTTGGTGCTGGAATGACTGGGTGATGGGGTAACTGGTGCCGTATGGCCATGATGCCACTGGAAGCTGCGGTGCACACGGGGCTTGTGACCTGGAGTTCCGCAGGCAGAATTAGGCCATGGCTGATGACCTGGAGGAACTGCTGGTACCCGACGCCGCTGCATGGCGGACTTGGCTGGAAAAAAACCACAAGACCAGCCCGGGAGTGTGGCTGGTGCTGCACAAGAAGGGCGGCACGGTGACCCGCCTCGACTACCCGGCGGCACTGGACGAGGCCCTCTGCTTTGGCTGGATCGATGGCCAACTGCGGCGCCGGGACGATGAAAGCTCTTTCCAGCGGATGACGCCCCGGCGTCCCCGGAGCGTCTGGTCCGCCCGCAACGTGGGGCACATCGCCCGGCTCGAGGAAGCGGGAAGAATGACTGACGCCGGCAGGGCTGCGGTGGAGGCTGCCAAAGCGGATGGCCGGTGGGACGCCGCCTACGGCGGGCAGGCGGACGTTGAAGTCCCGCCGGATCTCGCGGCGGCCATTGCCGCCAACCCCGCCGCCCAGGCAATGTTCGACGTGCTCACCAAGGCCAACCTGTTCGCCCTGGTGTACCGGACCAACTCGGCGAAGCAGGCAGCTACCCGGGAACGCAGGATCGCCGGATTCGTGGACATGCTGGCGCGGGGGGAAACGCCGTACCCCCAAAAGAAGCGGCCGGCCGGACAGGCTTAGGGCAGGGACGCCGCGGCTTCCAGGGCCATCCATGCCTGGAGTTGGGTGGCGAGCTCGACGGCGGCGCCCGGCGGATATGCCACAGCCGCAGGTTGGGTGGCGTGCACGGAGAAGAGGCTCTTGCCTTCAAGCCGGGCCCTGGCTTCGCTGCTGCCCACTGCGCGCCGGCCTGACCAGAACGCTTCAGCTGTGTCCGTCACGAGCCGGGCAGCCGTGGCCCGAGTGGCTTGGGGCAGCCGGGAGTCAGCTGCCGCGAGCGCCAGGTAACGGCAGAGGATTCCGGTGAACAGGCCGCCGTCGCCTGTTCCTTCACAGCGGAGCACTGACCTGCCGGCGGGAAAACCATCGGGCGCGCCGGCCGCGTCGGCCGGGACAGTCAACAGCCGCTGCACGGCGTCCACCAGGACGGCCGCCCGGGCTAGATTCGCGTCCCCGCCCAATTCCAGGAGGGCGCCCAGCACAGGCCCCTGGTTGTAGGTGTACACCGCCGGTTCC
>DATIMT010000105.1:0-8948 GCA_035475035.1 Arthrobacter sp.
CCTGGGCTACCTCGCCGGGAAACTGGGCCGGCTGGACGATAAAGCACGCCGCGCCCTCGCCTTCGAAGTGGGCATGCAGAACTCCGGCCTGGCCGCGACGCTGGCCACCGCGCACTTCACCCCGCTGGCTGCGCTGCCCTCCGCAGTCTTCTCCCTGTGGCACAACATTTCCGGTGCCATCGTGGCAGCCTGGCTTGTACGGCGTCCGCTGCAGGACAAGCGCCCTGTCCAGGAAAAGCAGGCCTGACCAGCACCGCCATCTCTTCCAGGTACCTCCGCGGGCCCCGCAACATCCCGTTTCCACCTGCCCATAGTGGGTACAGGGTCCGGTAGGGACAACGTCGTTCTCGATGTTGCCCGCCGGTTCGGGATAGGAGATGGAGAGATGGCTCGGATTGACCGAATAGCTGAACCATGGGGGACACGGACGCCGTACGGCAGCGGCGGTGACTGGCCAGTAAGGGTGGACACGCACCTGGCTGAAGGGGTGGCCCCGGAGGACGTGGACCGGTGGGTCCAGACGGCGTCGATCCTGCACTCCAACGGGGACGCCATGGACATCGCCGTCAAGGACAACCGCATTGTTGGTGTGCGGGGACGGGCTGTGGACCGGGTCAACCATGGCAGGCTGGGACCGAAGGACCTTTACGGCTGGCAGGCAAACGCGTCACCGGACCGGCTGACCAGACCCCTCATCCGCGAAGGCGGGAAGCTGGTGGAGACGGACTGGGACACCGCCATGCAGCGCGTGGTGGACCGGTCCAAGGCTCTGCTGGCGGAGCAGGGCCCCAGCGCCATCGGCTTCTACACCACCGGCCAGCTCTTCTCGGAGGAGTACTACACCCTTGGAACGGTGGCGCACGGCGGCATCGGCACCAACCACGTGGACGGAAACACCAGGCTGTGCACGGCCACGGCGGGGGAGGCGCTGAAGGAATCGTTCGGCTGTGACGGCCAGCCCGGTTCCTACACGGATGTGGACCACGCGGACGTGATCGCCCTCTATGGACACAACGTGGCCGAAACCCAGACCGTCCTCTGGACCCGGATGCTGGACCGGCTGGCCGGGCCCAACCCGCCCAAGATCATCTGCGTCGACCCGCGCCTCACTCCCGTGGCGAAGGCCGCCACCGTGCACCTGGCCCCGCGGCCCGGCACCAACGTGGCCCTGATGAACGGGCTCCTGCACGAGATCATCAGCAACGGCTGGGTGGACCAGGAGTACATCCAGGCCCACACGGTGGGATATTCCGAACTGGAAAAAGAGGTCAAGAACTACCCGCCGGCCCTGGTGGCCGAAATCTGCGGTGTTCCGGCCGAGCAGATCCAGGCGGCGGCAAGCATCATCGGCCACGCCGAAAGGCTGCTGTCCACGGTGCTGCAGGGTTTCTACCAGTCCAACCAGGCCACCGCCGCGGCAGTGCAGGTGAACAACGTCAACATCATCCGCGGCATGCTGGGGAAGCCGGGCTGCGGCATCCTGCAGATGAACGGCCAGCCCACCGCGGAGAACACCCGTGAGTGCGGCGCGGACGGGGACCTCGCCGCCTTCCGCAACTGGTCCAACGACGCCCACATCCAGGACCTTGCCCGCGTGTGGAACGTCGATCCCATGTCCATCCCGCACTACTCGCCGCCCACCCATGTCATGCAGATGATGCGGTACGCGGAGGACGGCTCCATCCGGATGCTGTGGGTCAACGGCACCAACCCGGCCGTCTCGCTGCCCGAGCTGGCACGGATCCGCGGCATCCTGAAACAGGAGCGGCTGTTCCTGGTGGTGCAGGACATCTTCCTGTCCGAGACCGCCCAGTTGGCCGACGTCGTGCTTCCCGCAGCCACCTGGGGCGAAAAAACGGGCACGTTCACCAACGCGGACCGCACCGTCCACCTCTCGGAGAAGGCCGTGGATCCGCCCGGCGAGGCCAAGGCCGACCTGGACATCTTCATTGACTACGCCCACCGGATGGGCCTGCAGGACAAGGACGGGCAACCGCTGATCAAGTGGCATGACCCGGAATCCGCCTTCGAAGCCTGGAAGGAATGCACCCGTGGCCGTCCGTGCGACTACACCGGGATCACGTACGACAAGCTCCGCGGCGGCTCCGGCATCCAGTGGCCGTGCAACGATGGGAACCCGGACGGCACGGAACGCATTTACGCTGACGGGAAGTTCTGGGCCCACCCGGAGTACTGTGAGACCTACGGCCGCGACCTCATCACCGGCGCCCCCGTGGACCCCTCCGAATACAAGGCCCTCAATCCGGAGGGCAAGGCCATCCTCAAGGCCGCCGAATACGTCCCGCCGCACGAGCTGCCCAGCCAGGATTTTCCGCTGCAGCTGATCACAGGCCGCACGCTGTACCAGTTCCACACCCGTACCAAGACGGGCCGCGCGCCGGAGCTGCAGGCGGCCGCACCTGACGTGTGGGTGGAGTTGTCAGCGGACGACGCCGGCGCGTACGGAATTGCCGAGGGCGACCTTGCGGAGGTGGAGACACCCCGTGGTTCCGTCCGGGCGCGGGTCCGGATCAGCGGGATCAGGAACGGGGTGCTGTTCCTGCCGTTCCATTACGGCTACTGGGACACCGAGGGCGGACACCAGCCGGACGGGGCGGGCAGGGCGGCCAACGAACTGACCATCACCGACTGGGATGCAGCGTCCAAGCAACCCATCTTCAAGACCGCGGCGGCCCGCATCGCCAGGGTTTCCGCCGGCGACGGGCCGTCCCCGGCGCCCACCACCACGGCATCGGCTCCCGCCGGCGACTTCCCGGAAGAGGCCAGGACCAAGGGCATTGCCTCCGCAATGGCTGACGAATCCACTGGTGCAGCAGGAGGGGCACAATGAAATTCGGGCTTGTACTCGAGGAAATGCACCGCTCCGAAAACGACCTGGCACATCACCTGCTGGTCATCTCGGAGCGCCACAAGGTGGACCACGAGATCTACCACCTGGCCAGGGACCTGGCGCGCTGGTCCCAGCAGCACGTGCGGGACATCGCGGACATCGCCAAAAACTACGGCCAGGACCTGGATCCGGAGCCGCGCGGCGAAGTGGGAATGATGGAAACGCTCCGGGAGAAGGGCAGTGAGCTGGCGGGCCGGCGCCCGGAAACCGGGATGCTGCTGCTCCGCGACCTCCGGGAGCTCTACCTGAAGGCCTGCGGGGTGTCCGCCGACTGGGAACTGCTGGCCCAGGCCGCCCAAGGAATGAAGGACCGCCGCCTGCTGGCCCTGGCGGAGCGGTGCCATCCGCAAACTATCCGCCAGATGAAGTGGGCCAACGGCAAGCTGAAGGAATCCGCCACCCAGGTCCTCGTGAGCTAGGGCGGCGCCAAAATCCGGTTATCCGGCGTTGCGGGCTTCCTGCAGGTGTGCCACCAGCGCATGCATCTGTTCCGGGGTCCAGGGCAGCGGCCGGCTCAGTTCGGCGCTGTTCTCCTGCCACATGGTACGGGCGGCCGCTTTGGTGCCCTCGCTGCCGTGGAAACGGGATCCGAGCTCATCCCAGCGCCGCACCAGCTCCCGTGCCTCGGGGCTGGTGGCGGGGACACCGTCGTCGACCTGGCGCAGGCCCTCCTCAACCATGCCGGCCCACTCGGTCCGTGATTCGTCCGTGGCGTCCTGCCCCAGCTGGGCGCGCCGCTCCTCGAGCTCCCGGCGCTGGTCCTCGGTGAAGTAGTTCTCAAACATCGTCATCCTTTCCAAAACTGTCGTGAAATAGGCGGGGCCGGCGTCCCCGTGGTGGTTGATGCGCTCCAGCAGGTCCCTGATGGTCCGCTGCAGCTGCTCCAACTGCCTGGCCTGACCGCCCAAGGCATCAAGCTGCCGCAGCAACAGATCCTGCAGGAATTCCGGGCCCCCGCCGGACCGGTCCAGCACAGCGGCAATTTCGCCCAGCGGCACCCCCAGGCTGCGCAGGGCCCGAATGCTGTAGAGACGCTGCAGGTCCTGTTCTGTGTAGCGGCGGTGGCCGGCAGAGGTCCGGACGCTGGCCTGGAGCAGCCCGATGGTGTCGTAGTGGTGCAGTGCCCTGACGGTTACGCCGGTAGCTGCGGCCAGTTCCCCGATGCTCCACCGGGGTTCGTCCAGATGTTCCATACCGCCAACCGTAGGACCTGACGCCGCGTCAGGTTCAAGCCCTGGTGACCGTTTTCTTAAAGCGTCGAACCCTCATGCCCGAACTCGTTTCATTCAGTGAAACCAGCAGCGCGTCCAAGGCCTGCGATGGCACAGAGTTGAGTGCAGGAACGCGGACCACGGCATGGTCCGCTCCCAGCACCGCTGGGTAGGGACACCGGACAGAAACGGCGCGGCACATATGGAGTCAACGATGACGGCACTGCGGATCCTCCGGGGGATCGAGTTCGCCAGGCCGCAGAACGCGGACCCGCTGCTGTTGGACCTCTACCTTCCGGAGGGATCACATCAAACCACGGTCGCGGAGGGCCCCCAGCCGGGCCGGCCTGCCGTGGTGCATTTCCACGGCGGCGGCTGGCGGACGGGGGAGCGGTCCTCGCTGGGTCCGATCGTGGACGGCTTTGCCCTCAGTCCCATCGGGCAGCTGGTGGATGCGGGCTTCGTGGTGGCCTCCGCCGACTACCGCCTCAGCAGCGTTGCCACCTTCCCGGCCCAGCTGCTGGACGCGAAGGCAGCAGTGCGCTGGCTCCGCGGCCACGCCGCGGACTATGGAATCGACCCCGGCCGGATCTACGCCTGGGGCGACTCGGCCGGCGGCCACCTCGCTGCGCTCCTGGGCCTGACCCCCGGGTCCACCATCTTCGCCGAACCCGGAACGGATGCCGCCCAAGGTGCCGGTGACGACGCCGTTGCGGGGGTCGCAGCCTGGTATCCGCCCACTGACCTGGAACGGATGGGCCACCAGGCCCGGCCGGACGCCGTCGCAAGCGCCGACGACCCCGGTTCCCGCGAAGCCCTCCTGATCGGGGCGCAGCCGGCCGACGCCCCGCAAAAAGCCAAGGCAGCGAGCCCCCTCACCTACGTGCACCCGGATGCGCCGCCCTTCCTCCTCATCCACGGCACCGCGGACCGGTTCGTCCCGGCGGCCCAGTCCGCAAGCCTGGCCGAGGCGCTGGAACGGGCGGGCAACGACGTCGAGCTCCTCCTGCTGGAGGACGCTGACCACATGTGGTCCACGCCGGACGGCGGCAGCGGAGCAGCGGAACAGGCAACCTCGGCCACCATCGATTTCCTCCGCCGCCAGGCGGAGCAGCACTGATTTCCACACCCCGCCAGGGCTGCATACGCCCCGGAACAGACCTGAAAGGCCCTCCATGCAGTTCATCGGCATCACCCACCACGGCGAATCCTGGGCGGCAGCCCTTGCCGGTTCCCGCGTCCTTCCACTCGCCACCGTCAGCGATTTTTGGGCCGACGCCGAGGGCTGGCAGGACAAGGCCGCCTCCCTGCTCGCCGGCGCCGGCACAGTCAGCGGAACGTCCGACGCCGGGAGCTGGCTGGAGCGCAGCAGCGTCGCCGAGGTGCCACTCGTCCCGGCCTCCGCGCGGGTCATCTGCGTGGGATTGAACTACAAGGCGCACGCCGCCGAGGGCAGCTTCAAGGACCAGGAACTTCCGCCGTACCCCACGCTCTTCGGCCGGTGGACCGCCTCCCTGTCCGTGGGCAACGTGCCCGTCCCCGTTCCGGCCGGCGAAGCCGGGCTGGACTGGGAAGGCGAGGTGGCCGTCTACATCGGCCGCCGGGTTGAATCCGCGGACGAGGCTGCCGCAGCGGAGGCCGTTTTGGGCTACTCCACCTTCAACGACATCACCTCCCGCAAGGCACAGAAGCTCACCTCGCAGTGGACCCTGGGCAAGAACGGTGACTTCAGCGGCCCGCTTGGCCCCCTGGTCAGCCGCGACGAGGTGGGCGATCTCCGGGACGGCCTCCAGGTCCGGACCCGCGTCAACGGCATCGAAGCGCAGAACGGCAACACCCGGGACATGATCTTCTCCGTCCCGGCCATCATCAGCCTCATCAGTGAAACCTTCACCCTCCATCCGGGGGACGTCATCGCCACCGGAACCCCGGAGGGCGTGGGCTACGCGCGGACACCGCAGTGGCTGCTCCAGCCCGGCGACACGGTGGAAGTGGAAATTGAAAAGCTCGGCACCCTGACCACCCCCGTGGGCGATGTCGGCTTCCGGAGCCGTGCCTGATGGCCACTTTCCCGAACAGCCCGGCGGGCGACATCCCGGGGGAGGTCCAGGTCCTGATTGCCGGCGGCGGCCCCAGTGGGCTGTTCCTGGCCCTCGACCTGGCCGCCCGCGGCATCCCCAGCACAGTCATCGAATCCCGCACCACCGTGGACCACACCAGGCCGCGGGCTAAAACCACGAACGCCCGCACCATGACGCACCTTCGCAGGCTGGGACTGGCGGACCTGCTCCGCGACGCGTCGCCGCTGCCGGTGGACTACGCGCAGGACGTCATTTTCAGCACCGGGCTCACCGGCCCTTCGGCGCATGAGCTGCGCCGGTTCCGCAACGCCTTCCAGCTGGTTCAAGGCCGCTATGGGCCCCAGCCCGAGTGCGGCCAGCAGGTCCCGCAGCCGGTCCTCGAAGAGGTGCTCCGCTCCGTCGTCGCGGACAACCCCCTGGTCACCTTCCTGCCCGGCTGGACTGTCAGTGAGGTCTGCGGCCCTGAAGGTGACGTTGCAGCGGCGCCGCACACCGTCGTCGTCACGGATGCCTCGGGGGCGGGCCGCACCATCGCTGCGGACTATGTCATCGGGGCCGACGGCGGATCATCCGTTGTGCGCCGGAGCCTGGGTCTGCGGCTGGAGGGCGGGTCCGCCGCGCTGTCCAACATCAGCATCCTCTTCCGCTCGGATTCGCTGGCATCCGCGATCGCGCTGGACCCCGCCGTCCAGTACTGGGTGGTGGGATCGGAGACCTCGGGCATGGTGGGGCCGATGGACCTGGCCGGCACCTGGTGGGCCATCGTCCAGGGCGTTGACCCTTCCGTCACTGTCACCACCGGGGATGCTGCCGCCATGGTCCGTTCACTGGTAGGCGCAGAGGTGGACATCGAGGTGCTGGCCACGGACCCCTGGACTGCCCGCATGCTCCTTGCCCCTGAATACAGCCGCGGCAACATCTTCCTGGTGGGCGACGCCGCACACCTGAATCCGCCGTGGGGCGGCCACGGCTTCAACACCTGCATCGGGGACGCCGCAAACCTGGCGTGGAAACTCGCCGCCGCCATCCAGGGCTGGGCCGGTCCCGGGCTGCTGCGCAGCTACGGGGAGGAACGCCGTCCGGTCGCCGCCCGCACCATCGGCGATGCCGCCGAGAACGGCAAGGCCCTGGCCTACCACTTTGCTGATCCGGAGCTCACCGCCGCCGGATCCGCGGGCGCGGCGGCCCGGGACGCGGCGCACGCGGCGCTCGCGGTGAAGCAGAGCGAGTTCGATTCCCTGGGCCTGGTGCTTGGCTACGCTTACGGCGACTCGCCGCTGGTGCTGCCCGATGGCCTGCCCGCACCGGCCGAAGACCCCATCCACTACGTCCCCTCCGCCAGCCCGGGCGCCCTGCTGCCGCACACCTGGCTGCCGGACGCCACGTCCCTGTACAGCGTCCTGGGGCCGGGCTTCACGCTGCTGGCCGACGCCGGCAGCCTGGCTGGGGTGCCAGCCGCGACGGTTTTCGAGCCGGTGCAGGCAGCTGCTGCCCGGCAGGGCATCCCGGTGACTGTTGCCGCGGTGGGACCTTCCCAGGAAGGAACACCAATGTCGGTGATGTGGGGTGCCGATGCCGTCCTGGTCCGGCCCGACCAGCACGTGGCCTGGCGCGGTGATTCGGCAGAAGCCGCTGCGGCAGCACTGTCCGTCGCAGCCGGCTGGGCACCTGCTGCCGAGGACCGCGCCGCCCAGGACCGCGCCGCTTTGCCCGAACCAGCAGCCTCCCTTGAAAACACCAGGAGCATCCGTGTCGACGCCGTCCTTCCGTGATTACCTGTTTGCCCCCGACCACCCGCGGGTGGCGGACATCCGGGGCCTGAACGCCCGCGAGTACGCTGAGGCTGCGAAGACAGACTCCTTTGCCGGGCCCATGATCGAGGGCTGGCAGAAGCTCTACCCTCAGCCGTTCACCGGGATCACCAGCGACGGCGTCCGCCGCGAAGGCCTGTACCCGCTCACCCCGGTACGTCCTGGCGAAGAGGCACCCACACCCCAGATGGTGGCCGCCGCCCGCAAGCTCCTTGGGGCCGTAAGCGCTGAGCAGGCCCACAAACTGACCTACGCCGTGGACGCGCCCGAATGGCAGAGCTGGGCCAACCCGGAATTCATGCAGCACGACACCGGGCTGCGCCTGGACGAGCTTGATCCGGCCGTCCGGGAGGCCGTGCTCGGAGTGGTGGAGGCGAGCCTTAGCCCCGAAGGCTTTGGGCTGGTCCGGAACCTGATGCGCATCAACGGCTTCCTGGGCGACCTGGTGGAGCTGCCGCTGCTCATGAACGAGTACAGCTACAACTTCGCCCTCTATGGGGAGCCGTCCGAAATCGAACCGTGGGGATGGCAGCTGTTCGGCCACCATGCGGCGCTGAACTGCCTGGTGGTTGGCACTCAGTTGGTCATCTCGCCGGTGTTCATGGGCGCGGAGCCGGACATGATCGACGCCGGCCCGCACCGGGGCGTCAAGGTGTTCAAGGAGCGCATCGCCCTGGCCCGGAAACTGATGGCTGCGCTGCCGGCGGAGCTGCGGGCGCGCGCTGTTGTGTACGGGTCAATGGTGGACCCCGCCATGCCCGAAGGACGGATCCACCCCGGCGATGAGCGGCACCTGGGCGGCTGTTTCCAGGACAACCGGGTGATCCCCTACGAGGGCATCCGGGTTCCGGACATGCCGGTCGACGCCCGTTCGCTGCTGGACGCCGTGGTGGAGGACTTCATTGCCTACCTGCCCCACGGACCCCGCGCAGCC
>DATIMT010000106.1:0-4343 GCA_035475035.1 Arthrobacter sp.
CGGCTCCCGCCGGCAGGGAGATGAGGCTCCGGACCCCGGGCAGCAGCCGGCCGAAGAAAATGGACGATTTCCCGTGGTGGCGGAACCAGCCTGCGGCATGCTCGAAGACTTCACGGTCAACCAGGGGCAGTTTGGACAACCACCGGATGGACTGCTCCAGCCCCAGCCTTGCACCAAGCCAATTGAGCAGGAGCGCCCCAAGGCATGCGCCAAGGGTGCTGGTGGCAAAGACAAGTATGCCCGTCCCCGTTCCGCTGCATGCCCGGGCCGCCTGATGGCCCGTCCTTTCTACCTTGCGGGGCCGGCGGATACGCGCCCTGCCGGCCGCGCCTGCGTCAGCGGTGCTTGAATTCCGGTTGCCGTTTCTCCGCGAACGCCGCCATGCCTTCTTTCTGGTCCTCGGTGGCAAACAGGGAGTGGAACAGCCGCCGCTCGAACAGGACCCCCTGGGCCAGCCCGGTTTCGAATGCGGCATTGACAGCCTCCTTCGCCGCCATCGCCGCAGGTTTGGACTTTGCGGCGATAACCTCTGCTACCTTGAGCGCCTCGGACACCACGTCGGCCGCCGGAACCACCCGGGACACCAGTCCACAGCGGTCCGCTTCCTCTGCCTCGATGAACCTGCCGGTGAGGATCATGTCCATGGCCTTCGCCTTGCCCACGGCCCGGGTGAGCCGCTGGGATCCGCCCATGCCGGGGAGCACGGCCAGGTTGATTTCGGGCTGGCCGAATTTCGCGTTGTCGCCGGCGATGATCAGGTCGCACATCATGGCCAGCTCGCAGCCGCCACCCAGGGCAAACCCGGATACCGCCGCGACTGTGGGGATCCGCAGCCGTGTGAAGTCTTCCCAGCCCCGGAACCAGTCCGCCGCGTACATGTCCATGTAGCCCTGGTCCGCCATCTCCTTGATGTCGGCTCCAGCCGCGAACGCCTTGGCAGAGCCCGTGATGACGACAGCGCCGACGCCGGGATCGGAATCCATGGCGGTAACCGCGGCCACCAACTCCTCCATAGTGGCCTTGTTCAGCGCGTTCAGCGCCGAGGGCCTGTTGAGGGTCACCAACCCCACCCTGCCCTGCTGCTCCACCAGGATGTTGGCGTACTCCGTCATTCGGGACTCCCGTCGTCGTGTGCTCTTCTGGTCCAGTGCCGGTCCGGCAACTCCGTACCCGTCTGCCCGCCCGCAGTATGGTGCTCAGCGCCACCTTGCGCGGATGCAGCTCGGATGTCCGTGATGATGGCTGAGAAGTCGCGCGCTGCGCCGCCTTCCGCGGCAAACCTATCGTAGATCCGGGCGGCGAGCGCTCCCATGTCTCCTGCCACCCCCGTACTGTGGAGCGCGTTCAGGGCGAGATTGAGGTCCTTGGCCATGAGCGATGCGGCAAAGCCCGGCTGGTAATCCCTGTTGGCCGGGCTGGTGGGAACCGGCCCTGGCACGGGGCAATTGGTGGTCAGCGCCCAACACTGGCCGGACGCGGCGGATGCGACGTCGAACAGGGCCTGATGGGTCAGGCCCAGCTTCTCGCCGAGCACGAAAGCTTCGCTGACCGCGATCATGGAAACGCCCAGGATGAGGTTGTTGCAGATTTTGGCTGCCTGGCCCGCTCCGTGCGCACCGCAGTGCACCACCCGCTTGCCCATGGACTCCAGGAGCGGCAGCACGGCATCAAAGTCAGCCCCGTCGCCACCGGCCATGAAGGTCAGGGTGCCTGCTTCGGCCCCCACCACACCGCCGGAAACGGGGGCGTCAACAGAGCGGTGACCCGCGTCAATGGCCAGCCGGGCGGCTTCCCTGGCCTCGTCGACATTGATGGTGGAGCAGTCCAGGAACATCGTTCCAGGGGGCGCCGCGGACAGCAGTCCAGGCTCATCGGCACTGCCCTGATAGGCGTCCAGGACATGCCGCCCGCTGGGGAACATGGTCAGGACCACGTCGGCGCCGGCAAGGGCATCGACGGCGCTCCCCGCCACCGGTACGCCCTGCATCCGCGCGGCTTCGAGAGCCGCCGGCACCACGTCGAAACCAGTCACGCGGTAACCCGCACGGACCAGGTTCAGCGCCATGGGACCGCCCATGTGTCCAAGGCCCAGGAAGGCCACGCTGCTGTTTTCAGGCATGATCCGCCCCCTCCGACTTCAGTTCCGGCCTTTGGTGCACCCCAGGCGGCGGCACGGCGGGCGGGTGCACGTCGGGCCCTGGGTGCAGGTCCAGTTCCCCGCCGTCCAGGGGCTGGAAGAACCTGTCCACCTGCCCGGGCCGCACCTCGGCCAGCGTGGCGGGCTTCCACCGCGGCTTCCTGTCCTTATCCACAACCTGGGCGCGGATTCCCTCGCGGAAATCGGGTCCGGCCAGGAAACGGATCCCGGCCCGGTACTCCTGGGCCAGGGCCTCATCCAGGGTCAGGTTGGCAGCCCGGCGCAGGGAGGCCAGGGTGACCTTGACCGAGGTGGGTGACTTGGCTTCGATCGAATCGGCCGCTTCCCTTGCGTCCTCCTGCCCGGCGCCGGTCCATGCCCGGAGCCTGGCAACAATCTCTTCGGCGTCGTCACCTGCGTAGCAGGCATCGATCCATTCCCGCTGTCCGGCCAGCTCGGCGGCAGGGGGTTCGTCGGAAAAGCGGGCGACGGCGTCTGCCGGGCCTTCATTCTCCAGCGCCGCCACGAGGCGCGGCAGCGAGTGCGACGGTACGTAATGGTCGGCCAGGCCCAGGAACAGGGCATCGCCGGGTCCCAGGTGCGCTCCGGTCAGGGCTGCATGGGTTCCCGCTTCGCCTGGTGCGTGGGAAAGCAGGAAGGTACCGCCAACGTCGGGCGCGAACCCAATGGTGGTTTCGGGCATCCCCATTTTCGTCCGCTCCGTGACCACCCGGAGGTCCCCGTGCGCCGAGACGCCCACCCCGCCGCCAAGGACCAGCCCATCCATGAGGGCAACGTAGGGCTTGGGGTAGCGGGCAATCAGCGAGTTCAGGCGGTACTCGGTCTGCCAGAAGCCGGCCGTCGCGTTTCCGGCGTGCAGCATGTCCCGGTAGATGGCCACGATGTCTCCGCCCGCGCACAGGCCCCGCTCCCCGGCGCCGTGGACCAGGACGGTGGCCACGCCGCCGTCGTCCGCCCATGCCGTGAGCTGCCGCAGGAGCAGGTCCACCATTCCCGCGGTGAGTGCGTTGACCGCCCGGGGCCGGTTCAGGGTGATCACTCCCAGCAGGCCGCGGCGTTCAAAGAGTACGTCCGTGCCTCCGCTTCCTGCCGCGCTGTCCGTTGTGTTGCCCTTGGCTGCGGTCATCGGCGGGGTGCTCCTTCGCATGGTGGCCGGATGAGTGATCCAGGTCATTCTGTTGCGAATATACCCGCCCGTCGCTGCCCGTAACCAACCTTGGCGGATGTCATCGGCCGTGCCCTCCGAGGCTTTACCCGGCGTGCGGCTGCCAAGGTAAGTTAGGAACCGTGAAGATAGCTACCTGGAATGTGAACTCGCTCCGTGCCCGCGCCGACCGCGTTGAAGCCTGGCTCCAGCGCAGCGACTGCGACGTCCTGGCCATCCAGGAGACCAAGTGCAAGGACGATAACTTCCCCTGGGAGCTGTTCGAACGGATGGGCTACGAGGTGGCCCACTTTGGGGTGAACCAGTGGAACGGCGTGGCCATCGCCTCCCGGGTGGGGCTTGAGGACGTGGAGCGGACGTTCCTGGACCAGCCCTCGTTCGGCAAGGCCGGCAAGGATCCTGTGCAGGAAGCCAGGGCAATGGCTGCAACCTGCGCCGGCGTCCGCATCTGGAGCCTCTACGTCCCCAACGGCCGTTCACTGGACGACGAGCACATGCCGTACAAGCTCAAGTGGCTGGACAGCCTGAAGACGCACGCCCAGTCCCTTGTCACGGACAACCCGCAGGCGCAGGTGGCATTGATGGGCGACTGGAACATCGCACCCTTCGACGACGACGTCTGGGACATCGACCTGTTTATCAACAACCGGTCCACGCATGTCAGCCCGCCCGAGCGGGAGGCGTTCCACGCCTTCGAAACGGCCGGCTACACCGATGTGGTGCGTCCCTACACTCCCGGCCCGGGTGTCTACACCTACTGGGACTACACCCAACTGCGGTTCCCCAAGAAGGAAGGCATGCGGATCGACTTCATCCTGGCCTCCCCTGCCCTGGCCACGCGCGTCACCGGCGCCTCGATCGACCGCGAGGAACGCAAGGGCAAGGGCGCTTCGGACCACGCCCCCGTGCTGGTGGAACTGGCGGACTGATGACAGCACCCTGGACCCATCCAAGGAGACCGTGATGACGGGAAACCTCTACCGGGGCCAGGCCGGCCTGCCTTTTTCCTCAACCCTGCGC
>DATIMT010000107.1:0-2519 GCA_035475035.1 Arthrobacter sp.
CGGCTGTGCCTGGGCCAACTGCACGAAACCGTCGGCCCGCGCCCGGACGAGGACCCGGTGGACCACTACCTGTCCGTCATCTCGGACAAGACGGGGTCCCTGGTGGCGGCCTCCGGGCAATTGGGCGCCATTTTTGCCGGCGTCAGCGAGGACATCCAGCAGGTGCTGGTGCAGTACGGCGAGCGGGTGGGCGTGGCGTTCCAGCTGGCCGACGACGTCATCGACGTCACCGGGCTGAAGCAGGTTTCGGGTAAATCGCCGGGCACGGACCTGCGCGAGGGCGTGCCCACACTGCCGGTGCTGCTGCTGCGCCGGGCGGCTGCGGCCGGAGATGCCTCCGCAGCCCAGGTGCTGGCACTGGTCGACGGGGATTTGGCCACCGACGAGGCCCTTGCAGAGGCAGTAGGTGCGCTCCGGGTTCATGACGTCACCGCGGAGTCCTGGGCGATCGCACGGCAGTGGGCCCAGGACGCCGTCACCGCTCTGGATCCGCTTCCGGAAGGCGCGGTCAAGACGGCCCTGGCGTCCTTCGCCACCGCCGTGGTTTCCCGGGAGGTCTAGCCGGGCCCGGCCTTCCACACCTGGCCGCCCGTGCTTCCACAACTGGCCGCCGGGGCTTCATAACTGCCGCCCGGCCTTCCACAACTGGCATGCGTTTGGGCTGAATCAGGGTCCCCTGCGCCCGGCCTTCCACAACTGCCCAGCTTTTGGGTGGGGCGCGGGGCGCACGCCACCCCTGGCTCTGAGATCTGACCACTATTGCTGAGTTAGTAGCCCTCAGAATGCGTGTCGAACCGGTTTTGCCGGAGTGCCCCGGGCAAAAGTGGTCAGTTCTCAGAGCTCCCGGATGGAATAACCCCTCCACAGGTCCTTTACGCCTCAACTTCACCAACAACCATGGCAACACGTGTTATATGCGACCTTGTCGAGCTCGAACATGGGTTGATGGATATGCCCAGGGCCCTTAACTCGTTTGGTGGCGTGGCCAGCCGTCAGGAACTGCTCGGGCAGGGTTGCACCGATGCCCAGATCAGGCGTGCCGTACGCGAAGGGATCGCCATCACAGATCAGCCCGGAATCTTCTACCGTCCGGGCGCCGATCTACTGTTCCGGCAGGCCTATGACCTCAAGGGCGTCCTCACCTGCGTTTCGGCTGCGCCATACTACGGGCTATGGCGCCTCCACGAGCACCCGGAGCTGCACCTCTACTGCACAAACGGTCTGGCAAGGAGGGAAGGAAGGATAAAGGCAGCCGGTCTGACGATGACGAACGGCGCAGTCAAGTCGAACAGTCCAGCCAGGGCGAACGGCAGAACTGGAGGCGGGAATCCGGGCGGCGTCACCAACGACGGCGGGATACCTGCTGTGCTGCACCGAAGGCTGCTGCTGCCACGGGACAGGAACCGTCCCGTGGCAGCGCTGGCGGACGTTCTGTTGCACGCCATGCGGTGCCTTCCCCGGTTCGAGGCGCTCAGCATGGTCCAATGTGCCGTTGCCCGCGGGGATATCACCGTTGGCTTCCTGCGCGAGCGGCTGCCGGGTAACCGAAACGGGCAAGCCCGAGCTCTGCTGGACCTGGTCGGGCCGCGGGCGGATTCACTGCTGGAACCCATCGCCAGGGTGCTGTTCCGCGAAGCCGGATTCCTGACCGAGAGCTATGTGCCACTTCCTGGGGTGGGTGAAGTAGATTTCCTGCTGGAGGGATTCCTGGTGGTGGAGATCGACGGCGGCACGCATTTTGAGCCTAAAAGCATCAAAAAGGACCGCCGGCGGGACAACGCATCAGTCGTTGGCGGCTACCTGGTACTGCGCTATTTCTATGAGGACGTCGTCTACGAACCGGAGCGGATGCTCGCGGAGGTTGCCGCCGTGCTCAGAAGGGGGCGTGGGTGGCGTCCCTGAAACCGGGTTTGCACCAGCGGCGCCGCTGTTGCCTCTGACTCTCTGAGAACTGACCAGTTATGGCCGCAGTCAGGCCAGTGGAACCGCGTTTCGGCCGGAAATAACGGCTTGTCACCGGCAAAAGTGGTCAGATCTTAGAGTCCGTTCCCCGGTGGCCCCTGGCCGGGGCGACAATGTGCCAGTCGTCGCCGTCCTGAGGCTGCTAGTCGTCGTCCTCATCCGAGAAGACCCAGTCGAACATGTCGAAGACAAATTCACTGAAAGTGCCCTCCTCGCTGGTCCAGGTCCCCTTGGCATTGTTCCGTCGCCAGACGATCGGATCCGGCACGGCCAGCTGGTCCGCGCGGAAGCCCCAGGTGAACTCCTCGTCCTCGTCCTCCAGGAAGAGCAGGTAGCCGTCCTCCACCTCCAGCTCCTCAGGGTCCCAGAAGTAGTGGTAGGCCTCCATCAGATCCTCGCAGCCGCCCAGCGCATGCAGGAATTCGCGCAGCACCTGTGGGATCTTGAGGTGGTGTTCCGCCAGGATCCCATCCAGTTCGGCCAGCGGAATGCCGTCGGCCTCCTGCCACGGCTCCTCGAGATATTGGGGGACCAGGCCGCGGAATTTCTCCAGGAAC
>DATIMT010000108.1:0-40627 GCA_035475035.1 Arthrobacter sp.
GCGGTAGGAAAGGCCAACGACGGCGGTCCGGCCGCCCTCGATTGCGTCGGAAATCACACGTGAGCTGTCCGCAAGGCGCTGCGACGTCTGCTTGACGTGCTCCACCACCATGTCGTTGACCTCAGGCTGGTCGTTGCGCAGGGACGTCAGGACGGAGGGCGTAATGCGCTCGACGAGGTCGCGGATGAAGCCGGCGGGCATTTCGCCGGTCTCAACGGCGTCCTTGGTGGCCGTGACGGCGCCGCAGCTGTCATGCCCAAGGATCACGATCAGCGGCACATTCAGCACGCCGACGCTGTACTCCAGGGAGCCGAGGACGGCGTCGTCAATCACCTGCCCGGCCGTGCGGACCACGAAGACGTCGCCCAGGCCGACGTCGAAAATGATCTCGGCCGCGAGCCGTGAATCAGAGCAGCCGAAAATGACCGCGAACGGATTCTGGGTCTCCACCAGGGAGGACCGCCGCGAGGCGTTCTGGTTCGGGTGGGAGGACTCGCCGTTTACGAAACGTTCGTTGCCTTCGCGCAGGCGGCGCCAGGCCAGTGCAGGGGTCAGGTTAGTCGTCACGGCCCCACCTTACGGTGTAGGGGCAGCCGAGGGTGAAACTGTGACGGCGGGGCTGCTCTCAAGGGAGCTGACGACGGCGGCAGCCAGCGTTGCGAATTCGTCCAGTTGCGCCGCGCCGGAGAGGATGACGGTGCTGCCCCGGTAGTTGAGCACCATCGACTTCTCACCCTTGCCGGTATCGCGCAGTTCCCACTCCTGGCCGCCGGCATTGCGCGAACCGGTTACAGGGGCGTTTTTGGTCTGCTGGAGGAGCCACGTGGGGTTGGCACTGCTGGTCTGCACCAAGGCGATAAAGGACGTCTTGGGAGTCACGTAGCCCACCTCCCAAGTGGGGACGCCGCTGCCTGCCCCGGTTTCCCACCGGGCGTAATTCGCGCGGAAGGCGTTACCGGTGTCCGGCGCAACGGGTGTGAATCCCGCCACATCCGCAGCGTTCCTTGCCACCGACGCAACGTCAATGTCCGGCCGGTAGCCGTCACCCTTGGGCTGGGGATTCATGAGGACAACGGGCAGGAACGCCGCGATGCTGAGCACCAGGGCAATGATCATGCCGATCACCGAGGCGTTGGCGCGCTTGGCGGCGGCCGCCGGAATGACGGGCTTAACCGGGGTGTCCGCACTGCTGCCGGCGGGGCCGGGCCGATCCTGGGGCGGTGTCTGGCCGGAGCTGGGACTGGTGGCTTCCTGCATGTCATTCACCCCTCTATAGTCGCCCATCCCGGAGCTGCCTTCCATTCGGGCTTCCCTGACCCCCGGAGGCCGCTGGCGGCGCACATTGCGCGGGCACGTCACGGGGCGGTCCGCCGCGCGGTGTCACGACTATGATCAGAAGTAGAGGAATCACCGTTCTGCTGAACCGGCGGGCGGGTTCAATGATCGCCACTCGAAGAAGAGGTTCACGTGTCACCAGCGTCCATGACCCAGAAGTACTCGACCATTTCGCCGTCCCTTGCGGTGGGCCACGACGAGCCGGACCGCAACCTTGCCCTTGAACTTGTCCGCGTCACCGAGGCCGCAGCCATAGCAGGCGGCCACTGGGTTGGCTTCGGCGACAAGAACACCGCGGACGGTGCAGCGGTCGACGCCATGCGCTCCTTCCTGCAGACCGTCCACTTCAATGGCGTTGTGGTGATCGGTGAAGGCGAAAAAGACGAAGCCCCCATGCTGTTCAACGGCGAACGCGTTGGTGACGGCACCGGCCCCGAGTGCGACGTCGCCGTCGACCCCATCGACGGAACAAGGCTGACCGCCCTGGGCATCAACAACGCCCTGGCCGTCCTGGCCGTTGCAGAGCGCGGCTCCATGTTCGACCCCTCCGCCGTGTTCTACATGGAGAAGCTCGTCACCGGCCCCGAGGCCGCGGACATGGTGGACCTGCGCCTGCCCGTCAAGCAGAACCTGCACCTGATCGCCAAGGCAAAGGGCGTGAAGGTCAACCAGCTCAACGTGATGATCCTTGACCGCGACCGCCACAAGCCGCTGGTGGAGGAAATCCGCGAAGCCGGTGCGCGCACCAAGTTCATCATGGACGGCGACGTTGCCGGCGCCATCGCGGCCGCCCGCTCAGGCACCGGCGTGGACGCCCTCATGGGCATCGGCGGAACCCCCGAAGGCATCGTGGCCGCCTGCGCCATCAAGTCCCTTGGCGGCGTCATCCAGGGCCGCCTCTGGCCCACCAGCGACGAAGAGAAGCAGAAGGCCATCGACGCCGGCCACGACCTCGATCGGGTGCTGTCCACCAACGACCTGGTCTCCAGCGACAACTGCTACTTCGCCGCCACCGGCATCACCGATGGCGACCTGCTCAAGGGTGTTCGCTACTCCAAGGACAAGGTCCTCACCCAGTCCATCGTCATGCGCTCCAAGTCGGGCACCATCCGTTTCGTCGACGGCGAGCACCGCGCCGACAAGTGGGAAGGGTATGCCCGCAAGAGCTAACCTGCACCCACTGCTGGATGTCAGGGCCCCGGGGCGCCGAGTGCGCAACCGGGGCTTTGCCGTTAACGCCTTGGTATAGGGTTTAAGCCATGATTCCTGCTGTTGTGCCCTGTACTGACCGCGCCCTTTGGGACGAATACGTCGACAAGTTCCAGGGGCATCCACAACAGCTGTGGGGCTGGGGCGAGACCAAGGCGATGCACGGCTGGTCCGTGGACCGGGTCCTGGTCAAGGCCGGGGATGAAACCATCGGCTGCGCCCAGTTGCTGGTCCGCAGGCTGCCGGCGCCCTTCCGCGCGCTGGTCTACATTCCCCGCGGGCCCATGTGCTCGGCGGAGAACACCCAGGTGGTCCTCAACCGGCTGGCAGAGCACGCGGCACTTCGCCACCGGGGTGTTGCCCTCAGCATTGAACCGGACTGGGACCGCGGCTCCGCCTTCGCCGGTGCCGTGGCAGCTGCCGGTTTCCGGGAGTCAAGCAACACCGTGCTCATCCCCAGGACGCTGATCCTGGACCTCACCCAGTCCGATGACGAACTCATGGCAGAGATGTCCAAGTCCACGCGGGCCAACATCCGCAAGGCCATGCGAAGCGATGTCGAATTCCGCAAGGTCAAGAATGAATCCGAGCTGGAACAGGTGCTGGCCATCTATCACGAGACCGCCGAGCGTGCCGGCTTCGGCATCCATGAAGACGAGTACTACCGCGACATCTTCCGGAACCTCGGCGACGCCTCGCCCATCATCGGCGCCTTCGACGGTGAGCAGATGCTTGCGTTCACCTGGCTCTCACGCAGCGGCGCCACGGCGTTCGAACTCTACGGCGGGGTCTCCTCCGAAGGGCAGAAACAGCGCGTGAACTACGGCGTGAAGTGGGCGGCCCTGCGGTCCATGCGGGAGGACGGCTGCACCCGGTACGACTTCAACGGCCTGCTTAATGATGGCATCTCCGACTTTAAGAAGCAGTTCGCCAAGCATGAGAACATGCTCCTGGGCACCTGGGAGAAGCCGTTGTCGCCGTTCTATCCGGTGTACTCCACAGCGATGCCGCTGGCCCGCAAGGGCCTCCAGCAGGGGCGGCAGGTGCTGAAAACCGCAGCCGGGCGGGTCCGGCCACTGATCCGAAAGCTGCGGCCGGCCAGCTGACGGCGCCACGACGGGAGGGCGGCGGCGGCACCCGGGTGGGTGCTGCCGCCGCCCTTTGTCGTTGCTGCCGGGAGGCTACAGGCCGGTGGTGACGGAGAAGGCCAGCACCGGCTCCGTGCTGCCTGCCACCCGGTGGACGTTGATCGGGGCTTCAGCCGCCGGAATGAACGCGCTGCCACCCCTGGACAACTGCAGGTCGCCCTTGGGGGAGTCCAGGTACACGGCGCCGGCCACCACAATGACCACCGCCGCTCCGGCCTGTGCCAGTGGAACGGGCCCGGAGTCCGGCCCCAGCTCGATGCGCTGCAGCTGGAACTCCTTGAACGGCGGGCGGAAGAGTTCCTGGTCCAGCACCGTTTTTTCGGCCTCCAGCATCGGCACGGCCACCGGGCGGAAGTCGATGGTGCGCTGGAGTTCCGGGACATCCACGTGCTTGGGCGTCAGGCCACCGCGCAGGACGTTGTCCGAGGAGGCCATGACTTCCACGCCCAGCCCGTGCAGGTACGCGTGCACGTTCCCGGCGGGAAGATAGACAGCCTCGCCGGGTTTCAGTGAGATCCGGTTCAGCAGCAGCGAGATCAGCACGCCCGGATCACCGGGGTACTTCTCGTTGAGGCTGATGACGGTACCCAGCTCGGCCTGGTACGGCTCGAGCGGGGCCCCCGACAGCAAAGCTGCCACCACCAGGGCTGTTTCCTCTGCCACGCCCTGGCCGCCCGTTATCAGCCGTTCGAAAGCACGGCGGAGCCCGGCGCCTTCGTCCGGTTCAGCCAGATCGTCCAGAAGGGCCCGGACAATCGCCGGGGGCTGCTGGCCGTCAGGAAAGGAACCGGCAACGTGCTGCAGGATTTTCCGGGTTTCAGCGGCCCGCCGGAATCCGCACAGTGCCTCGAAGGGCGTGAGGGCAAAGATCATCTCCGGCTTGTGGTTGTCGTCCTTGTAGTTCCGGTTTGGGGCATGGGGGTCCAGTCCGCCTTCATTTTCCCGTGCGAAACCCTCCCGTGCCTGGTCCAGGCTGGGGTGGACCTGGAGGGAGAGCGGCTGCGCCGCCGCAAGGATCTTGGCCAGGAACGGCAGCCGGGGGCCGAAGGCAGAGATGGATTCCGCGCCCAGGAAATGCTGCGGATCAGAGGAGATCAGCGCGTCGAGGGGACTGCGGGTCCCGTCCTCCGGCACGTGCGCCACCGACGGTGAGTCAGGGTGCGCGCCGATCCACAACTCGGCCTCAGGGCGCCCGGATTCCTGACGGCCCAGCAGCGAGGCGATGGCCGTCGTCGAACCCCAGGCGTAGTCCCGGAGGACGTTCTCAATCTCGTACAAAACCGTTCCGTTCCTTGTTGGTTATGCGCCAATGGATGGGCACTGGTGGAGGGGGAGCTAGAGCGGCGCGCACTGTCCGTTGCTGGCCACGAGGTCACGAATTGCCTGCTCGTTGCCCTGGCGCTTGAAATCGTCCAGCATCTGCTCCGTAATCGGCTCGCCGTCCGGGGTGGTGGTCACGGGAGTAAAGTCCGACGGCGAGGGCTGCTGCGCCGCGCTGACCCCGGCCGGCAGGGTGGCGGGGACCGCCCCTGCCGCCTGCACATGTCCGGCGCCTGCCTGCGGAACTGCCGTGACGTCGTCGGGAATTGCAGCCGACTGTGCGCCGTTGGCAGACGCCGACGCCAGCAGCTGGTCCACCCGCTTGTGGATCTGGTCGAAATCGGGGTTCGTGGAGAACGATGGGTCGAAGTCCGGCGGCCCGAGGGTAAGCCGCTTGGCTTCCTTGCCCTTTGCCTTCATGGCCAGGTCCAGGAAGCTCCCCAGCTGGGACGCCGAAATGTTGGAATCGACCACTTTCGTTCCGGCGTCCGCGATGTCCTCGAACTTGGACAGCAGCGTGGCTGGATCAAGCTGCTTGAGCATGGCCTGCTGGACGCACTGCTGGCGCGCTATCCGGGCGTAGTCATCCACGAATTCGCGTGACCGGCCGTACCACAGCGCGTGGTAGCCATCGAGCGTGTTTTCGCCGGCGGGTATCCAGCCCAGCGGCATGCCGTGAATTCCGTTGGCCTCGTCGATGGTTTCACCGCTGATGGGGACCCACCCGCCCGCCTTGATCCGGATACCGCCCATGGCGTCGATGAGCTTGGAGAACCCGTCCATGTCCACCAGGACATAGGCCTGGATCTGCATGCCCAGGGTTCCGGACACTGCTTCCATGGTTGCCTGGGCGCCCGGATCTGCCACTCCGGGGTAGAGGTCGGTGTGCTCGTTGGTGACCTCGGTGTTGATGGCGTTGATCAGGCAGTCGTCGCCGCAGTCATAGCCGTCCGGGTAGAGGGCGCGCATGGGGGAGCCCTCGCTGAACTGCGCATTCTGGAAGTTCCGGGGGACGGAGATGATGGCGGTCTGCCCCGTTTTGGCGTCCACACTGAGGACGGAGAGGCTGTCCGGGCGGCGGCCGGTACGGTCGTCGCCGGCGTCTCCACCCATCAAGAGGAAGTTGTAGCGCCCGTCCACGGGTTCGATGGCGGGACCGGACGAGAAGATGCTGCCGATGGCGTTGCGGCCCACGTTCAGCAAATAGGCGGCGTAACCCATGGATCCGCTGCCCAGGACCAGCGCCAACACCAGGGCGATCCCGACGGCGGGGCGGGCCGGCGGTGCCAGCAGGACCGGGCGGATGATCCGCAGGGTGTTGACGAAAAGCAAGGCCCAGCCAACAGCCAGGGCGGTCAGAAGGATTACCAGGACCAGTGACGTGACAGGGTTGGTGACGATGTTGATGACCATGCTGCGGTCGAGCAGCAGCAGGACCACTGTGAGCAGCAGGACCGCCCACACGCAGAGCGTGACGCGAAGGGCGGTGCGGCCAAGCTTCCGGTCGCCGGCCACGAGCTGGGCGCTGCCCGGCACCAGGAGCGTCAGCAGGACCAGGACGAACGCGCGCTTGGTACGTACCGCTGGGGAAGCGCCGGCCGGATAACGGACCGGGTCCGTCAGGGACGCGCCGGGGCCGGGATTGAGCACGCTGCTGCTGGCCATTCCCGCCGCCCTAACGGCTGCCCCGAAGAGCGCTGGCGCCGTCCGGGAAGACTTCGCTTACCTTTTGCCGCAGGTTTGCGCCCTTGCGGGAAGCCACGGCGTTGAGGTCGGCGGCGAAGTCAAGGAGGTCCGCGCGCAGTGAAGAGGCAAGTTCGTCAGTGCCGGAGGCCAGCATCCGCACGGCCAGGAGCCCGGCGTTCCGGGCACCTGCGATGGACACCGTGGCGACCGGCACGCCGGCCGGCATCTGGACGATGGACAACAGGGAGTCCATTCCGTCGAGGGTCTTCAAGGGAACGGGAACGCCGATCACGGGCAGCGGCGTGACGCTGGCGAGCATGCCTGGAAGGTGGGCGGCACCGCCGGCGCCGGCAATGATGACCCGCAAACCGCGTTCGTGGGCGGTTTGGCCGTAGCGGATCATCTCAGTGGGCATCCGGTGGGCTGAGACGACGTCCGCTTCAAAGGGGATGCCGAATTCAGCCAGGGCCTCTGCGGCGGCCTCCATGACGGGCCAGTCCGAGTCGGAGCCCATGACCAGGCCAACCAGGGGGCTGGCCCCGGAACCGGCGCTTGGGGTGGCTTCGGCGCTCATGCGTTCTCCTCGAAAATTGCGGAAGGTTCTTCGGTGGTGACCCGCCCGTCACGGATGATGCCTGCGACGGCCGCGGCCCGGCGGCGTACCGACCCGACCTCCGCCGTGGAAGCTCCCACCAGGTTGACGTGGCCGATTTTGCGTCCGGGCCGCACTGACTTGCCGTAGCAGTGGACCTTGGCGGCCGGCTCGGTGGCAAGTGCCATTGGATAGGCGGCGTACAGGTCCTGGTTTTCCCCGCCCAGGAAGTTCTTCATCACGGTTACCGGTGCCAGCGCATCGGTGGCACCCAGGGGCAGGTTCAGGACGGCACGGAGGTGTTGTTCGAACTGGCTGGTAATTGAACCGTCCTGGGTCCAGTGGCCGGTGTTGTGCGGCCGCATGGCCAACTCGTTGATCAGGAAGCCGGCCCCGCTGCCCGGGGTTTCGAAGAGTTCCACGGCAAGGACTCCCGTGACGTCCAACTCGGCGGCGATCCGCAAAGCGGCGTCCTCGGCCGCGGCAGCAACTTCCAACGGAATCTCCAGCGCGGGTGCAATCACCTCGTCGCAGACACCGTCCACCTGGATGGTGTGGACCACAGGCCAGGCGCGGGCCTCGCCGTCGGGCGTGCGGGCCACCAGCGCCGAGAGTTCGCGGGTGAATTCGACTTTTGCCTCAGCCAGAAGGGGACTCATCGCAGCGAACCAGTCCCCGGCTTCCGCGGCCTCCTCGGCAGAGGCAACGATCCTCACGCCCTTGCCGTCGTAGCCGCCGCGTGGGGTCTTCAAGACAACCGGCCAGCCGGTTTCGTCGCCGAAGCGGACCAGCGCCTCAACGTCCCCCACGGACGCCCAAGTGGGGTTGGGCAGCTCAAGCCGGTCGATGGCGGCACGCATGACCAGTTTGTCCTGGGCATGGACCAGGGCGTGCGGTCCCGGCTGGACGTTGACTCCGGCCTCCTGGAGGGCCCGAAGGTGGTCCGTGGGCACGTGTTCGTGGTCGAACGTCATCACGTCCAGGCCCTTGGAAAAGTCCAGGAGCGTCTGCAGGTCCTTGTAATCGCCCACGGGTGTGGCGGGCACGGCTGACACTGCGGAAACGTCGTCACCCTCGGCGAGGACGCGGAGTTCAAAGCCGAGTGCTGTAGCGGCAGGGGCCATCATTCGCGCGAGCTGGCCGCCGCCAACCACGCCTATCACTGGAAAAGTCACATCTGCCAGCCTACCGAAGACAGGCCGGATCCTGCCTTTTCGGCCCGGCGGGGGAGAGAGATTTCTGCAAGCCGGGCATTCCGGAAGCTGTTCACGGTGCCCTCCCAGGAAGTGGGGGCTAAAATGGGACTTTGGCCGTGTGGCCCACAGTTTCTGACGGCCATGGAGGGTCATGTTTAGCGCACTTGCAGATCGTATCCGGGGGCTTGCCTCACTCTTCTGGCGTGAGGTAGCCAAATTCGGTGCGGTCGGGGGTGTGGCCTTCGTCATCGATAACGGGCTGACCTATTACCTGATGCACGGCCCCATGTCTGACAGCGAGGCGAAGGCCCGGTTCGTGGGTGCCACGGTGGCCACGGTTTTCTCGTGGGTGGCCAATCGCTTCTGGACCTTCCGGCACCGCCGCCAGGCGAATGTGCTCCGGGAGTTTGTCATGTTCATCATCATCAACGGCATTGGCATCGGGATTTCCACCGGTTTCACGGCGCTGGCCAAATATGGGATGGGGATCGACAACAAGAACCTGCTGTTCCTGGCGGGCGTGGCCGGCATCCTGGTTGCCACGGTGGTCCGCTTCTTCGCATACCGCTTCCTCGTGTTCAACCAGGAACTGGACCAGGAGCCGGAGTTCTCCCACGACCACGAAATCATCGAAGGCCACCCGCACAGGGAGCCGGCACGTTCGGCTGAGCATCAGGCTTCCACTACCGTCGACGGCGGCCCGCAGGCCTAGGCTGCTAGCTGCCGTGGATGCGTTCGTCCGCGAGCAGTTTGCCGGTCAGCGGCACGGCAGGGTGGGTTATCACTACGGAACCGCCCCGCTGCCAGACGCCCAGTGCATCGGCTAACGCCCTCTCCAGTCCCTTATCCGCAGGAATATGAACCCTGGCGCCTTCGGAGTGCGGCAGGGCGAAACCGCGGATGAGTTCGCTGTGCGGGATGGTTTGTCCCGCCTGCGTCCTGACTGCGGAGGCTGACGGATCCGGATCGGAGTGCGGCATGAAGACGTCCCCGTGGGACCGCACCTCGGCGGCATAGTCAACGCAGCCGGCGGGGAGTGCCCCCGTCCAGCGCATGGCCAGGGCCGGAAGGGCAACTGCGATGACGGCGTCGTGATGTTCCACAGTCACGCCGGGATCGTCCGTGGCCAGAAAGTCCGCCGGGCCGTCGTCGAGCACGTTTTCCAGTCCAAGCTGCCAGCCGGCCAGCGCCCAGACCAGGGCTTTCCAGTGGGCCGGAAGCGCCAGCCGCAGCCTCATGCCCGGTTCCGCGTCCAGTTCGTCCTGCAGCAGGTTGCTGGTCTTGGCCACCCAGTTGTCCAGGACCCGACCCGACAATTCCACGCGCTCGGAATCAGGCCCATACCAGGTCAGGCGGGGTGCTGTTGAGTTGCCGGAGCGAAGGCTGGACATCAGGTCGATCGCCGGGATAGTCGTCATGGCTTCATCCTGCCACTTTCGGCAGCCGCGCGGTCATGCCCGCGCTTCCGGCGTCGTTGGCGTTCGGCTCCATGGGTGATCTTAATCACGGCTGCTGCTAAGTGTGCTTGCTATTTTCGGGCAGGCGCGCTATTTTCCCCGCCAGATCAAAGGTTTGGAAGCATTTTTGCCACCCTGGACCCCCTCGGCGGCTTCGCCACGTCCGGCCGGGCAAAAATCCCGGGCGTGGCGTACGCAAACTTCCCAGCTTCGACTGTCTATTATTCCGGCGACGGCTTGACTCGCCCTAGTTACACACGTGTAATTAGGTAACTAAAGCAATTGCGTAAATACCGGCACACAACCGAGTGCCCACGTATCCAGGCAATGGCTGAAACATCAGGAGGGTCGCCGTGGGGCAAGCAGAGCGTATCCAGGAAGATGCCGTCGTCGCCGGTCAGGCAACGGCAAAGTACCGTGCCCGGGGGGTGCCGAGCGATTGGTACGTGGACCCGGCGGATCCTGATGCTGCAGAGCGGTACAACAGGAATTCCAGCAGCATTCTTGAGGACCAGGCCACAGCGTTCCTTGCGGCGCACGAGGCACTCCTCGACGGCGGCGCAGAGCCGGAAGACGACCTTGATCCCCCAATGGAACTGGCTGCGCCGGGTACTGTCCAGCCCGTATGGATCGGATTGCCGCTCCAGCAGGACTTCGACGACGAGGGCGAGTTGGGCTGGCAGACGGACGCTTTGTGCGCCCAGACGGATCCGGAAGCCTTCTTCCCCGAAAAGGGTGGCTCCACCCGTGATGCCAAGAAGGTCTGTGGTGCCTGCAATGTCAGGTCGCAGTGCCTGGAATACGCGCTGGCCAATGACGAACGGTTCGGCATTTGGGGAGGCCTTTCCGAGCGTGAGCGCCGGCGGCTTAGGAAGCGAGCACTCTAATTCTTCAGGATGTCCATGTCACTGCCGTTGTGGTCGCCCACAACGGCAGTGCCTATCTGCCCAGAACCCTTTCGGCCCTGGCGGCCCAAACGCGGCCTGTTGACCATGCCATCGGCGTGGACAGCGGGTCCAGTGACGACTCCTACGGCCTCCTGAGGGAAGCCCTCGGTGAGGCCTGCGTTGCCAGCCACCCCAAGGGCAAGGGCGGCATGGGCGCCGCCATCTCCGCCGCACTTGGCACGCTCGCGCCCTCCCCGGGAGCCGCCGGCAGTGCCGGGACCGGGTGGATATGGCTGCTGCACGACGACGCCGCGCCGGCACCGGAGGCCCTGGCTGAACTCCTGGGTGCCGTGGAGCGGGCGCCATCAGTAACCGTTGCCGGCTGCAAACAGCTGGACTGGCATTCGCCGCGGAAGCTGATGGATGTCGGCCTTTCCACCAGCCGGTGGGCCGAGCGGCTTACCCTGATCGACGCCGACGAGATGGACCAGGGCCAGTACGACGGGCGTACCGATACCTTCGCCGTGAATTCAGCCGGCATGCTTGTCCGCCGGGACGTCTGGGAACACCTGGGCGGTTTCGATCCCGCACTTCCTGGCAGCGGTGATGATGTGGACTTCTGCTGGCGGAACCGGCTGGCAGGGCACCGGGTGGTGGTTGTTCCCGCAGCCCGGATGTTCCATGTGGCGCACCGGCCCCATGCGCTTGGAAACCCGGCCGCGGCCCGCAAGGCGCAGGTCCACCTGCGCCTGAAGCACAGTCCGCTCTGGATGGTGCCCGTCCACGGCATCGGTGCTCTGCTTGGCAGCCTTTTCAAGCTGGTCCTGAGCATCGTGGTCAAGGATCCCGGCCACGGCATTTCGCAGCTTCTTGCCACCTGCGCGGCCCTGGGCCGGCCAGGGTCAGTTGCACGGGCCAGGCGGGCAGCCAAACGAACACGGCGGATCCGCAGGTCGGTCATCCGCAAGCTGCAGACGCCCCGCCGCGAGGTGTGGAGCCACCGCAGGTCATTGATGGAGGCGCTGGGATCTGACGGCTCAGGCGCTGACCACCTCGTGCAGGATCCGCTCGCGCACCAGCCCACTGGTGATGCCGCTGACGACTTCGCCGCCCTGGCCACCAGCAGACGCGGCTGGGTGGGTAACGGTGCCCTGGCCGCCGTCATCATTGCAACGGTGGCCTCACTCCTCGCCCTGGCCGGGCTGTTCCGCGCCGGGGCCGTCGCCGGCGGCGCCCTGATTCCCGTCTCCGCCAACCTGGGCGCCATCTGGCACAACGCCTCCAGTTGGTGGCTCAGCCTGGGAGCGGGACTACCGGGCCGCGGCGACCCCTTTGACTATGTCCTCTGGATCATCGGTGTCTTCGGGGGAGGCGACGCCAACCCGGCCATGGCATGGCTGCTCCTGCTCGGGGCCCCGTTGTCCGGACTCACTGCGTGGTTTGCGGCGGGCGGGGTAACCGTACGCCGCCGGCTTCGGTTTGTGGCGGCCATCTTCTGGGCTGCTGCCCCGGCGCTTCAGGCGGCCCTGAACCAGGGCCGGGCCGGTGCGCTGATCGCCCACATCATGCTGCCGCTGGTCGTCCTGGGCCTATTGCGGGCTACGGGCTCGGCAGTGGGCCACGGGCGCTTCGGCCCCGTCTCCGGACCGGAGTACCGGTCCGTTGAACAGCCCCCGGCGAAAGCGGGCATCAACGGGGTGCCCTCGTGGACGGCCGCCGCAGCTGCCGGCCTGGCGCTGGCGGTCGCTGCCGCGTCGGCGCCCTCCCTGCTTGTCCCCGCAATTGTTGTCATCGTGCTCTGCGGCCTCCTGCTGGGACGGCGGGGACGGACGGTGTGGTGGGCGCTGTTGCCCAGCGCCGCCCTGTTTGTCCCGTTCGCGCTGTCCACCCTTGACCGGCCCAGGGCACTGCTGGCAGACCCCGGTCTCCCGCTGGGCTTCGATGCCGCCCCGCTGTGGCAGCAGATTTTGGGCCAGCCGTTGTCGTTCGACGCCGCCGGAGGCATCCAGGGGCTGGCGGCCTTCACAGGCGGTCCGGTGCCATGGGCGCTGCTGTTGGCGCTGCTCATCGCAGGGCCGGTGCTTGCCCTTGCCGTCGTGGGGCTCTTCAGCGCGGGGCGCCGTGCGCGCACTGCCACATGGTTCTGGATCGCCGCCGTCATCGCACTGGCCGGCGGCTGGCTGGCCGGCCACGTTGCCACCGGACTGAACGCGGACGTCATGGTGACGCCTTTCCCCGGGCCTGCCGTCTCCGCCGCCTCTTTCGTCCTGCTCGCTGCGGCACTCCTCGGAGCCGACCAGCTGTTGTCCGCCGCGGACCGGGGCACCGGGGCCGGTGCGAAGACCAGGACGGCAGCCCGCGCCGGCCTGGCGCTGGGCCTGGTGCTCGTGCTGGCAGGACCGCTGGCCGGCATGGCAGCCTGGTCTGCGCAGAACCTGCTGCGCCCAGCACAAACCGCCGCGCCGGCAGCGCCAACGCCGGGAGGCGCCACCGGATCAGCTCCCGCAACCGAAGGAGCACTGGGTGTTCCGCGGCTGGTCGAAGCCGCAACAGGGCGGTCCCTCCCCGCCACCGCCATCGACCGGGGGACCGGGCCCGAACAGACACGGACCCTCCTGCTCAGCACCGGAGATGATGGCACCTTCAACGCATCACTGATGCGCGGGGCCGGCACGACGCTGGACAGCCTCTCGGCCATCGCCTCGGCACGGAATATCATCGGCGCTCCCGGCGCAGAGGAGGTGCGTGACGACGACGACGTCACCGCCGCTGTCCGCCGCGTGGTGGCCACCCTGGTCGCCGGGCAGGGTGTCGATCCGCGTTCCGACCTCGAACAACTCGGCGTCGGATTCGTGGTGCTCCGTTCCGCGGATACCGCAGCCCAGTTGACCGCCAGCCGCATGGATGCCGTTCCCGGCCTCGTGGCCGTAGGACAAACCGACGTTGGCTGGCTATGGCGCATCAGCCCGCTGAACCAGCCGGTCCTGCAGGCCGCCGACGTGGCCCACCGTGTCCGCATCGTCGATTCCCGTGGCGTGGCTACGGCCCTGGTAGCTTCCGGTACTGATGACGTCGACGCCGCTGTCCCGGCAGGTGCCGAGGGGCGGCTGGTGGTCCTTGCCGAGCGGGCCGATCCCGGTTGGACTGCCTGGCTCGACGGGCGGAAGCTGACCTCCACAACGTCCGGTTGGTCCCAGGCATTCACCCTGCCGGCGTCCGGCGGCCAATTGACCATCCGCTATGACAGCCCATGGTCGGTCTGGGCTGCTGCTGCCCAGATCACGGTGATAGGGCTGACAGTCATCCTTGCAATCCCCATGCCGGCCCGACGGCCGCGGACCGGCCTCTCGCGTGACGAAGGCTCCCTGCGTAAGGAACACCAACATGCATGAGCACACCCCACCGGCCGCAGCCAAGGCACGCGCTGATGCCACACCGCCGGTCGCGGGCGAATCGTCAGTTGCAGGCGATAGGAAGACACCGGCCGGGAAGGCCGCTTCGGCCCAGTCCGCGACCGGCGAAGGCAGGAAGGCATCCGGCCGTGGCGCCACCCGGTTGCCGGGCGGGACAGGCCGTGCAGCATCCGTCGCCGGAGTGGCTGCCGGCGTACTTATCCTTGCCGCGGGCGGAGCCGTGGTGGCTGCGGGATCGCTGATGGGCGGCCCCGAAAGCAGCCGGACTGTGCCGGCGGTGGAAGCCGCCGTCCCCGCAGGAGCCAGCCTGGGCGTCTGCCCTGGCCCTGCCCGGCTGTTGGAGGGCACTGATGCGGGCACCGACGCCCAGTTCCGGCCCGAGTCCGCCACTGCCGCAACCAGGGTCAGCGCCGCCGTACTCAGCGCGGGAGGCGTGCTGCCGGCAAGCCGGCTGGCACGGCTGGACGGAACGGCCGCCGTCGAAATCGCCAAGGATCCGGGCCCGGCGCCTTCTGCCGGAGCGCCCCAGGAACTACTTGCAGGCGTCGTGGCCGACCGTGCGGTGGACCAGGTGAGTGTCCTCAGCGCCAAGGCCCTGGCGAACCAGAACGCGGCGGCTGCAGGCGCCATGGAATACACAGCCCGGGACGGCGACCTGCAGGGGAGTGCCGCGGCTACCTGCGCGCAGCCCTCGAACGACCAGTGGCTGGCAGGTGCCAGCACCACTGTTGGCCGCACATCCGTGCTCGCGCTGACCAACGCCTCCAGCACACCCGCCACGGTGAGCCTTGAACTGTTCGGGGCGGGCGGGCAGATCCAGGCGCCGGGCAGCCGAGGACTGCTGGTTGCCCCCGGTACCACACGCAGCGTGGTCCTGGCCGGCCTGGCACCCAACGAATCCCAGCTCAGCGTGCACGTCCGCAGCGCCGGTGGCCCGGTTGCAGCCTCCATCCAGCAAAGTGTCCTGCGTGGCCTGACTCCGGGCGGCGTGGATTTCATTACCGCGGGGACTGCCCCTGCGGTGCGCCAGGTGATGACGGGCGTGGATATCCAGGACCCTGCCGGGGTCGCTGCCCTGACGGGGCAGCCCGCATACCGGGACGCCGGGCCCGCCCTCGAGCTGACCGTTCCCGGCGCCTCCGATGCTGTAGTGGAGATCAAGCTGTACGGACGGGACGGCCAGCATGCCCTTCCATCCGGCGGCGTTATCACCGCAAAAGCCGGTTCAACCACCGAGGTCTCCCTGGCCGGTGTTCCTGCCGGCCAGTACACGGTGGCGGCGTCATCCGACGTTTCGTTTGTCGCTGCGGCCCGGATGAGCCGCGGGCTCCAGGCCGGGCAGCCTTCGGATGTCGCCTGGGCGTCGTCCGCCGTACGGCTCGGCAGCCAGCACGTGGTTCCAGTCCCCAAGGGGGGCCTCCGCCAGCTGGTGTTCGGAGCCCTGGACGCCAGGGCCACGATCACCTACGCGCCCGTCACGGCCGACGGAAAGGTGCGGGCAGCCGCTTCTGCGGACATTGCCGGAGGAACCACCGCCTCCATCGCCATTCCGGACCAGGCCGAAGGGGCAGACGTCGTGGGCTACGTGGTTTCGGCGTCAGGTGACGCCGCCTATGGCGCCGTGCTCGTGGGACAGGAGGGCCGCAATGATGTTTCATCCCTGGCTTTCCTGGCTGCCGCCGCCGGCCGCGAAACAGTCCCCGTCACCCTGGGCTATTAGGGTTTCAGGCTGCCGGTATCAGTAGCGGCGGCGGTAGACGGGATCCAAAGTCTCCGGTGCGACGCCGAGCATTTCCGCGGTGTGTTCCACCACCACGTCGTGGACCAGGTCCTGGAGCTCTTCCACACTGGAGCATGCCTGCTCAACCACCCGCCGGTACACGGTGATGATGGGCCCGTCCTCCCCGGCAGCGGGGGTGTAGGAGCCCATGGGGGCCGTGGACGCATCGGCGGCCAACTGCTCGAGGTCCGGCGGGATTTCGTCCACACCAAAGCGCACGCCGTCGAGGGTCTTACCCCAGATGTCATGCAGCCGCTGGGCGGAATCCAGCACCATGTCGTCAAAGCGGTCGGCGCGGGTCCGGTATCCGGGGTGGGCCGGCAGCATCACCTCGCCGCGAAGGCCCCGTCCGTGGCGGTTCCGGCGCCGCCGGAAATAGCTTCTCCCGGCGGTCTCCTTGCCCGTTGCCGCTGGGGCATCCGGGTCAGCCAACCGGACCGAAAAACCTGATTCATGGTTCGATGACTGCATACATCGACTCTAAACCCGGGGGAGGATTTACGCGATACATCCGTGTGGCTGCGGGGGCGCGTCGGCCGGGGCGCCAATGCACGGTTTTTGCGCGGCCAAGGGGTAGTCTGTGATGTCGTGGGAGCTATCCGTCAGTGTTCAAGGTCTGCCTGCCGCCAGTCGGCGGTAGCCACCCTGACGTACGTGTACGCAGACTCCACCGCAGTCCTGGGGCCGCTCGCCACCTACGCGGAACCGCACTGCTACGACCTCTGCGAGCAGCATGCCGATTCGCTTACGGTTCCCCGTGGCTGGGAAGTGCTGCGCCTGGCCATGCCGTCCACCCCCCAGCAGCCAGGGCCCGATGACCTGCTGGCGCTTGCCAACGCCGTTCGGGACGCCGCCGCGCTCCCTCCGGAGCCCCAGGCCCCCGCGCAGCGCGGCCACCATTCCGCGCTTGAAGCTCCTGCAGGCGCTGAAGGGGCACGCCGGGGGCACCTGCGGGTCCTTCGGGAACCTTCCTGACCTTCATCTGGCGGTACGCTGGAAGCTGCACATCTTTTCCGCCACCGGCGCGAGCGCGCCCGCCAGGGAGCATGAACAAATGCCAAAGATCAGTCCCGAGCTGTTGTCCGTCCTGCGTTGCCCCGTGACCGGCTCGCCGCTGGTCCAGGAGGGGGAAGAATTGGTGGCCACCGCCGCCGGGGACACGGGCATCAGGAACCGGTACGCCATCGAGGACGGGATCCCTTTGCTGCTCCCCCCGGAACTGCTGGCGGCAGCAGCGTCGGCAGGTTCGGACCAGCATGATCCCGCGGCGGCAGGGCACTAGTTCACCTGTACCGCCCGTACAGAACCAGCAGAACCCTGTACAGAATCAGCAGAACCCTGTACAGAACCAGCAGAGCGGGGACTGGACCAGGACCCGGACCAAGCAAAGGACCACCCATGACTTTTGACTACAAAGTTGCCGACATCTCCCTGGCAGAAGCAGGCCGGCACCAGATCCGCCTCGCGGAGCACGAGATGCCCGGCCTGATGTCCCTCCGTGAGGAGTTCGGACCCACCCAGCCGCTCAAGGGTGCACGGATCGCCGGCTCCCTGCACATGACGGTGCAGACCGCCGTGCTGATCGAGACCCTCACCGCGCTCGGCGCTGAGGTCAGGTGGGCATCCTGCAACATCTTCTCCACCCAGGATGAGGCAGCCGCGGCCGTGGTGGTAGGCAAGGGCAGCGTTGAGGACCCGCAGGGCGTGCCGGTGTTCGCATGGAAGGGCGAGACCCTCGAGGAATACTGGTGGACCGCCGAACAGATCCTTACCTGGCCCGGTGCCGAGTCGAACCCTGAGCTGGGTCCCAACATGATCCTGGACGACGGCGGTGACGCCACCATGCTGGTCCACAAGGGTGTCGAGTTCGAAGCTGTGGGCAACGTCCCCTCCGCCGACCCCGAGGACTCCGAGGAATACGGCATCTTCCTTGAGGTGTTGCGCCGCTCCCTTGCCGCAGACCCCCAGAAGTGGACCCGGACGGCTGCCACGATCAAGGGCGTCAGCGAGGAGACCACCACCGGTGTCCACCGCCTGTACCAGCTGGCAGACCAGGGCAAGCTCCTGTTCCCGGCCATCAATGTCAACGACTCGGTCACCAAGAGCAAGTTCGACAACAAGTACGGCATCCGCCACTCGCTGCCCGATGGCATCAACCGTGCCACCGATGTGCTCATGGGTGGGAAGGTCGCCGTCGTCTGCGGTTATGGCGACGTCGGCAAGGGCGCGGCGGAAGCGCTGCGCGGCCAGGGCTCGCGCGTCATTGTCACCGAGATCGACCCCATCTGCGCCCTGCAGGCCGCCATGGACGGTTACCAGGTGGCCAAGCTGGAATCAGTCCTGGCACAGGGTGACATCTTCATCACCACCACTGGCAACAAGGACGTCATCCTGGCCCGGCACATGACCGGCATGAAGAACAAGGCCATCGTGGGCAACATCGGCCACTTCGACAACGAAATCGACATTGCCGGCCTGGCCCGGATCCCAGGAGTCCAAAAGGTCGAAATCAAGCCGCAGGTCCACGAGTGGGTCTTTGATGAGGGCAGCGACGCCGAGCGCTCCATCATCGTCCTGTCAGAGGGCCGGCTGCTCAACCTTGGCAACGCCACGGGCCACCCGTCCTTCGTCATGAGCAACTCGTTTGCAAACCAGACCATTGCGCAGATCGAGCTGTGGACCAAGCGGGACCAGCACGAGTACGAGAACAAGGTCTACGTCCTGCCCAAGGTCCTGGACGAAAAGGTGGCCCGCCTCCACCTGGACGCGCTGGGCGTTGAACTTACGGAACTGTCCAAGGACCAGGCGGAATACCTGGACATCGACGTCGCCGGTCCGTACAAGCCCGAGCACTACCGTTACTAAGATGTAAGGGCCCGGGCGCCGCAGGGCGCCCGGGCCGTTATTTCCTGCACGTAGGATCAAAAACATGGAGCCAGACGTAAAGCCCCGCCGCCGGGGGACTGCCAAGAAGATCCTCGCTGTGGCTGCCGTATGTGTCCTGGCTGCCGTGGGCGGGGTTTTCGCCGCCGTCGCTCCGGGCCTCGCAGGCGGCCCGCTCGAATCCGAAGCCGGCTCCGCACTCCGGACATCGCCGGGCATTGCTTCACCCGTTGTGCCGCCGGTGACTCTTGACGCGCTGCCTGCCAAGGGTGCCAAACAGGTGAACCCCGCGGCTCCGGTTTCCCTGAAAGTGGGCAACGGCACCATCCAGCGCGTGACCCTTGCCAGCACCGCAGGGAAGGCCATTGACGGCAGCATCGACGCCAGCGGGACCGGGTGGTCCGCCACGGGGCCCCTGGAGTTCAACACCGAGTACAGCTACACCTACGTGGTCAAGGATTCGGCAGGTCGCGAGACCAGCACCACGCAGTCCTTCGACACGGTGTCGAGCTCCCATGAGGCAGACGCCGCCATCTATCCGCTGAACGGCATGAAGGTTGGGGTGGGGCAGCCCCTGCAAATCATCTTCAGCGAGCCTGTGACCAACCGTGCAGCGGTGGAAAAGGCCATCAAGATCAGCACTACGGCAGGTCAGACCGGGGCCTTCCACTGGTACAGCGACACCATGGTCCGGTACCGCCCGGAAAACTTCTGGGCAGCAAACTCCACCGTCACCATGGACATGCAGCTCTTTGGCGTCGACCTCGGCAACGGCCAGATCGCCAACTTCAACAAGAAGGTGAACGTCTCCATTGGGGACAAGAAGGTGGCCGTCGCCGACGCCACGGCCCACACCTTCACGCTCAGCGTCAACGACCAGCCTGTCAAGACGCTGCCCGTCAGCATGGGGGATAAGCGCTTCCCTTCGGCAAAGGGATACGGGGTGCTGATGGAAAAGAACAGGTTCGACCACTTCAGGGCGGCAAGCATTGGCCTGAAGCCGGGCGATCCCGCCTACTACGGTGAGGCCGACGTCGAATACACCATCCGCCTTACCCTGAGCGGTGCCTACATCCACCAGGCCCTTGAATCCGCCTATCCGTACATCGGGAACGCCAACGTGTCCCACGGCTGCATCGGTTTCCTGCCGGACGGGGCGGCATGGGTGTTCGACAACATGGGAACCGGTGACGTGGTCCAGATCATCAACACCGAGGGTGATTATGCCGCGCATACCGACGGGTTTGGCGACTGGAACATCCCGTGGAGCGAGTACGACAACTAAGTCAGTTGCCGAAAGGCAGGCGCTGGAGCCGTTGCCCCGTCTCCGTGTTCCGGCGGCGTGACTGCGACAACCTGCTGAACTCCCTGTTCCGCCGTTCAGCTACGACGGCGGCCAGGTAGTCATGCGGGCCCGTTCCCGGCGGCGGGGGCGGGGCGACGTGGGCGGACAGTTCCGCGGCGGTGGCCTCCGCCATGGCTGCCCTGGACAACGGGGCCATCCGGCCCGCCTGGCGGATGAACTGTGCGGCCCTGCGGGCCGTTGCGTCAGGGATACGCCCGATGTCCGCCGCAGCCGCCCAGTGCTGAAGGTGCGGTGGCACAAAAACCCGGAGGGCCTCTTCCGCAGGAACGCGGGTGCGCACAGCGTAAGTGCCGGCGAGCAGGTCCCCGAGCCGCCTGGACTTGTCGTTAAAGAGCGCCACGGCGAGGGCAAGGCCGCCGAACGTCAGGTAGATCTCCAGGAATCCGGTGAGTCCGCGGATCACCGCGTGCCGGAACCGGATAGCGCCCCCGTCTTCACGGACCACCCGCAGGCCTGTGGCCAGCTTGCCGACGGACCGGCCCCGCGTCAGCGTCTCCACGGCCACCGGCACCACCACCAGGCAGAAGACGACGGCGGCCAGGCCAAGGGCCCGCGCAGCGGCCTCATCAAGATCCGCACCGGCGGCCCCGAGGCCAAACATGATCAGCACGAGGAGCACCACGTGGACGACGACGTCGATGGCCAGCCCAAGGGCCCGCGCAGCAAAGCCCGCCGGCCGGAGCTCGAGGACCACCGCCTCACCGGTAATTATCGGACTCACATCGTGTCCCTGCCCTTCCCAGCACGTGATGTAGACGATCAATTGGTGCAGACGGTCAGAGTCTAATGCCGACCACTGTCCAATAACGGGCGCTAGGCTGTTGCCGTGGATATGGATGCCTTCGCCGCCGTCAACGCGGACAAGTGGGCGCGGCTGCAGGAGCTTGCCGGCAAAGGCAGGCTCACAGGCGCCGAGGCCGACGAATTGCTGGCGCTCTACCAGTCCACGTCCGGCCACTTGTCGCTGGTCCGCTCCGTGGCTCCGGAAAGCGGCCTCTCCGCCTCCCTCTCCGCCACGCTGGCCCTGGCCAGGACCCGGTTTACCGGCGCCCGCTCAAACGCCACTGCTGACCTTGCACGGTTCTTCGTGGTGGCCCTGCCGGCGGCCCTTTACCGGCTGACCTGGCTGACGCTGGCGTGCGGGGCAGCTTTCGTACTCGTCGCTGCCGCATACGCCGCATGGATTGGGACATCCCCTGAAGCGCTCCGGGCCGTCGCTTCCGAGGCCGCCGCCGCACAGTACGTGAATGAGGACTTCGTCAACTACTACTCCGAGAACCCGGCAGCATCCTTTGCCGGCGCCGTATGGACCAACAACGCCTGGATCAGCGCCCAGGCCGTGGCTTTGGGGATCACCGGGGTGTGGGTTCCGATGATCCTGTTCGGCAATGCACAGGGAGTGGGAATCGCCGCGGGGATTTTCGCGTCCGCCGGCAAATCCGACGTCTTCTACAGCTACATCCTGCCGCACGGGCTGATGGAACTCACCGCCGTCTTTGTTGCCTCCGCCGCGGGGCTGCGGATCTTCTGGGCCATGGTATCGCCTGGCCCACGGACCCGGGGCCGCGCCGTGGCGGAGGAAGGCCGGTCGCTGATCACGGTGGCCCTGGGGCTCGTCCTGGTGCTGTTCGTCTCCGGCCTGGTGGAAGGGTTCGTCACGCCCAGCCCGCTGCCGGCCTGGGCCAGGATCGGCATCGGCGCCGCGGTTCTCGCCGCGTTCTGGGTATACGTCCTGGTGTGGGGCCGGCATGCATTCCTTGCCGGGGAGCGCGGGGACCTCCGCCGCGAAGATTCCGGGTACACGGAAATCGCTGCCTGAATCGTTGTAATCCTGCCGGGGTGGTTCCTCGCCCAGCGGAAGTTCAGGACGGTAGGCTCGTCTGCAGAAATGAATCGTGCCGGCGGACTGGGACCGGCGCGGAACTCAACGGAAGTGACGCTGCTGTGAATGACGAAACACCGGCCCGCGCCAAAAGCGCTGCGCCGCAGCCGGAACCTTTCCTGGACACGTCCGGGGATTCCGACGAGCCCGCGTTTTCCTGGCTGACGCCCACTGGCGGCGACGACCCTGCCGGGGATAAGCCTGCCGGGGACAAACCTGTTGGCGGGAATCCTGACGGCGGGAAGCCCGGCTTGGATAGGCCCAACCCAGACGCCGCGAACGCAGAACGAGCCGACGGGTACCAGGCAACGGGAGAGACCAAAACCACCCAACCCGGAAGCCGGGCAGACCGCAAGGCGGCTGAAGCCGCCGTCGGATCTTCCGCCGTCGGATCCTCAACCGCCGGAACTTCCGCCACGCGCGCTTCCGCAACCCGCACTTCCGCGGAGGAAACCAGCACTGCCGTTTCCACCGAAGAAGAGCCGCGCGCCACCGCAGGTTCACCGGTCTTCAGGGAACCCCTTCCCACCTCGGCGCTGCACGTCCGTCCCCCGGAGGAGGAAGTGGAGCGCCGCAACGCCCAGCGCGAAAGCGCCGCCAATGCCAAACCGGTGGCGCCGCGCGTCATGCAGGTCCTGCTGGCCATCATCTACCCGGTGATCCTGCTGATCCTGGCCGTCCGGGCCGTGACCAGCCCGCTCTTCCTCTGGGTGGAATACAACCGTCCCGGTTTCCCGGGCGACGGATACGGATTCAGTACCGATGACCGGATGACCTACGGCTCCTACGCCGTGGACTACCTCAGCAACTGGGCCGGCCCCCGATACCTGGGCGACCTGGTGCACCGCGGCGGCGACAAGCTGTTCAAGGACGGCGAAGTCAGCCACATGGCGGACGTCAAGGCGGTCATCCTGTCCACCTTTGGCGCCGGTGCACTGCTGCTCCTCCTCGCGCTGGTCGCCATCCTCTACCTGCGCAAGCGCAGCACCGGCGGGGTCCGGCGCGGCTTCTTCGCCGGCTCCATCATCACGCTGGTCCTCATCCTTGGCCTCGGCACGCTGGCCGCACTGGGCTGGCAGCAGTTCTTCACCGAATTCCACCGGATCTTCTTCGCCGCCGGGTCGTGGACCTTCAGCCTGGACGATACCCTGATCCGGTTGTTCCCCAGCCAGTTCTGGATCGACGCCGGCATAGCCATCGCCGGAATGGTGCTGCTGGCATCCATCGTGACGCTGGTGCTCACCTGGCCCACGCGCCGCCGCCGCGGTGTTGCCCAGCAGGAGAAGCCGGCCGACGCCGAGCAGGTAAAGGCGGATCAGCCGTAGATTTTGGCGATCTCCGCCTGGAAATCCTGAACGACGGCGGACCGCTTCAGTTTCAGCGACGGCGTCAGATATCCGGACTCCACGCTGAACTCGGCGTCCAGCAGCCTGAAAGTTCGCACCGACTCGGCCTTGGACACCATCTGGTTGGCCAGGTCCACTGCCTCCTGGACGGCGGCCATGACAGCCGCATCACCCGCGGCTTCGCGAAGGGAAACCGGAGGCATGCCCCGCTCGGCCCGCCAGTTGGCAACTCCCTCCGGGTCAAGGGTCAGCAGGGCTGACACGAAGGGCCTGCCGTCGCCCACCACCACGGCGTGGCCCACCAGTTGATGGGCGCGGATCTTTTCCTCGAGCGGCCCGGGGGCCACGTTCTTACCGCCGGCGGTGACCAGGAGGTCCTTCTTCCGTCCCGTGACGGTGAGGAAGCCGTCCTTGTCCAGCTCGCCAAGGTCTCCGGTGCGGAAGAATCCATCGACAAAAGCCTCAGCGTCGGCCTCCGGGTTGGCGTGATAACCGCGGAACACACCGATGCCCTTGACCAGGATTTCGCCGTCTTCGGCCACGCGGATGGTGGTGCCCGGAATGGGAATGCCCACCGTTCCCACCTTGGTGCGGGATGGGGTGTTGGCGGTGCACGGGGCGGTGGTTTCGGTCAGCCCGTACCCCTCCAGTACGGGAATGCCCACACCCCGGAAGAAGTGGGCATCCTCCGCGGCCAGGGGACTGGCGCCGGATACGGTGTACCCCACCTCGCCACCAATGGCCTGGCGCAGCCGTGGATAGACCAGCCGGTCATACACCCCGTGCCTGATCCGGCTGAGCAGGCCCGGGCCCGGCCCGTCGCCGCGGTTTTGCCGGTCCTGCTCCCGGGAGTACCCGATGGCCGCAGCCGTTGCCGCGTCAAAGAGCCTTCCCCTGCCTGCCACGGCTGCCTTGTGGGCGGCCGCAGCCCGGACCTTTTCGAAGATGCGCGGCACCACCAGCAGGAAGGTGGGGCGGAACGTGCCGAGGTCTTCGAGGAGCTGGGCGGCACCTGGCGTATGCCCCAGGGTTGCCCCGGCGGTCAGGCACACCACCTGGACTGCCCGGGCCAGCACGTGGGCCAGCGGCAGGAACATCAGGGTGCGGGCGTGGTCCTGCTGCAGGATTTCCGGCAGGAATGCAACGATGTTCTTGGCCACCAGGGCAAAATTCCCGTGCGTGATCTCGCACCCTTTCGGCTTGCCCGTGGTGCCCGACGTGTACACCAGGGAGGCGAGGTCGGCCAACCCCGCCCGGCTGCGCTGCCGTTCCAGTTCGGCATCGCTGACTCCGGCGCCCACAGCGGCGAGGCTGGCAAGGTCCGGGGCCTCGCCGTCGTAATCCATCCGCACCACGTTGACCAGGCGGTCGCTGAGCTCGGCGGAACCGGCCACCACTCCGCTGACCAACTCCACCGTCGCCCTGTCGCCGGCGAAGACACGGCGGACCCCGGCGTCCTGGATGATCCACTCCACTTGGCTCGCGGAGGACGTTTCGTAGATGGGCACCGTCACGCCGCCGGCGAACCAGATGGCGAAGTCCACCAGCGTCCATTCGTAGGACGTGCGGGACATCACGGCCACGGTGTCGCCGGGTTCCAGGCCCCCTGCGATCAGCCCCTTGGCGAGGGCACTGACATCCTGGAGGAATTTCTTAGCGGGAACATCCACCCAGCCGTTGGGCCCCTTCCGCCGGTACAGGGCACGGGCCGGGTTGACGGCGAGCTGCTCCAGCAGCAGGTCAGTCACGTTGCTGTTGGCGTCAAGCTCAACCAGCAGTTCCGTGCTCGCTTCTCTCACAGCAGGTCTCCGTTTCCGCTGCCACGCCGCGGCAGCGGCTCCTTCAGGTCTCTGTTGCCATCCTGCCCTAGATCCAGGACGGCATCCACATCCGGACTTTCCAGTCGACGTAGGGGATGACTTCGCCAGTCCAGATCGGGTAGAAGAACGCCGACAGCAAAAGTGCCGCCGCAATGAACAGGACCACCAGGTACAGCCCGGAGCGCCGGCGCCACGGCGGGTCCTGGACCCTGCCCAGGACCAGGCCCAGGCAGTACACCAAGGCCAGGACAAGGAAAGGCTCGAAGGACACGGCGTAGAAGTAGAACATGGTGCGCTCGGGGTACAGGAACCACGGCAGGTAGCCCGCGGCCACGCCCGCCAGCACCGCGCCCGCGCGCCAGTCCCGGCGCCCGGCCCACCAAAAGAGCAGGACCACCAGTGCGATGGCCGCGGTCCACCAGATCAGCGGGTTTCCGACGGACAGGATCGCGGAGGTGCACTTTTCCACATCGCAACCAGGGGTGCCCTGGGGCGGGGATTCATAGAAGAACGACGTCGGCCGGCCCATCACCAGCCAGCTCCAGGCGCTGGCCTGGTAGGGGTGCTCGGAGCTCAGTCCCTGATGGAACTTGTACGCTTCGAGATGGTAGTGGACAAGGGACCGGACGGAGTTCGGCAGCCATCCCCATTCAGCTGACGGGTTGTTTTCGGCCCAGTGGCGGAAGTAGGCATTGTCCGACAGGAACCAGCCGCTCCAGGTGGCGGAGTAGACGATCCCGGCCACGGGGACCAGGGCCGTGAATGCGGGAATCCCGTCCCGGATCACGCCGCCGCTGATCCAGCCGCGGATGCCCGCCACCCGCCGGGCGTTGAGGTCCCACAGCACGGTGAGGAGGCCAAACCCGGCAAGGAAGAACAGGCCGGACCACTTGGTGCCCACGGCCAGGCCCATGCAGACCCCGGCGGCCACCCGCCACCAGCGCACGCCCAGCCACGGCCCGGACAGCAGCGCCGCGGCAGGGGGCTGTCCGCCGTTCGCGGCAGCGGAACGTGCCAACCGCGCTGCCAGCCGCCGTCGCCCGTCGTCGCGGTCCATCAGCAGGGCGCCGAAAGCGGCCAGGACCCAGAACGTGAGGAAGATGTCCAGCAACGACGTCCGGGACATCACCAGGTGGTGGCCGTCGACGGCGAGGAGCAGCCCCGCGGCGCCTGCGAGCGGAAGCGAGCGGAACAGCTTCAGGGCGATCAGGGAGAGCAGCAGCACAGTGAGCGTGCCGGTGAGGGCTGCGGCAAAACGCCAGCCAAACGGATTCTCCGGCCCGAACAGCCACATGCCAGCCGCGATCATCCACTTGCCCACTGGCGGGTGGACCACATATTCGGGTGTGTTCAGCAGGACGTCCGGGTTGCCCGCATTGAAGGAATCATTCGCCTTGTCAGGCCAGCTGCGCTCGTAGCCGCTGATCAGGTACGAGTAGGCGTCCTTGACGTAGTACGTCTCGTCGAATACCAGCTTGTGCGGCACCTCGAGGCGGACGAACCGGAGGAGGCCGCCGACCACCGCCGTCAGGACCGGGACCAGGACAAACCAGAGCCGAAGCGACGGCGGATAGTCCCGCCAGGACGTGCCGCCTCCGATGAGCCTTGCCCGCAGTGCCTCGAGGGTGAACGCGTCAACCGGCCGGCTGATCCAGGGCCGGGCGGCTTTCCCGCCGGGTGCTGTCCCGGTTGCCCCGGCTCCGGCGGGGGATCCCGGCGCGTTGGGTTTCCCGGGCCCCGTGGGCCGTGTCGAGGTCTGCGTCACGAGCCCCATGCTACCTTTTGCGGCTGGCAGACCCGGCAGCAGTAGGCTTGGTGGGTGGACCCGAACCCCAGCACCCTCTCCGAGCCCGGCCCGTCGACTCCGGGGCGGATCGTCCTTGCCGCAACTCCCATCGGGAACACCGGCGACGCTTCGGCCCGGCTCGTGGAACTGCTGGGTACGGCGGACATTGTGGCCGCTGAGGATACCCGGCGCCTCCACCGCCTGGTCCAAAGCCTGGGCGTTGCCGTGGCCGGCCGCGTCATCAGCTACCACGAGCACAATGAGGCCACCAGGACCGCTGAGCTCCTTGACCAGGTGCGTGCGGGCAGCACGCTTCTCATGGTCACGGACGCAGGAATGCCCGCGGTATCGGATCCGGGCTTCCGGCTGGTGGAGGGGGCCATTGCCGCGGGACTTCCTGTCACCGCGGTCCCCGGTCCCTCCGCGGTGCTCACGGCACTGGCGTTGTCCGGCCTGCCCACGGACCGGTTCTGCTTCGAGGGATTCCTTCCCCGCAAAGCCGGGGAGAGGGCATCCCGGCTCGCGGACCTTTCCGGGGAGCGGCGCACCATGGTCTTCTTCGAAGCCCCGCACCGGCTGGAAGCCATGCTCCGTGCGCTGCGGGAGAGGTTTGGGCCCGACCGGCCCATCGCCGTGTGCCGCGAACTGACCAAGACATATGAGGAAGTCATCCGCGGCACCGTGGGCGAACTCCTCCAGTGGGCCGAAAGCAACGAGGTTCGCGGTGAGATCGCGGTGGTCCTTGGCGGTGCTCCTGAGCAGGCAGCCGGAACCCCGGAAGACCACGTGGCTGCAGTCAATGAGCTGGTGGCCCAGGGCATCCGGCTGAAAGAGGCCGTGGCCGCCGTGGCTGAAGATGTCCGGGTCAGCAAGCGCGAGCTCTACTCGGCAGTCCTCGCCGCGCGGTAGCCGGGGCGGATCATCGCTCCTGGTGCTGTGCAGCTGCACAGCAAGGCGGCGATTCCGCAGTGCGCAACGGCGTAGACCGGGGGAGTGGCCCGCAGTAGTCTGGCTGTTAATCAGCCCCATGATCCCGGTCACTTCGGCCGCGGGCGAAGGGCTGCCACAACCCTACTGACGAGGGAGTCATCGTGACTGTCACTGCACAGCCGGCCGTTACCGCCGAGCGCGAAACCCGGCTTTTGGCCTCCGTTCCCACCGGGCTGCTTATCAACGGTGAGTGGCGCGACGCCGCTTCCGGCAAGACGTTCGACGTCGAGGATCCCGCCACCGGGAAGGTGCTGCTGAGCATTGCCGACGCCGGCCCCGAGGACGGCGCGGCGGCCCTGGACGCCGCTGCGGCCGCACAGGAATCCTGGGCAAAGGTGCCGCCCCGCGAACGTGGGGAGATCCTGCGCCGGGCCTTCGACCTGGTGACGGAGCGGGCCGAGGATTTCGCCCTGCTGATGACCCTGGAAATGGGCAAGCCGCTGGCCGAAGCCCGTGGCGAAGTGACCTACGGTGCCGAATTCCTTCGCTGGTTCTCCGAAGAGGCTGTCCGTGCCTTCGGACGCTACTCGGTCTCGCCAGACGGCAAATCCCGCCTTCTGGTGACCAAGAAGCCGGTTGGCCCCTGCCTGCTGATCACCCCATGGAACTTCCCGCTGGCCATGGCCACCCGCAAGATCGCCCCGGCTGTTGCCGCCGGCTGCACCATGGTGCTGAAGTCTGCCAACCTGACCCCGCTGACCTCGCAGCTGTTCGCGGCCACCATGCAGGAGGCCGGGCTGCCCGCCGGCGTCCTGAACCTCATTCCCACCTCGACGGCGGGGGCCACCACCGGGCCGCTGATCAAGGATTCCCGCCTGCGCAAACTGTCCTTCACGGGCTCCACCGAGGTTGGCCGGCGCCTGCTGGCCGATGCGTCCGAAACCGTGCTTCGCACCTCCATGGAACTGGGCGGCAACGCTCCATTCCTGGTCTTCGAGGACGCAGACCTGGACGCCGCCGTCACGGGCGCCATGCTGGCCAAGCTGCGGAACATGGGCGAAGCCTGCACCGCCGCCAACCGCTTCATCGTCCATGAATCTGTTGCCGGTGAATTCGCGGAAAAGTTTGCCGCGAAGATGAAGGAGATGACCACCGCGCGGGGTACCGAACCCGAGTCCAAGGTGGGCCCGCTGATCGACGCCAAGAGCCGGGACAAGGTCCACGAGCTGGTCTCCGACGCCGTCGCTTCCGGGGCAAAGACGGTCCTGGGCGGCGCCCCCGTGGAGGGACCGGGCTACTTCTACCAGCCCACCATCCTCTCCGGAGTCTCCGAGGGAACCCGCATCCTGTCCGAGGAGATCTTTGGCCCCGTTGCACCGATCATCACCTTCAGCAGCGAGGACGAGGCCGTACGGCTGGCCAACAACACCGAATACGGTCTGGTGGCCTACGTCTTCACAAAAGACCTTAACCGCGGTATCCGGATGGGCGAAAAGCTTGAAACCGGCATGCTGGGCCTGAACGCCGGTGTCATCTCCAACGCGGCCGCGCCCTTCGGCGGCGTCAAGCAGTCCGGCCTGGGCCGCGAAGGCGGCCTGGAAGGCATTGAGGAATACCTCTACACCCAGTACATCGGCATCGCCGACCCCTACGCCGGGTAGCCCCGGCGGTCCGCAACCCTCACGTGCCGGCCGGGGCTTCCCCGGCCGGCACGTGTGGTTTCCTCAGCGCTTGCCGGACCCGCGACCGCCGTCGGCCGCTCCTGCACCGGGACGGCTCTGTGTACCCGGACGGCTCTGTGTACCGGGACGGCTCTGTGGTGTGGAACCCCGCGGCCGGAACCGTGCAGCAGTATGGGCCGTAGCCCGGATGCCACGCCCGGCGGCCCTGAACGGCGCCCATAAAAGCACCCCCAGGCGCCTTGTGACCGTCGGCGGCAGCCATGCCGCGGTCAAACGCCTGGGGAGGGTGGCGTTCGCGCGGAGGGAGGTTTCCACCGCGGCAACTCCGGCCCCAAGGTCCTGGGCCGACGTGCGCAGGCGCAGGCCCGGGGCGGCGGAACCGCTGCTGCCCGGACGCCCATACCTGTGCTGTTCGAAGGCCGCGGTGAGGAATGCCACGGAGTCGTGTGCCTCCTTGTCCATACCCCCGGGCTCGCCCAGCAGCGAATCGCGGAAGCGGACCGAATACGCCCGTGGCGTCTCGCTGTCCCCGGCCGGCACACCGTAATCGGCGCCCAGGTCCATGAGTTCAGTCCATGCCAGCGGGACGGCCTGGTCAGGATGCTTTGGGCGGAGCCTCCGGGCCCTGGTACCCACGCGGACCAGGTGCGGGGTAGCCGCCAGAAGCAGCACGCCCGCCAGCCCGGCCGCACCGAGGAACCAGGGTGTCAGCTGGGCACCGTTGTCGCTGCTGCTGCCGGCGCCCTGCACCGGCTGGGCAGTTGCGGCGGAGGACGGCGCGGGAGCCGGGGCGATATCGGGGATGAGGCCGTCATTGTTTCCCAGCGAATCCGTGACGGATGGTACTGCGGCCTCGGAGGCGTAATCCGGCACCACACCCCGGGACGGGGTGGGTTCGAAGGGTACCCAGCCCAGGCCCTGGAAATAGAGTTCCGGCCAGGCGTGGGCGTCGCGCGCATCCGCCTCGTATTCGGGAAGGGCGCCCTGTCCTGCCACCGATACCGTGGCTCCGGTCAACCTGCCCGGGGCGTATCCCACGGCGATCCTGCTCGGAATTCCTTCCAGCCGGGCCATCACGGCCATCGCGGAGGCGTAATGGATGCAGTAACCGCTCTTTTGCTGGAGGAAGTCCGCAAGGACGGAAAGGCCGTTGCCGTCGTAGCCGCCCTGGACCGGAGCCTGCAGCGAGTAGGTGAATTCGGCCGACCGGAGGTACGTCTGGATGGCCAACGCCTTCCGGTAAGGGCTCCCGGCGGCTCCTGCCACGGTCTTTGCCGTGGTCTTGACAATGTCCGGGACGTTGCCCGGAATCCGGGTGAAGTCATCCGGAATGCCCCGAACAGCGCCCGAGGACTGGGCGAGGAGCCCGGCCGAAAGCTTGGGCACCGCCGACGTGACAAGGTACTCCTGCCGCCTGGTGGTGGTATCGGTACCCTTGATGCTCAGCGTGGCGGGATCCCATGTCCACTGTCCGTCGAGGCCGCGGATTGTTTCCGGCGCGTAGGGGACCGGCAGATAGGGGCTGGTGAAGGATCCGGTGTCGATCGCCGTGACCAGCCGCACCTGCTCATCGGCCAGGACCGGATAGCCCGGGTCGATCCGGCCATCCAGGGGCACGCGGGATGCGGTGCGGTCGTCCGGCCCCCATGAGTCGCCGTCGAAATTGTCCACTGTGACCGACCGCAAATAGAGGGGGGCGGGCGAATTCGTGGCGTAGGTGATCCTGCCGCTTCCGTCAGGCGTACGCAGGCTGCTGCCCAGGGTGATCATCGGATTGAGGCCGGTGGAGGCGCCCCAGGGATTGAGCCTTGACCCTTGGGGGAAAGTGCCACGGTCAAAGCCGGGAATGGCCGCCGGAAGCAGCATCGTGGCAGCAAGGGCCACGGCACCGGTCAGGGCCGCGCGCCGCACCAGGCCGGGGCTGCGGGCCGAGGCGGGGTGAATCCTGCCATCCGGGGCGAACCACTGGCTGCAGGCGAGAATCAATAGGTATCCCGCCGCGGTGGCAATGAAACTCCATACCCCCACACTCTGGGGTTTGATCATGGCTGGAACCACCAGAAGGGCCAGCAATCCGGTGCCGGAAGCGGCCGGCATGGCCAGGGGCACTGCGAGGGCGTCGACCAGGATGACCGCCAGGCCCAGCACGGCGCAGATCACCATGACGATCCCGGCGTTGGGCGCCACTGGAGCTGTTTCGGACAGGACGGTCTCGCTGGCGCGCCGGACCAGCCGGTCCAGGTCCGGCAAGGTGGCACTTGTGGGGATGACCCACAGGAAACTGGAACTGCGGAAGAACGTCAATGTCAGGACCGCGGCCAGTGACGCGAATCCTCCGGCCGCGACCAGGAGGGGCTGGGCGCGGACCGAGCGCAGGGCTGCCATGGCGAAAGCCACCACCAGCACGGTGGTGAGTGCCGCCCAGTACCAGTTCCAGCCGCGAAGCACGCCGTTCAAGGACAGGGCCGCACCGCAGACAGCCACAGTTATGGCCGCCGCCATGGCCCAGGGATAAGCACCGGGGCCCCGGCGTCCGGCAGCCGCTCCCTGATGGTTTTGCGTTTCCTGTTCCGTGTCCCGGGGCGGTGCGATGGTCATCTGGATACCCCCGCGCCACGCCGGACATCCGACTCCGGGGGCACCGGCAGTACGAGGTCCTGGTCGAACTGTCCCCAGGCCTGGTCAACCTGCGCCCGCGGGGTCACGGCCACCGCCCGCCAGCCGCCCTGCCGCAGCACTTCCAGGACATCCTGGAAGTCTGCCGGCTTATCGACGGCCATGATGGCGAACGCGTTGGTGCCGTATGCCGCAGCGGGCGCCAGCGCCGTTGCCTCCTCCGTGGTCATCCTTCCCAGCAGGGCGACCAGCGGTCCACGCATCCTGTGCGCGGCCAGCTTGTCCATCAGGTGGTCATCAAAAGCCGGCGGCTCCTGGTCGCTGCCGCCCGTAGCCAGCGCTTCCGGGAGACCCGGGTACCCCGTCTTCCTGCCGGTGACGCCCCGGACCGCGCCGTCCCGCCGGGGGTGGGACGGCCCGGACAGATGAATGGCGGCCAGGCTCTCTGCTATGGACTGCAGCCCGTTTGTCCCGCTGAATTCTTCAGCTGCGGGTTCCGATGAGGAGGGCGAGTGGAGGAATGCCGGGTATCCGCCGGTATCCAGCATCCGGAGGCCGTAAGTCCGTTCGGCGAGGTGCGCGCTGACGGAGATCGCGGCGACGACGGACCACTCAAAGGTGTCGCTCGTCGCCGCCGCATGCCCGTCCAGGCCGGGCAGCCCCGGCATTGCTGTTCCGGGGGCGCCGGCGAACGCCCCGGAACGATGGTCAAGGATGATGGTCGCCTCGGGAGTCGTGACCGATTCCTCCTGCCGGACCATCAGGGCGCCGTGCCGTGCTGTGGCGGCCCAGTGCACCCGGCGCATGGGGTCCCCGTGGCGGTATTCACGCGTCATGACATCGTCATCGCTCGGGTTTGCCCTGACGCGGGTGGCAGTGACGCCGTCGTTGCCGCGTGCTCCCGCCAGTCCGATTCCAGGAAGGAGGATGGCGGAAGGCGTCACGGTGAGGACGTCGCCGCCGTCAATCGCCTGGCGGTGCAGCGAGAGCCCGAAGGGGTCAGTGAACTCGGCCGTGACCGGTCCAATCCGGAACTGCCCGCGGTGCCTGGACGTCAGGTGGTATTCATAGCGGCTGGTGCCACCTGCGCCCGAACGGGAAGGGAACCGAAAAGCCGGTGCCCGCCCCAGCTGCCACGGCAGCCGCTCCTCCATGGTCACGCGGCCGCTTCCGGGGCCCGTCCTCGCTACCGCAAGGTGCACCATGGCGGGGGCCGATGTCTCCACGGGGGAGGGTTCGAATTCGCGGTAGACCCGGAACCGCGGCTTAACCAGCCGGACGCCGGCAAGGGATACGAGCGGAAGCACCAGCAGCAGCAATGCCAGCGTCAGGAGGTCCCGGCGGCCCATGACCTGCGCCGCGCCGAGCGTAAAGGCCCCAGCTGCCAGCATGCCCCAGCCGCGCCTGGTGAACAGGTGCCGGGGAATTTTGTCCTGCAGCCCCATGCCTGCCGCCTAGCGGTTCCCGGTGCGGGAAGTTGCCGGGGCCCGGTTGGCCTGGGCGGGGTGGGCCTGCGGCACGGGCAGCCGCGACAGGATTGCGCGCAGGATGCTATGTGGGGTCTCACCCGCCCCGGCGGCCTTCCGGTCCAGGATGATCCGGTGCGCCAGCACGGCTTCGGCCACGGCTCCGACATCGTCCGGCAGGACGAAATCGCGCCCGTCCAGGGCGGCCGTGGCTTTGGCCGCGCGCAGCAGCTGCAGCATTGACCGGGGGCTCGCGCCCAGCCGTAGCAGAGGGCTCTCCCTGGTGGCCCTGCCCACGGACACCGTGTACTCCTTCACCGCGTCGGAGACGTAGACCTGCTGGACGGTGGCGGTCATGGCCGCGACGTCGGCGGCGGTCACGACGGCCGAGACCTTGGCCAGCGGCGACACCGCCTGATGGGTTTCGAGCATCTCGATCTCTGCGGCCTTGTCCGGGTAGCCCATGGATATCCGGGCCATGAACCGGTCCCGCTGGGCCTCCGGCAGTGGATAGGTGCCCTCCATTTCAATGGGGTTTTGGGTGGCTACCACCATGAATGGCTCATCGAGCTTGTAGGATGTGCCGTCCACCGTGACCTGGTGCTCCTCCATGCACTCCAGCAACGCGGACTGGGTCTTGGCGGATGCGCGGTTGATTTCGTCACCGATGACGATGTTTGCGAACACCGCACCCGGCCGGAATTCGAAGAGCCTCGAGGCCTGGTTGTACATGGACACCCCGGTGACGTCGGAGGGCAGCAGGTCAGGGGTGAACTGGATGCGGTTGACGGTGCAGTCGATGGTCCGGGCCAGGGTCTTGGCGAGCAGGGTCTTACCGACGCCGGGCACGTCTTCCACCAGCAGGTGGCCCTGGGCGAGAAGGACGGTGAGCGCCAGCCTGGCGGCATCGGACTTGCCGTCAATTACGGTATTGACGGTGCTGAGGATGCGCTGGGCCGCGGCGTGGAAGGACTCCGCCTCCATGGCTGCCGGGCGGTGTCCGTTCAGGTGGCTGACGGAATCGGCGACGCCGGCCAGGTTGAGGTTCGGTGCGCTTCCATTGTTGGCAGTGCGTCGGTGGGGTTCCATCGGCAACCTTTCAGCCCGGGGTTCACCTGGACGGGACAGCAAGCCTGCCTTCGCCCGTCGGTGGGCGTGCGCATGTGTTCGTTCCAGACTACTAACACAACTGCCGTGCCTGACAGAGAGTTCCAGCAAATATAGGGGTACCTTCGGCCGATAGGCTGGTTGAATGTGCAATTCGTCGATTCCCGCCGCCTACCGGGTGCCTTCCGCCGAGGAAACCCCGGATCCTGAAGCCGCCCGCGGGCGGGATTTCCCGCCCGCGCCGGAGCCCCTGCCTGTGCCGGTCATGGACAACCACACCCATCTGGACTTCCCGGAAGGGAAAGGGCCTGTGGGGATCAAGGCTGCGCTCGATGCCGCGGCGGCCGTGGGGGTCCAGGGTGCCGTGCAGGTGGGCTGCGACCTGGAGTCCTCACGCTTCACCGTGGACGCGGTGGACCAGGACGAAAGGCTCCTGGGAGCTGTGGCACTGCATCCCAATGATGCTCCGCACTACGCCGCGGCTGGTGAATTGGACGCTGCCCTTGCCGAAATTGAACGCCTGGCCGCACATCCCCGGATCCGGGCCATCGGCGAGACCGGACTGGACTTCTACCGCACGGAAGGTGAGGGACTGCGGCACCAGGAATACTCCTTCCGCCGGCATATCGACATCGCCAAACGCCTGGACCTCACCCTCCAGATCCACGACCGGGACGCGCACGGCGACGTACTGCGGGTGCTCCAGGAGGAGGGCGCGCCGCAACGGGTGGTGTTCCACTGCTTCTCCGGTGACGAAGACCTGGCAAGGACCTGCAATGAACAGGGTTGGTGGATGTCCTTTGCCGGCACCCTGACGTTCAGGAACGCCGGGAACCTCCGCGCCGCGCTCGCCGTGGCGGACACGCAGCTCATTCTGGTGGAGACCGATGCTCCGTTCCTGACACCGCATCCGCACAGGGGACGTCCGAACGCCAGCTACATGGTTCCGTACACGGTTCGGGCCATGGCAGAATTGACAGGCTCCGACCTGGCCGGCCTATGTACCGCGATCAGCGAAAATACCCTGCGCGCCTACGGATCCTGGGCCTGACCGATCGTTACATGAGCTTCCCTAGATACATATCTGGTATGCAAAAATGTTGGCCACTTTATAACGCTACGGTTACAGTGGAAAACTATTAGCCGGGGTCGGGGAAGGCCAGCGGATAATTTCACTCAATTCGCAGCCGGCCCGGCCTGTCCATTTTCCGGCCATGCCGCTGCGCTGAGTGTGGCGGCGCATCGGTGCCCGGACTGTCCTTGTCAAGGTTGCTCCGGGCATTTTACTGCGCGTTCCCCGTGCCCGGATGGACCGAGAGTTACGGGCAATCGTGATCAAGTTCTTCACATCGGACGGCAAGTTCAGCTATATCAAGGTTGGCGCACAGCTGCTGGTGCTTTGCGGCCTGGTCGCAGGCCTCGTAGCCTTCGTAGGCAATAACAAAACAATCACGCTCAACGTGGACGGCCAGGCGTCGTCCGTGCAGTCCTTTGGCGGAACAGTTGAACAGGTGGTCAAGAGCGCCAACCTGGAACTGAAGCCCGGCGACCGGGTGTCGCCTTCCCTTGACGCCACCGTCCAGAACGGGACCGTCATCAACATCAACCAGGCCAAGGAAGTCAAGGTCAGCCTTGACGGGGCCGAAAAGACGGTAAACACCACCGCACAGGATGTCGAAGACCTGGTTACTGAACTGGGTGTCGCCAGTGCGTCGTCCGTTTCCGCGCCCAAGGACGCGACCCTCTCGCTGGCCGGTTCCTACGTCTCGATCTCCACGCCCAAGACCGTCAGCATTGTGGCGGACGGCAAAGTGAACACCGCCACCACCACCGCCCCCACCGTGGGCAAGGTCCTCGAGGATTCCGGCGTGACGCTCGGCGCCAACGACCGCACCTCCCAGCCGGCCAACGCCAACGTGGTGAACAACATGGTCATCAAGGTTTCCCGGGTGGACACCAGCCAGACCGCGGTCACCAGCGAAGACGTTCCCTTCCAGACTGAAACCGCCGACAACGCGGACATGCTCAAGGGCGAGAAGGAAGTGACCCAGGCAGGGGCCGCCGGAAAGCTTGAGCGCACCTTCAAGCTGGTGCTCGTGGACGGGCGGGAAGCCTCCCGCACGCTGGTTTCCGAGAACGTCGCGCTCCAGCCCGTCACCGAGAAGGTCACGGTGGGCACCAAGGCCAAGCCGGCACCCCAGGCCGCACCGGCGGCGGCCCCTGCGGCTGCCAACACGGGCGCAGCAGCACCGGCCATGATGAACGAGGCCATGTGGGACAAGATCGCCCAGTGCGAGTCCACCGGAAACTGGAGCATCAACAGCGGCAACGGCTACTACGGCGGCCTCCAGTTCGACATCCGCACCTGGATTGGAGCCGGCGGCGGCGCCTACGCTCCGAACGCCAGCCTGGCCACCAAGGCCCAGCAGATCGACATCGCCAACCGCGTTTACGCGCAGCGCGGCCTCTCGCCCTGGGGCTGCGGCTGGGCGGCAACCAGCTGATCCAGCGGACATCACCGCATAGGCAACAGGTGGCCGGGCCCGGTACTTCGGGCCCGGCCACAGCCGTTAACTCGGCAGGGCGAAGCTGCCGCGCGGGATAGGATACCTAGGTGACTGAACCGATCCCCGCCGTGCCCGCACCGCTGTTCGGTGCCTCCGACATACGCCGGCTGGCAGAGGAAATCGGGATCAGGCCCACCAAGACCCTGGGTCAAAACTTCGTTATCGATGGCAACACCATCCGCCGGATCGTCGCCGCCGCAGGCGTGGGCCTGGAGGAGACCGTGCTCGAGGTCGGTCCGGGGCTGGGGTCCCTCACGCTTGGGCTGCTCGATGCAGCAGCGGCGGTCGTCGCCGTCGAAATCGATCCTGTCCTTGCCGCCAAGCTTCCGGAAACTGTGAAGGAATGGCGGCCGGCCGCCGCCAACGCGTTCCACCTGGTGCACGCGGACGCAATGAAGGTCACCGGGCTTCCGGTGGAGCCAACGGCCCTTGTGGCCAACCTGCCTTACAACGTGGCGGTTCCGGTGGTGCTGCACCTCCTGCAGCATTTCCCCAGCCTTCGGCATGGCCTGGTGATGGTCCAGGATGAGGTGGCCGACCGGCTGGCGGCCGGTCCGGGTTCGAAGACTTACGGGGTGCCGTCCGTCAAGGCCGCCTGGTACAGCCAGATGCGCAAGGCCGGCGTGATCGGCATGAACGTTTTCTGGCCGGCCCCGAAAATCCACTCCGGACTGGTGGCTTTCACCCGCCGCGAACCGCCAGTCACCACTGCCACCCGCGAACAGGTGTTTGCCGTGGTGGACGCCGCATTCGCGCAGCGCCGCAAGACGCTCCGGGCCGCCCTCGCCGGCTGGGCCGGAGGAGCCCCGGAAGCGGAACGCTGCTTGCTCGCTGCCGGCGTCGACCCCACCGCACGCGGCGAAGTCATTGACATTGCCGCCTTCGCCCGGATTGCTGAAGCCCGGGAAAACCGTCCGTGAGCGCCGGACTTGAGAGGCCACGCACAGGCCGGTTCGCCGGCAGGACGGTCCGGGTCAAGGCGCCGGGCAAAGTCAACGTCTCCCTGGCGGTAGGCCCGCTCCGGCCGGACGGCTACCACTCCGTGGCCAGCGTCTATCTTGCCGTGTCCCTCTATGAGGAAGTGGCAGCCACCAGCACCGCCGCCCCCGGAATCAGCATTAGCCTCAGCCCCGAAAGCACCCTGGACCTCGACGCCGTCAACATTCCCCTGGACAGTAACAACCTGGCCTATAAGGCGGCCGCCATCATGGCTGACGTCTCCGAACACGCCACGGGCGTGCACCTGGAGATCACCAAGCGGGTTCCGGTGGCCGGCGGGATGGGCGGCGGATCCGCCGACGCCGCCGCGACGCTCCTGGCCTGCGATGCCCTCTGGAACAGCGGGCTGTCCCGGGAGGAACTGGCGCACCTGGCGTCCGAACTGGGCGCCGACGTCCCTTTCTCGCTTCTCGGCGGGACCGCCGTGGGCCTCGGCCTGGGCGACGAACTGTCCCCGGCCCTGGTGAAGGCGAAAACCCACTGGGTTCTGGTGGTGGCCGACTACGGCCTGTCAACACCTGAGGTGTACCGGACGCTGGACCGGCTGCGCGCGGCCGAGGGGATCGAAGCCGGTGAGCCCAGCGCAGTGGATCCACAGATCCTGTCGTCGTTGCGGGGCGGGGATGCCGAATCCTTGAGCCGGGTACTGGTCAATGACCTGCAGCGGGCCTCCATTGAATTGTCGCCGGCCCTGCGCGATACGCTGGGAATCGGCGAATCCCATGGCGCCATTGCAGGAATTGTTTCCGGTTCCGGGCCCACCGTGGCATTACTGGCTGATGACTCCGTTGCCGCGGAGGCGCTGGCCGAGGACCTGCAGCGCTACGGCCTGACAGCCCTCCCCGTCCACGGCCCGGTCCCTGGCGCACGCATCATCTCCGACACCCTCCATTAATTCCTCCAGTCCGGCAGCAGAAAGCAGTTCCCTTGGCACACCTTCTTGGCGGCGAAAACCTGACGGTTTCCTACGCAACCCGCACCGTCCTGGACGGCATCACCCTGGGACTGGAGGAGGGGGACCGGATCGGCATGGTAGGCCGCAACGGTGATGGCAAGTCCACCCTGATGCGGCTGCTGGCCCTGCGCTCCACCCCTGACTCCGGGCGCGTCACCAAGCGCGGCGACGTCAACGTTGGCTACCTGGACCAAAGCGACGTGCTCGACGGCGACCTCACAGTGGGTGCCGCGATCGTCGGGGACCAGGCAGACTACGAATGGGCGCGCAACCCCCAAATCCGGGAAATCATGGGCGGCCTGGTGTCCGACGTCGACTGGCACGCCAACGTGCACGCCCTCTCCGGCGGACAGAAGCGGCGCGTGGCCCTCGCCAAACTGCTCATCGAGGACCACGACGTCATCATGCTGGACGAGCCCACCAACCACCTGGACGTGGAGGGTGTGGCCTGGCTGTCCCGGCACCTGAAAACCCGTTGGCGGGCCAACCAGGGCGCTTTCCTGGTGGTCACCCACGACCGCTGGTTCCTCGATGAAGTCTGCAACAAGACCTGGGAAGTCCACGACGGAATCGTGGATCCGTTTGAAGGCGGCTACGCAGCGTACGTGCTGGCACGCGCTGAGCGTGACCGGATGGCGTCCGTGGTGGAAGGCAAGCGCCAGCAGTTGGTTAAGAAGGAACTGGCCTGGCTGCGGCGGGGTGCCCCTGCCCGGACCGCCAAGCCGAAGTTCCGGATCGAGGCGGCCAACGCCCTCATCGCCGACGTGCCCGAGCCCCGGGATTCCATGGCCCTGAGCAAAATGGCCACGGCCCGCCAGGGCAAGGACGTCCTGGACCTCGAGAACGTGTCCCTCAACTTCCAGGGCGGCGACGACGGCCGGAAACTGTTCGACAACATCACCCTTCGCCTGGCCCCGGGGGAGCGCCTGGGCCTGGTGGGCGTCAATGGCGCCGGCAAGACCACGCTCCTGAAGCTGCTCAACGGCGAGATCACGCCCGACGCCGGCAAGTTGAAGCGGGGAAAGACGGTGGTCACTGCGGTGCTCACCCAAGAAGTGAAGGAGCTCGACGACGTCTCTGACCTCCGCGTCATCGAGGTCATCGAGCGGGAAAAGCGGTCCTTCAACGTGGGCGGCAAGGAATTCAGCGCCGGCCAGCTGGTGGAGCAGCTTGGATTCACCAACGAAAAGCAGTGGACC
>DATIMT010000109.1:0-14329 GCA_035475035.1 Arthrobacter sp.
AAGGCGAAGACGGCGTCATCGCCTGGCTGCTCGACGGCCCGGACGCGTCCTACATGGTCCCGCTTCCCACCCCCGGCGAAGCCAAGCGCGCCATCCTGGACACCTACACCAAGGAACACTCGGCCGAGTACCAGGCGCAGGCCTGGATCGACCTGGCCCGGAAGCTGCACCGCGAACACCCCGAGGTTACCGACCCTGCCAATGTGGCCTCCGTGCTGATCAGGACCAGCCACCACACGCACTACGTGATCGGTTCCGGCGCCAACGACCCCCAGAAGTACAGCCCCACCGCCAGCCGGGAAACCCTGGACCACTCCATCCCCTACATCTTCACCGTCGCCCTGCAGGACGGGGCCTGGCACCACGTGGACTCCTACGCACCGCAGCGCGCTGCGCGCCCGGACACTGTGGAGCTCTGGCACAAGGTCAGCACGGTGGAAGATCCCGAATGGACCCGCCGTTACCACTCCCTGGACATCAGCGAAAAGGCCTTCGGCGGCTCCGTGGAGATTACCCTCACGGACGGCTCCGTCATCACGGACCAGATCGCCGTCGCGGACGCCCACCCGCTGGGTGCCCGGCCGTTCGCCCGGGAGCAGTACGTCAACAAGTTCCGGACGCTCGCCACGGGGCTCGTGGAGGAAGCCGAGATCGAACGGTTCCTCGCCGCCGTCGAACGCCTCCCCGAGCTGGCGGCAGGGGAACTGGACCAGCTGAACATCACCGCCGCCCCGGGCGTCATCGACCCGGCAGCGGCACCGAAAGGACTCTTCTGATGCTGTATTCGAAGACCACGCCGGAACAGAAGCGCATCCGGTTCCGGGAGCTGCTGTCCTCCGGCACCATCCAGCAGTTCCCCGGCGCGTTCAACCCGCTCTCGGCCCGGCTGATCGAGGAAAAAGGCTTCGCCGGCGTCTACATCTCCGGCGCCGTCCTCGCGAACGACCTCGGCCTGCCGGATATTGGGTTGACCACCCTCACCGAGGTCGCCACCCGTGCCGGGCAGATCGCCCGCATGACGGACCTGCCCTCGATCGTGGACGCCGACACCGGCTTCGGCGAACCCATGAACGTGGCGCGCACCGTGCAGGAACTCGAGAATGCCGGCCTGGCCGGCTGCCACATCGAGGACCAGTTCAACCCAAAGCGCTGCGGCCACCTGGACGGCAAGAACGTGGTGGACCTGGACACCGCCACCAAACGGATCCGCGCCGCCGCTGACGCCAGGCGTGACCCCAACTTCCTGATCATGGCCCGGACCGACATCCGCGCCACCGACGGACTCCAGGCGGCCCAGCAGCGCGCCAAGGCCCTCGTGGAAGCCGGCGCGGACGCGATCTTCCCCGAAGCCATGAAGGACCTCAGCGAGTTCCAGGCGATCCGGGACGCCGTGGACGTGCCGATCCTGGCCAACATGACCGAGTTCGGCAAGAGCGACCTCTTCACCGTGGATCAGCTGGCCGGTGCCGGGGTAAACATGGTGATCTACCCGGTCACGCTGCTCCGTAGTGCCATGGGCGCTGCTGAGCGTACTCTGGAATCGATCAAATCCGACGGCACCCAGGAGGCGCAGGTTTCAAGCATGCTGACCCGTGCGCGTCTCTACGACCTCGTTGACTACGAGGCCTACAACCGCTTTGACACCGGGGTATTCAATTTCCAGATCCCCGGAACCTGACCACCGGCACCTGACATCCAACCGGAAAGCCGGCCACGGCCGGAGAAACAGGCTTTAGGAACAAAGGAGTTTCAGCATGGCTGAAAATGAGATCAAAAAGGGCCTCGCCGGCGTCGTGGTGGACTACACGGCCGTCTCCAAGGTCAACCCGGACACCAACTCCCTGCTCTACCGTGGCTACCCGGTGCAGGAGCTGGCCGCCAGGTGCAGTTTCGAGGAAGTGGCCTACCTGCTCTGGAACGGCGAATTGCCCACCACGGAACAGTTGGCGGACTTCACGGCGAAGGAGCGCGCCGGCCGCGCCCTGGACCCGGTGGTTAAGCAAGTGATCGATGCCCTGCCCGTGACCTCGCACCCCATGGATGTCTGCCGGACCGCAGCCTCCGTCATGGGGGCCCGGCATCCGTTGGCAGCGGACTCCTCCCGCGAAGCCAACATGGCCAAGGCGCTGGACCTTTTCTCCGCGATGCCTGCGGTTGTGGCCTACGACCAGCGACGCCGCCACGGACAGGAACCAGTGGAGCCGCGTCAGGACCTGGGTTACTCCGCAAACTTCCTGTGGATGACCTTCGGCGAGGAACAGGTGCCGGAGGTGGTGGAGGCATTCAACGTCTCGATGATCCTCTACGCCGAGCACTCCTTCAATGCCTCCACGTTCACCGCCCGCGTGATCACGTCCACGCTTTCAGACCTGCATTCCGCCGTGACCGGCGCGATCGGCGCCCTGAAGGGCCCGCTGCATGGCGGCGCGAACGAGGCCGTCATGCACACCTTTGACGAGATCGGCATCCGCCAGGAGGAGTCCCTCGAAGAGGCTGCGGCCCGGGCCAAGGCGTGGATGGAAGATGCCCTGGCGCAAAAGAAGAAGGTCATGGGATTCGGTCACCGCGTCTACAAGCACGGCGACTCGCGGGTACCCACCATGAAGGCCGCACTGGACAAGATGATCGCCCACTACGGCCGGCCCGAGCTGCTGGGGCTGTACCAGGGCCTGGAGAAGGCCATGGATGAGGCAAAGGCCATCAAACCGAACCTCGACTACCCGGCCGGACCCACCTACCATCTGATGGGTTTTGATACGCCCACGTTCACCCCCCTGTTCGTGGCCAGCCGCATCACGGGCTGGACCGCGCACATCATGGAACAGCTGGACGCGAACTCATTAATCAGGCCCCTGAGCGAATACAACGGCGTAGAGGAACGGCACCTTCCGTAGCCCTCAACGCAGAACGTCCGACGGCGGCACGGCACCTGGGTGCGGATCACACCCCGGTGCGGGGCCGCCGTCGCACGTTTGACGGCTTAGGCGTGCTTAGTCCAGGAGGCTTTCGGATGAGGCGACGGATTCATTGTCCGTGTGCATGGTGACCACCACGTTGACCCGGCCTCCTTCGAGCACCACCGGCAGCCAGTGGTCGGCGTCCTGCCACATCCGGTCGACCGGCAGGGTGTCCACGCGGAACCACTCAGGCAGGATCTCGTCGCTGGGTGCCGGCTCGCCCTGCCAGGTGCGGGCGGTGAAGAGTGTGGTCTGCATATTCCACTCCGGCCGGGCCGGAAAGACGAAATGGACCGATCCGGCGTCCGCCAGGTCCTCCAGCTGCAGCACGACCCCGGTTTCTTCGAGGACCTCCCGGATGACGGCCTGGGCATCGCTCTCCCCCGCCTCCACGTGTCCGCCGATTCCCACGATCTTGCCCTTGCCGAAACCGGTCTGTTTCAGTCCGAGGAGCACTTCGGCCCCGTTGTCGCCTTCCCGGAGGAGGAAGCAGAGGGTCACGGCGGCGGCGGTCATTGCCCCAGCTTAACCGGTACCTGGAGGTAGCCGGAGCCGGTGGGGCTCCCGCCGCGGCGAGGCACCGGCCGTTGCTACAGTGAGGCCCATGAACACGGCTGGAGAGGGACAGTCCACCGGCGGCCGGAAGGCTGAAGCCTTGCTGCGCCGCCACCTCCGGCTACCTGGCTGGCTGGTGAAGAATCCGCTGCACGCCGGTTGGGTGTGGACCGGCTGGTGGGCCCTGCTGATCATCGCTGACGAATACGTGGACCTGGCCGGCTGGACCTGGTACGTGTTGGTGGGGATGGCCGCCCTGCCCACCCTGGCCTGCACGGTGGCAGTACTTTCTGTCACTCCGCGACGGCACCTGCGGCCAACGGAGGAGTCTGTGTTGTCGCACTTCTTTGTCCGGTTCCTGGCGTTGACGGCCGGCTTCCTGGTGTGGGGCATTTCCGTGGTGGCCAGCGCCTCCATTTCAACCACGGTGCAGGCTCTTGCCGGGAACTCGGAGCGGGCTGTGACGTCGCTGGGGCTGAATCTCCTTGTGGCAGCCGTCCCGTTGGTGGTGTCCGTGCTGTGGATGGCTCTGATTGTGCGCTGTGCCTGGTACCTGCGCCGCCTCCGCGGCTGGCGCCAGGTACCGGAGAAGTCGCGGCTGCCGGTAAAGTTCCTGATCCTCTCGCCGCAGCTCCGGCGCGTGGTCATTGGCCTCGCCCACCCGGGCCTGCTCCTGGTGGCCGGACTCGGCACTTCCATCCTGGCGCTGTTCCTCAGCGCAGTGGAGCTGACGCTCCACGTGATGGAATGATCCACCGCTTCCCAAGCCCGGGTCTTAGCCCAGCGCCCTGGGATGGGCTGCCGCGTAGATCTCCCGAAGCGTGTCGGCTGTGACCAGCGTGTACACCTGGGTGGTGGTCACGGATGCGTGCCCCAGGAGTTCCTGGACCACGCGAACGTCCGCGCCTCCTTCGAGGAGGTGGGTGGCGAACGAGTGCCGCAGGGTGTGCGGTGAGACATCCCGGGTGATGTTGGCCTTCTCCGCTGCCGCCTTCAGGATGGTCCAGGCGCTCTGCCGGCTGATCCTGCCGCCCCGGGCGTTCAGGAACAACGCGGGCGTCCCCTTACCCTTGGCAGCGAGCAGTGGGCGGCCGCGGACCAGGTAGGCATCCAGCGCCCGGGCCCCGTAGGAGCCCAGCGGCACCAGCCGTTCCTTCGATCCCTTGCCGAACAGCCGGACAATGGAAGGCCCGGATTCCGGCCCTGCCAGGGAGATATCGTCAACGTCCAGTCCCACCGCTTCGCTGATCCGGGCGCCGGTGGAGTACAGGAACTCGAGCAGGGCGCGGTCGCGCAGGCCTGGGGCGGTGTCCGTTCCCGCGGCCTCCAGGATGCGGGTCACCTCGTCAACGCTGATGGCCTTGGGCAGCCGCTTGCCGGCCATCGGCGGATGGACTTCGCTGGCAGGATCGGAAGGCGTATAACCCTCCAAGGCCCAGAACTTGTGCAGCCCGCGCACCGCCACCACTGTGCGTGCCGCGGACCGGAGGCCCAGCATGGAGCCGCCGTCGGACCCGTCGGAAAGGGCGCGGACATACCCCGTGACGTGGTGGCGGGTGATGTCCTCCGGCCGGTTGCAGCCGGCTGCGGTGAGGTAGCGGGCGTACCGGGCAAGGTCACGCCGGTACGCTGCCAACGTGTTGGCTGCCAGTCCCCGTTCCACCCCCATGTGCTGGAGGTAGTCGGTGATGCCACGGTCGATGGCAGCAGGAACGGGTGGCGGCGCAGCCGGAGCGTTGTCCACATTCCGCGCCGGCTCAACCTCGGGTGTTGCGTCAGGCGAAGGACCCGCGCTTACTGAAGGACCTGCGCTTACCGAAGGACCGGGACGCATCAGCGCTGGCTGGGATGTGCAGGCCAGGGGGCGTCGGCGGGGCGGAGTCCTTCATAATTGGCGGTGCGGGCGGCGGCAGCGGCAAGGATCCCGACGACGGCGGACGGGTTGTGCAGTCGGCCCGCGAGGACAGACGCCACGGCATCATCGAGGCTGATCCAATGGAACTCGATCTCCGCCTCCTCCTCCGTCCGTTCGTGGCGTTCGTGATGCGGCACCTCAGAGAGGTCACGGGCCAGGTAGATCCGGATGGCTTCGCTCGAGGATCCCGGGGAATTGAAGACATCGGCCAGGACGTTCCACGTCCCGGCCGCCAGGTCCGCTTCCTCGGCGAGTTCGCGGGCCGCCCCCACCACGAAATCTTCGCCTTCGACGTCCAGCAGGCCAGCGGGGACCTCCCAGAGGTCCATGCCCACGGGGTGCCGGTACTGCTTTAGAAGCAGGATCTGGCCCTTTTCGTTCATCGGCAGGATCGCGACGGCACCGGGATGGTCGATGTAATCCCGGGTGAGGGCGTCCCCGGACTCGGAAAGCTGGAAGGTGTCGCTGACGACGTCCCAGATCCGGCCTTGGTAAACCTTCTCGGTAGACAAAAGACGGCGCGGGCTTGGTGCATCCGAAACCTGTTTTACAGGGGTGGCTTCAGGTGTACCGGGCATCGCGCCGTCCTTTGTGTTCTCTTGACTACTTAGCGGTAACGGTACCTGATGCTGCAGGCTCCACCGCAACGGGCGCCGCCGTGTCGGACGCGCCTTGGTGGTTTGCGTTCTGGTGGTCCAGGGCAGCCTTAATCAGGCCGGCAAACAGCGGATGCGGGCGGGTGGGCCGCGAGCTCAGCTCGGGGTGGGCCTGCGTGGCCACGTAGTACGGGTGGACGTCGGCGGGCAGTTCAACGAATTCCACCAGCTTGCCGTCCGGGGAGGTACCGGAGAAGACCAGTCCCTTATCGGCGATTTGCTGGCGGTACTTGTTGTTGACCTCGTAGCGGTGCCGGTGGCGTTCGCTGACGGTGGTCTTGCCATAGGTCCCGGCGATGACCGAGCCTTCATCCAGCTTGGCTTCGTAGAGGCCCAGGCGCATGGTGCCGCCGAGATCGCCACGGCCTTCAACGAACTCGAGCTGCTCCTCCATGGTGGCAATCACCGGGTACTTGGAGTCCGGCTCGAACTCACTGGAGGAGGCGCCCTGCAGGCCCACCACGTTGCGGGCATACTCGATGACCATGCACTGCAGGCCAAGGCACAGTCCCAGCACAGGCAGCTTGGTTTCGCGGGCAAACTTCAGGGCACCGAGCTTGCCTTCGAGTCCACGGATGCCGAAGCCGCCGGGAACGCAGATGGCATCCACGCCGTCGAGCGCCTTGATGGCGCCCTCACGGGTCTCGCAATCGTCGGACGGGACCCAGCGGATCTTGACCTTGGCCTCGTTGGCGAAGCCGCCCGCGCGCAGCGCTTCGGTCACCGAGAGGTAGGCGTCCGGCAGGTCGATGTACTTGCCAACGAGCGCGATCTCCACGTGGTGCTTGGGGTTGTGGACTGCCTCAAGCAGCTTGTCCCAGCTGGTCCAGTCCACGTCCTTGAACGGGAGGTCCAGGGCGCGCACGATGTAGGAGTCCAGGCCCTGGGAGTGCAGGGTCTTGGGGATGTCGTAGATGCTCGGCGCATCCGGGCAACCGATGACAGCTTCGATGTCGACGTCGCACATGCGGCCGATCTTTGCGCGCATTGCTTCGGGGACCTCGCGGTCAGAGCGGATCACGATTGCTTCGGGCTGGATACCGATGGAGCGAAGCGCGGCCACGGAATGCTGCGTGGGCTTGGTCTTCAGTTCCTGGGACGGACCGATGTAGGGCACTAGGGAGACGTGCGCGAAGAAGACGTTGCCGCGGCCGATGTCCTGGCGTACCTGGCGGGCCGATTCGAGGAAGGGCTGGGATTCGATGTCGCCGACCGTGCCACCGATTTCGGTGATGATGACGTCGGGCGCGTTCGCGCCTTCGGCGGGCAGGCGCATGCGGCGCTTGATCTCATCCGTGATGTGCGGGATGACCTGGACGGTGTCACCGAGGTATTCGCCGCGGCGCTCCTTGGCAATAACCGTGGAGTACACCTGTCCGGTGGTCACGTTCGCGGACCCCTCGAGGTTCTCGTCCAGGAAGCGCTCATAGTGCCCGATGTCGAGGTCCGTCTCGGCGCCGTCGTCGGTGACGAAGACCTCGCCGTGCTGGAAGGGGTTCATTGTGCCCGGATCCACGTTCAGGTAGGGATCGAGCTTCTGCATCGTCACGGACAGGCCGCGTGCCCGCAGCAGATGACCAAGGCTTGATGCCGTCAGTCCCTTGCCGAGCGAGGACGCCACACCGCCGGTGACGAAGATGTGCTTGGTCGTCTTGGAGGAGCCCGGGAACCGGGAATTTACACGGGAATTTGATCGCTGCACCACGGAATTCGAGCTTATCATCAATTGGGCCCTCCCGTGGTTGTCCCCGTCAGGCCCGCTGCGGCAGGAGCTTGGCGTCATCCAGCAGCTCGCGGGCATGCGCCTGGGCCGATTCCGAGTCCTCCTGGCCGGCCAGCATCCGGGCGAGCTCACGTACCCTCTCCGGGCCGTCGAGGAGGCGGACGTCACTGGAGGTGAACCCGGTGGCCGTGCCGCCGTCGGCTCCCCTGACGGATGTCTTGGTCACGGTGATGTGCTGGTCCGCGAAAGCTGCCACCTGCGGAAGGTGGGTGACCACCAGCACCTGCACGTGGCGGGCCAGCATGGCCAGCCGGCGGCCGATCTCGACGGCCGCGCGGCCACCAACGCCCGCGTCCACTTCGTCGAAAACGAAAGTGGGGACGGGGTCGACGGCGGCAAGCACCACTTCGATGGCCAGCATCACCCGGGACAGCTCGCCGCCCGAGGCGCCCTTGCCCAGCGGCCGGGCCGGGGCCCCGGAATGCGGCTGCAGCAGGAAGCTGATCTCGTCTGCGCCGTGCAGGCCCAGCTGCCCGGCCGGCTCCAGGTTGATCACCAGCGTGGCATCGGCCATGGCAAGGGCCTTGAGCTCCGCGCTGACCCGGCCGGACAGGTCCTTTGCCGCCTTGGCGCGGATCTTGCTGATGGCTGTTGACTGCTTTTTCAACTCTGCTTCCGCGCGCACCACTTCTGCATCCAGGGCCTCGATGCGGGAGGAATCGTCCTGCAGCTCGTCGAAGCGGATGCGCGCCTTTTCCGCCCACTCCAGGACTTCGTCGATGGTGGGGGCATATTTGCGGACCAGCTTGGCCAGGACGGCGCGCCGGTCCTCAATTTCTGCGAGCCGTTCCGGGCCCTCACTGTCCAGGCTGGCCTGGTAGCTGGCCAGTTCGGTGGCGATGTCGTTGAGCAGGAAGCCCACCTCGGCGAGCCGGGCGGCCGCGGAGCCCAGCTGCGCGTCATGCTCCGCCACGTGTTCCAGGGTCCGTTTGGCGGAATCCACCATTGTGGTGGCGTCCCCGGTTTCGCCGAAGTCCTCGGCGATGAGTGCCTGGTGTGCAGTGCTCGCGGCAATCCGCAGTTCCTCCACGTTGGCGAGCTTCACTGCCTCCGCCTTCAGCTGTTCATCCTCCCCCGGCTGCGGATCCACCTCGTCGATCTCGGCGAGGGCTGCCTCAAGGGATTCGGCTTCGCGGAGCCTGTCACGGGCCGCGCTGCGGAGGTTGTCCAGTTCGGCCTGGCTGGCCTTCCACCGGCCATACAGCTCCTGGTATGCAGCCAACGGGCCAGCCAGGTTGTCGCCGGCGAACTTGTCCAGGGCTTCACGCTGCGCCGCAGCACTCTTGAGCCGGATCTGGTCCGACTGGCCGTGCACCACCACCAGGGACTCGCCGATCTCGGCCAGCACGCCCACTGGTGCAGCCCGGCCGCCCAGAAACGCGCGGCTGCGTCCATCCGCACCCAGGCGACGGGCCAGGATCAGCTCAGCGCCGCCGTCGAACTCCTCCGCCTCGGCGCCGGCATCCAGGGCACGGACGATGGCGGGGTGCCCGGCGTCGAGTTTGATGACCGCCTCGGCAGTGGCGCTCTTGGCGCCGGTGCGGACGGCCCCGGCATCCGAGCGGGCGCCCAGCAGCAGCCCGACGGCGGTGACCACCATGGTCTTGCCCGCACCGGTTTCGCCGGTTACGACGCTCAGTCCCGGGCCGAGCGGAAGCGTTGCGTCGGTGATGACGCCCAGATCGCGGATTCTCAGTTCTTCAAGCATTGATTCACTTTGCAGTCGACGGATCGGGATCGCTGTCGGGGTTCTCCGCATGCGGTACGGGCAGCGGCGGCATGGTCCGTGGCGTCCGCACAATCGGGATGGGGCCAGTGTGCACGGCATCGGATTTAGGGACAGGCCCGCGCCAGCCGTGGATGGGCAGCTCGAACTTGCGGACCAGGCGGGCCGAGAAAGGCGTCTGGTGGGTGCGGGCCAGCCTGACGGGGGTAGCGGACTTGGTCACTTCCACGCGCGCGCCCGGCGGCAGGTCTACGGAACGCCTGCCGTCGCACCACAGCACGCCCTGGGCATCGGTCCGGCCCAGGACTTCCACCGCGAGCTTCGACCGGGGCGAGACCACGAGGGGCTTCGCGAACAGGGCGTGGGCGCTGATGGGTACGATCACCAGGGCCTCCACCTCCGGCCAGACCACCGGTCCACCCGCGGAGAACGCGTAGGCCGTGGAGCCGGTGGGGGTGGCCAGCACGATGCCGTCCGAGCCGAAGGACGTCAGCGGTCGCTCGTCCACTTCGGTCACGACTTCCAGCATCCGCTCGCGGTTGGCCTTCTCGATGGCGGCTTCATTCAGCGCCCACGTGTGCCAGACCTTTTGCCCACGGATCCAGACCTGGACGTCGATGGTCATCCGCTCTTCGACCGTGTACTCACGGCTGGCGATCCACTCAACGGTCTGGGCCAGGTCCGCCCGCTCGCTTTCGGCCAGGAAGCCCACGTGGCCCAGGTTGACGCCCAGCAGCGGCACATCCACCTCCCGGACCAGTTCGGCGGCCCGCAGGATGGTTCCGTCGCCGCCAAGGACCATGACGAGTTCGACGTCGGGCAACTGGACGTGGTCGTGGAGGACCTCCACCGGCTGGGCCAAATGCCCGAAAAACCGTTCCATGTCCCCCAGCTCGGACTCCTGCATCACCGGGACCATACCCGAAGCGTGCAGCAGGGCGCAGGCTTCCCAAGCGGCTTTCAACGACTCCTCGCGGCCGGTGTGGGCAAGGACCAGTACACGCCTGCTCATCAGGTTCCGCTCTCTAGTGGTTCGGCCAGATTTGTCCGAGCAATGCAGCGGCTGCTGCCTCTCGCTCTTCGATCTTAGGCAAGTCTTTGCTGATCCTGCGCTTTATCCACAGGAAGTATTCGACGTTTCCGTCCTGGCCGGGAAGCGGACTGGGCGCCAGGCCGCACAGGTCCAGTCCGGCGTCGAGCGCTGCTTTGGCCACCTTCTCCACCGCCATCCGCCGCTCGCGCTCCGACGTCACCACGCCGGTCCGGCCCAGGCGGTCCTTGCCGATCTCGAACTGGGGCTTGACCATCAGCACCAGGTCACCGCCGGGTTCAGTGCAGTCCGCCAGCGGCTGCACTACGAGGGTGAGCGAAATAAACGACAGGTCGGCGACGGTCAGCGCAGCCATGCCTCCGATGTCCTCAGGCGTCATGTACCGGACGTTCATGCCCTCGTGGACGGCGACGCGCGGGTCGTCGCGGAGGTGGGGCACCAACTGGCCGTGTCCGACGTCGACCGCCACCACGTGCGCTGCACCCCGCCGAAGCAGGACGTCCGTGAAGCCCCCGGTTGAGGCACCGGCGTCAAGGCACCTTTTGCCTTGCGCCGATACCCCGGGGAAGGCGTCGAGGGCGCCGGCCAGCTTGTGCCCCGCACGGCTGGCATAGGTGTCCTGGTCATCGTGTTCGACGGCGAGGTCGCGGCTGTCATCCACCTGCAGGGAGGCTTTGGCGAGGACCTGGCCGGCAGAACTGACCTTGCCCTCGGCGATAAGCGACGCCGCCTGCGTACGCGACCTTGCCAGCCCGCGCGCCACCAGAGCCTGGTCGAGGCGCACCGCCATCAGGGTGCACCGCCGGCAGGATCGGTTTCTCCGGGATCGATGTCTGCGGGATCGCTGTTGAGGGCAGCCAGCAGCTCATCGTGAAGCCTGTTGTAGACACTTTCGTGGTCCGCGGCAGGGAGCCCTGGTATGTCGAGGAGCCTGGCCGCAGCCTGTGCCACTTGGGGATCGGTGATGTCCTGTCCACCTGGCTGCGGCCACTCCACGCCCGGCTGTGCTGTCGCGTCGTCCGGTTCGGTCAGCTCAGTCATTGAACCAGTCTAGTGATCCAGCCACACCAGCTTGGGCGACTGTGGGGCTGCAGCCTCCGGCGTCTCCGCCCACCATGCCGCGCACGCGGCCCGCCAGGAGTCAAGGTCGTCCTGCCTGCCAATGATGCCCACCGCTCCGTTGGCCACGCGCGCCGTTGACTGGCCGCACGAGTAGGTGCCGTCGTCGTGCGTTACTTCGGGGTACGGGCGGTGCAGGTCCGTCAGCGTTTCGATGATGTAGTTGGGACGTTCCGCAGACCGCGCGGCGAGGATTGTTTCGCGCGTATCGACGCCGGTCAGCACAGCCACGGTAGCGAAGCCGGCGTTGTTGCCGCCCAGGATGTCCGTGTCCAGCCGGTCACCCACCACCAGGGGGCGCTCGGCCCCGAGGCGCTTCGCTGCCGAATGGAACAGCGGTGCCTCGGGCTTGCCCGCCACCCGTGGCTGTTGCCCGGTGGCAGCGGCGACGGCCGCAACCAGGGTGCCGTTTCCGGGGGCGATGCCACGCGCCTGGGGAATGGACATGTCGGTGTTGGTGGCAACCCAGAGGGCGCCGGCGGACACCACATACGTGGCTTCCGCCAGGTCCTTCCAGCCGAGATCGGGGCTGAAGCCCTGGACCACCGCGACCGGTTCTTCGGCCTGGCTGCCCACCGGAACCAGGCCCACCAGCTCGATTTCCCGGGCAAGTGCCGGGCTGCCGGTGATGAGGATCTTCGACCCCGGGGGCAGCAGTGAGGCCAGCAGGTCCGCCGCCGCCTGGGAGGAACTGACCACCTGGTTGTCCTCTGCCGGCGCACCGAGTTCACGCAGGTGGGCCGCGACGTCCGCCGGAGAGCGCGAGGCATTGTTCGTCACATAGCCCAGCCCAATGCCCAGCCCGGAAAGTTGCTTCAGCGAGTCAACAGCTCCGGGAATGGCATGCGGCCCGGCGTAGACCACGCCGTCCAGGTCGGCGAGGAGCGCGTCAAAGCGCGAAACCAGGGAAACATCATTCATGTTCAGTCTTCCCGGCGTTCGCCATCAGGCTGGTTGTCGCCGCTGTCCTCCGCGCCGGGCTCACCGTCAGCCTCGGAATCGAGTTCGTTGTGTTCCACCGAGTCCTCGTCCGATTCCGCGTCGTCAGAGACGAAGTAGTCGGCGTCCTGGTCGTCGACGTTGCTGTCCTGAGCTGCCTTTGCTTCGTCGGCGCGGGCGCTCTCCTCCGGACGCTCGACCGAAGCCGCAGCGGGACCGGCGGCCGGGGTCTCGGCGGCCGTTCCGGACTCGGCGGCGGTTGAGGCGCGTTCCAGCATCCTGCGGCGTTCGGCCTCTTCCCGGGCCTCTTCTTCCTCGTCCCAGCCGAGGTCGATGATGTCGGGTTCTTCGTCCACGCCCTGGCCAAGGGCCTTCTCGGCCACCACGGCCTGGCGGCTCCACTTCTCCGACTCTGCTTCACGTCCAACCGCGCCGAGTGCATCAGCGTAGGCGCGGAAGAGCCGGGGGCTGTAGGAGAACGCACGGTTGATGTCCAACTGCGGGATCTCAAGTTCGGCTACTGCGGCGTCCAGTTGGCCGAGGTCCGTCCGCGCACCGGAAGCCACGATCGCCAGTTCCACTTTGCCTGGAGCATCAAGGTCCTGGGCTTCCTCGGACCGGGCAACATCAAGGGCGCGGTCAGGGCGGCCCAGGCCACGCTCACAGTCGGCCATCACAGGGAGGTGCACGTTGGAGCCGCTGATCCGGCGGAAGGTGCGGAATTCGCGGAGAGCTTCGCCGTAGTGGCCTGCAGCGTAGGCAGTCAAACCAACGGCTTCACGGACGGCTGCGAGGCGTCCACCGCGACGGCTGGCGGCAAGCGCGTGCTGGAAGGCAAGCTCGGGCTCGTCTTCGATGAGGCGGCCGGCCATCACCAGGTGGCGGGCCACCCACTCCGCGCTCTTCGGCTCCAGGGTCTTGATCTGGTGACCCGTGGCGCGGTCCAGTTCCTTGCCCGTGACATCCTCATCGATCTCGGGTGACCGTTCCCGGTCCGGGCGGTTGGCGCTGCGGAGATCGGCAGCGTTAGGCACACGTACAGGGCGGTCCTCCTGGCGGTCACGGCCAAAGCTGCGGGGGCCGGAGCCGCCACGGTCGGATTCATTGCGGGAGCCGCCGCGGTCAAAGCTGCGAGGCGCTCGATCCTGCCGGTCGCCGAACGGCTTGCGGTTCTCGCCGCCAAAACCTCTGCGGTCACCTTCGCCGTCACGGCGGGGACGGTCGCCAAACGGCTTACGATCACGATCACCATCGCCGCTGAAACCTCTGCGGTCACCCTCACCATCACGGCGCGGACGGTCGCCAAACGGCTTACGATCACGATCACCAAAGGGTTTCCGATCACGATCACCACCGCCGCTGAAACCTCGGCGATCACCCTCACCATCGCGACGCGGACGGTCACCATAAGGCTTCCGGTCACGATCACCGAATTGCCGACGCTCGCCACCGGCAGCGCCACCTTCGCCGTCACGGCGGGGACGATCACTAAACGGCTTCCGGTCACGGTCACCGAACGGCTTCCGTTCACCACCGCCGGAGTTATCCTCGCGGTTGCTCCGGGACCGGAATCCGCGGGGGTCCCCACCTGAATTGTTGTTGCCTCGAAAGGCACCCCGGTCGTTGCC
>DATIMT010000110.1:0-5466 GCA_035475035.1 Arthrobacter sp.
CGTGTTGACGATCGTAGCGCTTGGGATACTCCCCTACGTGCCTTTAACTGTACCGCAGCCGGTTCCGGTCCGCGCCTGGGACGTTGTCACAACGGTGAGATACCGTTTTCTGGAAAACCGTTGACCACTTGCCCTCACCCTTGTAATAATCGCACCGGGATGAGAAAACGGTTTCCCGTCTACACCTAGTGTTTCTTTCCAGAAAGTCAGGTCAATGAAGACTACTCCTCGCACTAGCACGGTGATTAAGGCGCTTGCCACGGCCGCCACCGTGGCCATGCTGGCCAGCGGCTGCTCGTCCACTCCGTCCGGCGACAGCGGCGGGAACGTCACTGTCCGCTTCACGTGGTGGGGGAACGACCTGCGGAACAAGGAAACGCAACAGGTGATCGATGCCTTCCAGGCCTCGCACCCCAACATCAAGATCCAGGCTGAGCCCGGGGTGTGGAGCAGCTACTGGGACAAATTGGCCACCACCACCGCCGCCAACGATTCGCCCGACGTGATCCAGATGGACCAGGCCTACATCGCCGAGTACGGCGGCCGGGGTGCGCTGGTGGACCTGTCCAAGCAAAGCGGCATCGACACCTCCAAGATTGACCAGGACGCCCTTAAGTCCGGCCAGGTTGGCGGCAAGCAGTATGGCTTGAGCACCGGCCAGAACGCGAAGGCCGTGATGATCAACACCAAGATGTTCCAGGATTACGGGGTCCCCATCCCGGACGACAAGACCTGGACCTGGGATGACTACACCAAGACCGCCGCCCAGATCGCGGCAGCAGCGACCAAGGCCGGCCAAACCAATTACGGCAGCTCCTACTCCCTGACCGACTCGGACCTGAACACCTGGGCGATGCAGCATGGCGAGTCGTTGTACTCGGCAGACGGCGGCCTCGGCTTCAAGGAAGACACGGCCACGTCCTTCTTCCAGAACGTGCTGAACCTGCGCAACCAGAAAGCGGCGGCTCCGGCCAACATCGCCACCGAGGACATCAGCGCGCCGGTCGAACAGACCCTCTTCGCTACCGGCAAGACGGCCATGTCGTGGTGGTGGACCAACCAGGTGAACGCGCTCCAGTCGGCCCTGAAGTCTGATGTCAAGATCCTGCGGGCCCCCAGCTCCACGGGCAGCGCCAAGGAGAACGGCATGTCCTACAAGCCGTCCATGTTCTGGTCCGTTTCTTCACGAAGCAAGCACCCGAAGGAGGCCGCCGAAGTCGTCAACTACATGCTCAACAACGTGGATGCGGCCAAGACCATCCTGACCGAGCGCGGCTTCCCCACAAACTCAGAGGTCCAAACCGCAATCGACCCGCTGCTGACGCCGGCCGACAAGTCCGCCGCGGGATTCCTCAAGGACATCAAGCCGGACCTGAAAAGCGTGCCACCGGTGCCTCCCACCGGCTCTTCCGGCGTGCAGGCCTTGATCCAGCGTTACAGCACTGATGTTCTCTTCGACCGCAAGTCCCCCTCTGACGCAGCCAAGGGGCTGATGCAGGAAGCAAAGGCCATGATCGACTCCGCCAGGAAGTAGGGGCCAACAGCCCGGACAACGCGACGGCGGGCACCTCCTCAGGGAGGTGCCCGCCGTTTCCTGCATGAAAGTACCCGCTCCCTAGGCGTGGCCGGCCGCTTGCATCTGGCGCAGCTCCTTCTTCAGTTCGCTGACTTCGTCCCGGATCCGGGCCGCTACCTCGAACTGCAGTTCGGCAGCGGCACCGTGCATCTGCTCAGTCAGCTGCTCGATCAGGCCCACCAGGTCCTCGGCCGGTGCCGCGGCAAGCCCGTCCGCCCTGACCTGGGCCCCGGCTTTCGCCCCTGTCTTGGCGCGCTTGGCACCCTTCGCCAGCCGGTTGTTGCTCAGGAGCTCCTGTGTGTCGGCGTCTTCCTTGGCAAGCTGATCGGTGATGTCCGCGATCTTCTTCCGCAGCGGCTGCGGATCGATGCCCTTTTCCTGGTTGTAGGCCACCTGGATGGCCCGGCGCCGGTTCGTCTCATCGATGGCCTGGGCCATGGAGTCGGTGATCCGGTCCGCATACATGTGGACCTGGCCGGAGACGTTTCGGGCTGCACGGCCAATGGTCTGGATCAGGGAGGTCGCGGAGCGCAGGAAGCCTTCCTTGTCCGCGTCCAGGATGCTCACCAGCGAAACCTCCGGCAGGTCCAGGCCCTCACGGAGCAGGTTGATCCCCACCAGGACGTCGAACGTGCCCATCCGGAGTTCGCGCAGCAGTTCCACGCGCCGCAGGGTGTCCACATCCGAGTGCAGGTACTCCACCTTGATGCCGTGGCCCAGCAGGTAGTCGGTGAGGTCCTCAGCCATCCGCTTGGTGAGCGTGGTGACCAAGACGCGTTCGTTCTTCGCTGTGCGGGTCTTGATCTCGCCAAGAAGATCGTCAATCTGGCCCTTGGTGGGCTTGACCACCACCTCGGGGTCGATCAGCCCGGTGGGTCGGATGATCTGCTGGACGAAGCCGTCGGCCTTGCCCAGTTCGTACTTGCCCGGGGTGGCGGACAGGTAGACCGTCTGGCCCACCCGCTCCAGGAATTCGTCCCATTTGAGCGGACGATTGTCCATGGCAGACGGCAGCCGGAAGCCGAAGTCCACCAGGTTGCGCTTGCGGGACATGTCGCCTTCGTACATGGCGCCGATCTGGGGCACGGTGACGTGGGATTCGTCAATCACCAGCAGGAAGTCGTCCGGGAAGTAGTCCAGGAGGCAGTGCGGTGCAGTTCCGCGGGCGCGGCCGTCGATGTGCGATGAGTAGTTCTCGATGCCGTTGCAGAAGCCCATTTGCTGCATCATTTCGAGGTCGTACGTGGTGCGCATCCGCAACCGCTGGGCTTCCACGAGCTTGTTCTGGCTTTCCAGCACCTGGAGCCGCTCGGCGAGTTCATCCTCGATCCGCTTGATGGCGCGGGCCATCCGCTCGGGACCGGCCACATAGTGCGAGGCCGGGAAGACGTACATCTCCTCTTCTTCCCGGAGCACCTCGCCGGTCAGCGGGTGCAGGGTCTGGATGTTCTCGATTTCGTCCCCGAAGAACTCAATCCGGATGGCGAGTTCCTCATACATCGGAATGATTTCCACGGTGTCTCCGCGCACCCTGAAGGTACCGCGGTGGAAGTCCATGTCATTGCGGGCGTACTGCATGGAGACGAACTTCCGGAGGAGGTCGTCCCGGTTCATTTCCGCCCCCTTGCGGAGCGTCACCATTCCGGAGATGTATTCTTCAGGGGTACCCAGGCCGTAAATGCAGGAGACCGTGGCCACCACAATGACGTCGCGGCGGGTCAGCAGGGCATTCGTGGCGGAGTGGCGCAGCCTCTCGACCTCCTCGTTGATGGAGGAGTCCTTCTCGATGAACGTATCCGTCTGGGCCACGTAGGCCTCAGGCTGGTAGTAGTCGTAGTAGGAGACAAAGTACTCCACGGCGTTGTTGGGCAGGAGCTCACGGAACTCATTGGCCAGCTGCGCGGCAAGGGTCTTGTTCTGAACCATCACCAGGGTGGGCCGCTGTACCTGCTCGATGAGCCACGCCGTGGTGGCGCTCTTGCCGGTACCGGTGGCGCCCAGCAGCACCACATCCTTCTCGCCGTTCTTGATCCGCTCCGTCAGTTCGGCGATCGCAGCGGGCTGGTCACCGGCCGGCTTGAATTCGCTGATGACCTCAAAGGGCGCCACAACACGGTTGATTTCCTGCGCAAGGCTCATGGATCTAATTTACAACCGGGCACCGACACTCAACGGACCAATCCGTTACGGGCGAACAGCAGCTGGCCTGGACAGGCTTCAGGGCCCGTACGACGGCGGCGCCCACCCGGTTGCATCGGCCCAGGCGGCCATCTGCGGCCACGCGACGTCCGTGAACCACGGTTCCTTGGCTTCCGCGTATTCCCTGGTAGTGGCCGAGCCGGCGAAACGCGCTGCCAGCTCAGCCTTGTGGGCCCCATAGAGCCGAAGCGCGGAGGGCTCGTTCCGCAGCCAGTCCCGGAACATCAGGGCATAACGCCATCCAGCCGAACCGGCGGACCGGACATGCACGTTCACGGCACGGCACGGGTCCGCGTTGGCGTGGAACCGCTTCAACCACTCCGAGGGATCCGGAGCATTGGGCTTCGGGGTATCGGATTCGATCCCCCGAACGGACGGAAAGCCCGCCGCGGCCAGGAGCGGTGCGAGCGTGGCCGCGGCCGCGAAGTCCGGCACCGCCACCTGCAGGTCAATGACGTCCTTTGCCGCAAGCCCGGGGACAGAGGTGGAGCCAATGTGGTCCACGGCCAAAATGAGCTCCGGTGCCGCGGCCGTCAATCGGGCCGAGATCCTGGCTGCCTGCCGGGCCCATTCATCACGGTGCGGCTCCAGCACGGGTCCCCCGTTCCGCGGTGCACGCGTCCCTGCCAGCAGGTTCCGTGCGAACGGCACCAGCCGCCGGTCCCAGAGCATGTCCACCTGGTCCAGCAGCTGCTGGACGGTGCCGGAGTTATCCAGGATGACGTCCGCCGCGCCCAGCCGCGCCCCGCGGGTGGCCTGGGCTGCCATCCGCGAACGGGCAGCCTCCTCCGTCATGCCGCGCAGCTCCTGCATCCGCTGCAGGCGCACGTCGTCCGGGGCGTCCACTACCAGCACCAGGTGGAAGCCGCTCCCCTGCCCTGTCTCCACCAGCAGGGGAATGTCCTGGACCACCACTGCGCCGTCGGGCGCCGCTGACGTGATGGCCGCGGCGCGGGAGCGCACCAGGGGGTGGACGATCCCGTTCAGGACCGCGAGGCGCTCAGGGTTACCGAACACCAAAGCTCCCAGCTTCGGCCTGTCCAGGCGGCCGTCGCGGGCAAGCACCCCGTCCCCGAACTCCGCGGCGATCCGCTGCAGCCCCTCAGTTCCAGGTTCCACTACTTCCCGTGCCAGCGCATCAGCATCCACCAGCACCGCGCCGAGATCCTTCAACCGCGCGGCAACTACTGACTTCCCAGAGGCGATGCCGCCCGTCAACCCGATTTTCAGCACTCCACCACACTAGTCCGCCTAGACTTGGGCGGGTGCAACAGCAAGAGAGCCGGACTGCCAGCTACACGACGCTGGCGCCCGGACCGGACTTCCGCCACGAACTCGAGGTCAAACGATCCCGGTTCATCACGGTCCTCCGCCGGGCCGGGACGGAGGCCGAGGCCCGGGAGCTGGTGGCTGACCTTCGCCGCGAGTTCCATGATGCGCGCCATCATTGCTCTGCGTTCGTCATAGGCCCTGACCGGACCATCCAGCGTTCCAGCGATGATGGTGAACCCGCCGGGACTGCCGGCATCCCCATGCTCGAAGCCCTGCTGAAAAGGGAAACGGCACCCGGGGTGACCGGCCTCAGTGACGCCAGTGCCGTCGTCGTGCGCTATTTCGGCGGCGTCCTTCTCGGCGCCGGCGGCCTGGTCCGGGCCTACTCTGAGTCGGTCTCGGCGGCCCTGGACCTGGCC
>DATIMT010000111.1:0-33709 GCA_035475035.1 Arthrobacter sp.
CAGGGACCAGGCCAAGGCGCTGGGTACCGCATTGGGCCGGATCGCCGAGGAGTCCCGTCCGGACGCGGTGGTCTCCTCCCCCTATGCGCGTGCCCGCCAGACGGCGCAGATTGCGGTGGAAACAGCAGGGTGGCCGCTGCAGGTGCGGACGGATGAGCGGTTGCGGGACCGGGAACTGGGCATCCTGGACCGGCTCACCCGGTTGGGCGTGGAGAACCGCTACCCCGAGGAATCCGAGCGCCGGGACTGGCTGGGCAAGTTGTACTACCGGCCGCCGGGCGGGGAATCCTGGGCGGATGTGGCGCTGCGGCTCCGCTCGGTCCTGGCCGAGCTGAACAACCTGGCCACGGGGCACCGGGTGATGCTGGTGTGCCACGATGCCGTGATCATGCTGTTCCGCTATGTGCTGGAAGGACTCAGCGAGCAGGAACTGCTGGACCTCGCAGCCAGGGAGGCCATCCTCAATGCCTCGGTAACCCGGTACGTCCGCCCCTCCGGCGTGGGCCCCTGGACGCTGGAGAGCTTCAACGTGGCGGACCACCTGGCGGAACAGGGCGTCGCGGTCACCGAGCACGCAGGAGACACCAGTGTCCGGCCTCGGTGAGCCGTCCAGCGCCACCCTGGTGACGCCGTCGCTCCTGCGGGAATGGCCACTGCCGGCCCCGGGGGCGGACAAGTACTCGCGCGGGTCCGTGCTGGTGGTCGGCGGGGCCCGGGCCACGCCCGGGGCGGCCCTCCTGGCCGGCACCTCCGCCCTCCGCGCCGGGGCAGGAAAACTCACGCTGGCTGTTGCGGAGTCCGTGGCCGTGCAGCTGGGGGTGGCGCTGCCCGAATGCGGGGCGATCGGGCTGCCTGAGACTGCCGAAGGCTCGGTCAAGGCCGAGCTGGACCGGATCGCCTCGTACCTGGACCGGGCTGACACGCTGCTGGTTGGGCCCGGGCTCGATGATCCCGACCTTGCCGGTGAGTTGCTGCGGGCGTTGCTTGAGCGCGAGCCGGGCGGTGCCGACGCGAAAGGTGACGCTGGTGGCAAGGGAGGCGCCGCCGTCGTACTCGATGCCTACGCGCTGGGCGCGCTGGTGCCGCTGGAGGACCAGCTGGAGCCTTGGCGCGGCCGGCTGATCCTGACTCCGAATCCCAAGGAGGCGGGGATCCTGCTGGGGCGGGACGTGGACCACCTGGAGAAGGACTTGGCCGAAATTTCCGCCAGGTTCGACGCCGTGGTCAGCTGCCAGGGACTGATAACCCAGCCGCCCGGGTTGGACCCGGGCGAACCGGAACTGTGGAAAATCACCACCGGGTACGGCGGGCTGGGCACCTCCGGCAGCGGTGACGTGCTGGCCGGAGCCATTGCCGGGCTCCGGGCCAGGGGAACCAGCAGCGCCCAGGCAGCCTGCTGGGGTACGCACCTGCATGCGGCAGCGGCGGACCGGCTGGCCAGCAGGCTGGGGCCGCTGGGGTTCCTGGCCCGCGAACTCGCCGACGAACTGCCGGCCCTGATGCTGGAACTCGGCACCTGACGGCAGGCATGTGGATGGCCCCCGGCTGAAACCGGGGGCCATCGTGTCGGGAAGGTAAAGCCCAAGCTGCCGGTGCGCTGTCTGGCGCTGTGGCGTGCACAGAATGGCGAATCGCCCCAAAAGGCAGTCAACAGATACGGCCGCCTCCCGATCCTGGAAAGGTTTATGCAGCGATTTCCTGCTTTGCCCCCTTCGTCTCAATTTCGATCTTGCGCGGCTTGGCCTTCTCGGCCACCGGGATCCGCAGCGTCAGGACACCGGCATCGTAGCTGGCCTTCACATGCTCCGTATCCAGGGTGTCGCCAAGGATCAGCTGGCGGCTGAAAACGCCCCGCGGCCGCTCAGCGGCTATCAGTTCGGTGTCCTTTCCTGCCGGGTCCGGGCGCTCGGCCCGCACCGTCAGGACATTCCGTTCCACATCCAGGTCCACCGAGTCCGCCGTGACGCCCGGCAAATCGAAGGCGACGACGAATTCCTGGTCCTCGCGCCATGCATCCATTGGCATCGCCGCCGGGCGTGCAGCCGTACCGAGGACCTGCTGGGTTAGCCTGTCCAGCTCGCGGAACGGATCGGTACGCATCAACATGGCTTCCCTCCTCGTAAGAGATGATCCAACATTCGCATCAGCCGATCTATATTGGCTGATACAGATTTTTTAGCACTGGAAAAGCAGGTATTCAAGGGGCTGACGCGTGGATTTTTGGAAGTTTTTTTGGGGGTGCACCCGTGAGTGGCAGCGATGAGTGGCAGCGACATCGCGGCGCTTAAGTAGGATCGAGGCATGAATCGTACCGACCGGCTCTACGCGATCGTCGAAGACCTCCGCGGCGCCGCGCCCCGGCCCAGGAGCGCCCGGCAGCTCGCGGGACGGTTCGAGGTCAGCTCCCGCACGATCGAGCGGGACCTCGCGGCCTTGCAGCAGGCCGGCGTCCCGATTTGGGCCGAACCCGGCCGGACAGGCGGATATGTCATCGACCCGGCACACACGCTGGCACCGCTGGGCTTCACGGTCGACGAAGCATTCGCCGTGACGATCGCGCTGGGCATGCTTGCCTCGAGCCCGTTCGGCGGGCCGGCCGCTACCGCCTTGCGCAAGGTGGCCGCCGTCATGGACGGAGGCCGGCTCAACCAGACGATCGAACTCGCAACCCGGGTGCATCTTCTTGAGGGCGCGGCCCCCACCACTGTTCCGCACGGATTCGCCGAAGCGCTCCGCTCGGGGACCGTACTCCACATGCGGTACCGCGACCGCAATGGCGACCACACAGTCCGCGACATTGAGCCGCTCGGATACATCGGACGCGACGGGCATTGGTACCTCATCGCGTGGTGCCGAATCCGTGAAGGCGTCCGTGCCTTCCGTAGCGACCGCATCGTCACCATCGTGCCGACAGGCGAACGTCCGCCGCCCCGCGACTATCAGGCCAAGGACCTAAACATCCCCTACGGCGACCTCAGGCCCGCGTACGCCGCGGACTAAATCTGCCGCAAAACACCGACAGGACGGTGTCGCCCACGCACCGCATCATGGTTTCGTCGGGTCGAGCGATCCGACGGAAAGGACACCCATGAACTTCGCCTCGATCCGCATCATCACCGAGGACGTCGACCGGCTCGCACGCTTCTACGAACTCGTGACGGGAATGACCGCGACGCGGCCGGCTCCCGTTTTCGCAGAGTTCCGCACCGCTTCCGGTGTGCTCGCGATCGGCAGCCCGGCAACAGTTGCCATGCTGGGTCAGCAGGCGCCGCGGCCGGCGGCCAACAGCTCGGTCATCATCGAGTTCCTCGTGGACAACGTTGACCAGGAGTTCGCGCGGCTCCGCGACCGGCTCGAGGACGTTGTGCTCGAGCCCACGACCATGCCCTGGGGAAACAGGTCCGTGCTGTTCCATGACCCCGACGGAAACCTCGTCAATCTGTTCACGCCACCGGGCAGTTGAGCCGCCACCGTCTGTCCATCCGGTGAGTCGCACCGCGGCCGGACCTACGGAAGGGGCCTCCCGCGCAGTTGAACTGCGCGGAAGGCCCCTTTTGAAGTCCTGCTCTTTTCGTCAGTCCCTGGTGGGGTCCGGACGCAAGGGTGCCGGGCCCGGATCCGGAACGGGCAGCGGTCCCGGCGGCTGCGGGGTGGGAAACGGATTCGGAGACGGTGGGCCGGGAGGTTGCGGCTGCGTGGGATCCGGCGATGTGGGCTCGGGGCCGGGTTCGGGCGGAAACGGCTCGGGTTCGTGCACTGGCGGGATGGTCATGGAACTTCCCCTCTCACGCTGGGCGGATGTGCCTTGAACTGACCAGACTACGCCTGGAGCCCTCCGGCAACTACCCTCCCCCCCTGTTGGCGGGACGGCGCCTGGGCCACGATCCGCCACCAAGCGTGGTCGGGTTGATGCGCCGCCCGGTACACCCGCGACGTGCTTCCGTCTGCGAAGTGCAGCACCCGGCCCACGTTTCCTTCCAGCCTGCGGTGGACCGCGGACGGGGTCCCAGAGTCTTTCGCCCCTTTCCGGAGCGTCCCTTCTCCCCCGGTAGCGAACGGCCTGCTGTCTTGTCCGGGGTGGTCTATATATTGAATCCATGACCTCCACTTCCCTGCAGGATTCCACCGGCACTGCCATCCCCGCGCCCCCGGTCGCCAAGAAGGTTCCCACTGAGCGCACCCACCACGGGGAGACGTTCGTGGACAACTACGAGTGGCTGCGGGACAAGGAATCGCCGGAGGTCGTGGAGCACCTGCGGGCCGAGAACACCTACCAGGAGGCGGTCACCGGGCATCAGGAGCCGCTTCGCGAGGCAATCTTCCAGGAGATCAAGGGCCGCACCCAGGAAACCGACCTTTCGGTGCCACACCGCAAGGACGGCTGGTGGTACTTCAGCCGCTCGGCGGAGGGCAAGGAGTACGGCATCCACTGCCGGGTCCGGGCTGCGGATACCGGGGACAAGATCGCCGACTGGACTCCGCCGGCGGTGGAGGCCGGCCTCGAGATTCCCGGCGAGGAGATCCTGCTGGACGGCAACGTTGAGGCCGAGGGCAAGCCGTTCTTTTCCGTTGGCGGCACAGCTGTCACTGTTGACGGCAACCTGTATGCCTACGCTGTGGACAACTCCGGCGACGAACGCTTCACCCTCCGGATCAAGGACCTGCGCACCGGAGAACTGCTGCCGGATGTCATTGAGAACATCTTCTACGGGGTCGCGTTTTCCCCCGACGGCACGCGCCTCTTCTACACGGTGGTGGATGAGTCATGGCGGCCGTACCAGGTGAAATCGCACGTGCTGGGCACGCCTGTCGACGACGATGCGGTGGTTTACCAGGAGGATGACCCCGCCATGTGGCTGGGCTTCGAGCTCTCCGCGGACCGGCGTTACCTGGTGCTGGGCATCGGGTGCTCGGAGTACAGCGAAACCCGGCTGCTGCGCTTTGAGGACGCCACCGGAACCGTCAGCACAGTCATTTCCCGGGATGAACGCGTTCTTTACGAGGCCGAGCCGTTCCTGCTTGAAGGCCCGGACGGGCACAAGACAGAGAAAATCCTGCTCACGCACAACCGCGGCGCCATCAACTCCATGGTTTCCCTGGCGGACGCGGCCGAGCTGGAAAAGCCGCTGGCAGAGCAGACCTGGCAGACCGTCGTCGAACATTCCGACGACGTGCGGGTCAACGGTGCGGGCGTCACTGCCACGCACCTCATCGTCTCCATCCGCAAGGACACCATTGAGCGCGTCCAGGTGATGGGGCTGGCCGGGTTGGGTACGGCCGCCCAGCAGTCGCCCGTGGAACCGGCGTTTGACGAGGAACTGTACACAGCGGGCGTGGGCGGCTCCGATTACGAGGCCCCCGTGATCCGGCTGGGCTACACGTCCTACTTCACCCCGTCCCGCATCTACGATTTCGTCCTGCCCACCCCGGAACGGCCCGCCGGGGAGCTGCTGCTCCGCAAGGAAAGCCCCGTGCTGGGCGGCTACGACGGCAATGACTATGTCGCCACCAGGGAGTGGGCCACCGCTGCGGACGGCACGCGCATCCCGCTGTCGGTCCTGCGGCACAAGGCTGTCGGGCAGGATTCGACGGCGGCCGGCCTGGTGTACGGGTACGGCTCGTACGAGATGAGCATGGATCCGGGCTTCGGCATCGCACGGCTGTCGCTGCTGGACCGAGGCGTGGTTTTCGTGATCGCCCACATCCGCGGCGGCGGCGAGCTCGGCCGGCACTGGTACGAGGACGGCAAGAAGCTCACCAAGAAGAACACGTTCACGGACTTCGTGGACGCCACGGACTGGCTGGCGGCCTCGGGGTGGGTGGACCCTGCCCGGATCGCGGCGCTGGGTGGTTCTGCCGGGGGCCTGCTCATGGGCGCCGTGGCCAACATGGCGCCGGAGAAGTATGCGGCCATCGTGGCGCAGGTGCCGTTCGTTGATCCGCTCACCAGCATCCTGGATCCGGACCTGCCGCTGTCCGCACTGGAATGGGAGGAATGGGGCAACCCCATCACGGACCCCGCGGCCTACGCCTACATGAAGTCCTACTCGCCGTACGAAAACGTGCGGGAGGTGGCCTACCCCAAGATCGCCGCGGTCACGTCCTTCAATGACACCCGCGTCCTGTACGTGGAGCCGGCCAAATGGGTGCAGGAACTGCGGAACAAGACCACGGGGTCGGAGCCCATTGTCATGAAGATCGAAATGGACGGCGGCCACGGCGGCGCCTCCGGCCGGTATGTGCAGTGGCGTGAACGCGCCTGGGACTACGCCTTCATTGCCGACGCCTTGGGCGCCACCGAGCTGCTCCCGGGCGCCGGCCTGAAGTAGGTCCGTCAGCCGCGTACCGGAAAAAGCTAACCATGCTTACCATTGGGGGGCACTTGTTTTCCGCAGGGACCCACCAGAGGAGCGGGCATGTCATTGACCAAGGGAACGCACGTGGAGTGGAACACTTCACAGGGCAAGACGCACGGCAGGATCGTGGAAAAGAAGACCAGCGACTTCGACCTCGACGGCAACACGCACCGGGCCAGCCAGGAGGAACCGCAATACGTGGTGGAGTCGGCGAAGACCGGCGCCCGTGCGGCGCACAAGGCATCCGCGCTGACTGAGAAGAAGTAGCGCCGTGGCTGCCCAGCATGAGGTGGTCATCATCGGCGGCGGCAATGCCGGCATCTCGCTGGCGGCCAGGTTGCAGCGCTATGGCATCAAGGATGTGGCCGTGATCGAGCCCCGCGGCCACCACCTCTACCAACCGCTGTTTTCGCATATCGCCGGCGGCCGGGCCCAGGCCAAGGAAGCGGTCCGGCCGCAGGAATCCGTGGTCCCCCAGGGCGTCACCTGGATCCGGGATGCGGCCGCGGGCGTGGATGCCAATGCCAACACGGTCACCCTGGAATCGGGGGCGTCGGTGGCCTACGGCCAGCTGGTGGTGTGCCCGGGGCTGCAGTATGACTGGAACGAGGTGCCGGGCCTGGCCGATGCCGTCCACTCCCCGCATGGCGCATCCCATTACGAGTTTGACCTCGCTCCCAAGGCCTGGACGCTGCTCAGCGGCATGACCTCCGGCACCGCCGTCTTCACCATGCCCGCGGGGCCCATCAAGTGCGGTGGCGCCGCCCAGAAACCCATGTACCTGGCCTGCGACTACTGGCGCGAACAGGGAGTCCTGGACAAGATCCGGGTGGTGATGGTGCAGCCCTACCCCACCGTGTTCGGGGTCCCGGAGGTGGACCGGGAACTGGACCGGAAGATCGCGGAGTACGGGATCGAGCTGCGGACCAACAGTGAACTGGTGGCTGTGAGCCCCGCGGGCCGCAGGGCAACCATCAGGGACAACGCTGCAAACACCACCGAGGACCTGACGTACGACGTCCTCAATGCCGTGCCGCCGCAGTCGGCGCCGGACTGGCTCAAGGCCACGGACCTGCCGGCCGCCGGGGACGCGGGCGGCTTCGTGGAGGTGGACCGGCAAACCCTGCGGCATCTCCGGTATCCCAATGTGTGGTCCCTCGGCGATGCCGCAGGGACCACGAATTCGAAGTCCGGGGGGTCGCTGCGGAAGCAGACCAAGGTGGTGGCGAAGAACCTGGTGGCAGCGCGGAAGGGAAAGCCGCTGCGGGCCAAGTACGACGGCTACTCGGTCTGCCCGTTCACGGTGTCACGGGACACGGTGGTATTCGCCGAATTCGACGACCGGTACCGCCCCATGCCCACCATCCCCCGCGTGCCCACGTGGAATGAAAGCAGGCTGTCCTGGGTGGTGGACCGGGATCTGTTCCCGAAGATCTACTGGAACCTGATCCTCAAGGGCCGGGCGTAGAGCTATCCACGGGAACCGATGCGCCATTCATCGGCAAGGATGGCGTAGATCAATTCGGTGGCCCATTCGCCCTTGTAATGCCACTTGTCCACGTGCCGGGCTTCCTGCCGCATCCCCAGGCGGCGGCAGAGATCCGCTGACGCAGTGTTGAGCTCGTCCAGTCGCGCCTCGATCCGGTGCATGCCCAGCTCTTCGAACCCGAGCCGCAGCATGGCGCCCGCGGCTTCAGTGGCGTAGCCCTTGCCCCTGGCCGCCGGCGCCAGGCTCCAGCCCACCTCGCCCTGCCCCCGGCCGGGCAGCCACTTGAGCACCACCTCGCCCTGGAGCCCGCCGTCCGACGCCGACTCGATGGCCAGCGCCACCCAGTCGCCCTCCTTTTCGAACACGAAGTTGGCGTAATGGCCCACCCGTTCCATCGACTGGGTGTAGCTCTTGGCAGGCCCGGGCAGGAACCGCGCGGTCTCCGGAAGGCGGTGGTAGGCGTGGAAAGCGTCCAGGTCGCTGCCCTCAAAGCGGCGCAGGATCAGCCGTTCAGTGCGGATGGGCAGGGAAATCGCCGGCACTGGTGTTATCGGTTGGAGGAGACGACGGCGGCCGTCGCCTCCGCGATGGCGCGTTCCTCGTCCGTCGGAACCACCAGGACGGGAATCGCGGAGGACGGCGTGGAAATGACGCGGGGTTCCTTTGACCGCGCAACGTTCAGGCCGGCGTCGAGCTCCATGCCCAGGGCACCGAGCCGGTCCACCACCTGCGCGCGGAACTGCTGGGAGTTCTCACCGATCCCCGCTGTGAAGACCAGTGCCTTGGCCCCGCCAACGGCAACATGGTAGCCGCCGATGTACTTGGCCAGCCGGTAGGACGCCACCGCGAGCGCCATCGAGGCCTTCTCGTCGCCGGCTTCGGCCCCTTCCACCACCGAACGCATGTCGTTGTTCCCGGCCAGGCCCTTGAGCCCCGACTCCCGGTTCAGCATGGTGTCGATGTCCTCGGGCGTCCAGCCGGCACGGCCCAGGAACACCAGGATGGAAGGGTCCAGGTCGCCGGAACGGGTGCCCATGACCAGGCCCTCGAGCGGGGTGAAGCCCATGGACGTGTCCACGGACTTCCCGCCCCTGATGGCGGTCACGGAGGCGCCGTTGCCCAGGTGGGCGATCACGCCGTCGAACTCCTCGACGGGCAGGTCCAGCAGCGCAGCCGAGCGCCGCGCCACGTATTCATTGGAGGTGCCGTGGAAGCCGTAGCGGCGGATGCCGTGGTTGGTGTACAACTCGTCCGGCACGGCGTACCGCCAGGCGTGCTCCGGGAGCGTTCGATGGAAGGCGGTGTCGAACACGGCCACCTGCGGCATCTTGGGCCACTTCCTGGTGATGGCGCGGATGCCCAGGACGTTGGCGGGGTTGTGCAGGGGCGCGAGCGGGTTGAGGCGTTCGATGGCGCGGGTGATCTCGTTGTCGATCAGCACGGGCTCGGCGAACCGCTCGCCGCCGTGGACCACCCGGTGGCCCACCGCTCCGAGCTCCAGGCCGCCCAGTTCCCGGTGGATGGCGGCGTCCACCTGCTCCAGGGCCTCGGCATGATCCCGCGGGCCTTCGATCTCGCCATCGCCACCGCCGCCGTTGCCCATGCCGATCTTCTCGATCAGCCCCTCAGTGAGGACCGTCCCGGCGGCTACGTCGCGGACCTGGTATTTCAGCGACGACGAACCGGAGTTGATGACGAGCACGAGCATGCGGGGGCCTCCTCAGCCTGGCGTCAGCAGTTCAACCCCCACTATAGGTTGCCTTGGCCTGGCCCGTTTCCTTGCGGATCAGCGCCGGCTGTGCCTATGGTCGGCGGACAAGGCTGGACTACGGCGAGAGGACAATTCCATGACGAACGAGCCCACTTCGATCGACGAGAACGACCCCACCAACACGGGATCCAGCAGCACGGCCCCGCTCAACGCCCAGCCGGACTCCGGCAGCAAGACTGATCCCACAGGGGTGGAAGGCGCCAACCCGGCCCTGGACGATACCGGGCACGTCAAGGCCGCCGAAACCGGGGAAGCGCCGGAGCCCCCGGAGAACCGGGATGACCTGGACCTCACCCCGCAGGGCCTTTCCGACGAGCCCGCCAAGCAGGAGGACGACGACAGCCTGGCCAAGCCGGACAACAGCTAAGCCCCAGCCCTAAGTACCTGCAGCAAAAGTACGACGCCGGCACTTCCGAAAGTGCCGGCGTCGTACTTTTGCGTGGTCTTCCAGGAGTCCGGCTACTGCGCAGCGCCCTGGGCCTGCGCCTGGATAGCCGTGATGGCGACAGTGTTCACGATGTCCTCCACGGTGCAGCCGCGGGAGAGGTCGTTGACCGGCTTCCGGAGCCCCTGCAGGACGGGCCCCACCGCGACGGCGCCGGAGCTCTGCTGCACCGCCTTGTACGTGTTGTTGCCGGTGTTCAGGTCCGGGAAGATGAACACTGTGGCCTGCCCGGCCACCGAGGATCCAGGCATCTTGGATGCCGCGATCGAGGCGTCCACGGCGGCGTCGTACTGGATAGGGCCCTCCACGGCGAGGTCCGGGCGGCGCTGGCGCACCAGTTCAGTGGCCTGCCGCACTTCGTCCACGGCCTCGCCCGAGCCGGAACCGCCGGTCGAATAGGACAGCATGGCCACCCGCGGCTCCACCCCGAACTGTGCGGCGGTGTCCGCCGAGGCCAGCGCAATATCCGCCAGCTGCTCCACGTTCGGATCCGGGTTCACGGCACAGTCCCCATAGACCAACACCCTGTCCGGCATGAGCATCAGGAACACCGAGGACACGATCTTTACGCCGGGGCGGGTTTTCACGAACTCCAGTGCGGGGCGGATGGTGTGCGCGGTGGTGTGGGCCGCACCGGACACCATCCCGTCCACCACACCCAGCTGGACCATCATGGTGCCGAAGTAGCTTCCGTCCTGCATGATCTCCAGCGCCTTGGGCAGGTCCACGCCTTTGTGCGCCCGCAGCTCCGCGTACTTCTCGGCAAACTTCAGCCGAAGGTCGGAAGTGGCCGGATCAATGACATCAATGCCGGACAGGTCGATGCCGTTCGCCGCGGCCAGTTCCCGGACGTCCGGTTCGGGGCCCAGCAGCGTCAGGTCGCAAACGTCGCGGCGGTGCAGGATTTCGGCGGCCCGCAGGATCCGGACATCGGTGCCCTCGGGCAGCACCACGTGCCGGCGCTGGGCCCGGGCACGCTCGATGAGGTCGTGCAGGAACCGCAACGGCGTCATCCGTTCCGCGCGCGGCAGGTGCAGGCGTTCCACCAGCTCTGTTTCATCCACGCGGCGGGACCAGAGGCCCAACGCGGAGGCAACCTTGCGCCGGTGCCCCGACCAGATTTCACTGCGGACCTCGGACACCCTGCGGGCCGTGGTGTAGGTGTCCTCGTCGGCAGCAAACACGGGGAACGGAGCCTGGGCCAGGAGTGGGTAGATATTCGCGTCCGGAGACAGGCCGCCGGTGAGGATCAGTGCGGAGGCCACCGGAAATTCGGGTGAGAAGGAGGCCGCCAGGCACGCCACCATCACGTCCGCCCGGTCGCCCGGCACAATCACCAGCGCGCCCTCGTCCAGCACATTCAGGAAGTTGCCCACGTTCATCGCGGCCACCTTGATGTCCTTGACGTCCCGTTCCATATCGGGGGTTCCGGCGATCTGCCGCACGTGCAGGGCCGCGGCCACCTCGCCGGTGGTGGGCCGGGCAATCTCCTCCAGCTCAGGCAGGATGTACACCGGCCGGCCCGAGGCGCCCGGCTTCAGGGCCGCCGCGATCCCGTCAACATCCTCCGGGTCCGCCCGGTTCACCATGATGGCCAGCAGCGCGCATTTTTCGGCGGCGAGTTCCTTGCGCGCGACCTCGACGGCGGCAGCGGTTTCACTGACCGTCCGCCCCTTCGCGCCTACCACGGCAACCACCGGCGCGGCCAGGTTGTTGGCCAGCCGGGCGTTGAGGTCGAACTCGACGGCGGAGTCCTGCCCCACCAGGTCAGTCCCTTCCACGATCACCACGTCGCAGTGGCGGGCAATGTCCGCGAAAATCTCCACGCACCTGGCATCGATCTCCGCCCGGTTTCCTTCTGCCAGCAGGGTCCGCACTTCGGCGTAGGTCAGGCCGCCGCGGCAGCGTTCGTCCTCCAGTGCGAACCGGGACTTCATCAGCGCCACCATCGGGTCATCGGCAGCCGAGGGCCCGTGGACCACCGGCTTGAAGAAGCCAATCCTGTCCGCGTGCCGGTGCAGGGTGTCCGCCAGGCCCAGGGCCACAAGGGATTTGCCCGAACCCGGGGTGGTTGCGCTGACGTAGATGCCTTTGGCCATGGTCCGCCCTTTGCTGTTCTTGCCGGTGCCGGTCCTCCCATCCTTGCACCTCCTCCCCCGCGGTGCGCACCGGCGTCGTGCCACCCTGCCCGGTTGCTTTCCGGCACCGGAGCGGGCGCGCCGTGGACGACGGCGTGTCCCGGCTTTGAAGCGCGGGGTGCGCCGGAGTAACCGGGCAGGAACGAACACGTGCCCTTGACACCGCACCCCCTCATGGGATTACCTAATGAACATTCGGTAAATAAAGCTGGAGGCAATGACGCATGGCTGAAGCAACACTTTCCGGGTCCACGCACCCCATCCTGGAAAACGACTACGCCTCCGAATGGATGGGCATCGAGGTCCTCGCCATCAGCGACGGCCATGCCACTATCCGGATGACGCTTCGGCAGGAAATGCTCAACGGCTTCGGCATGGCCCACGGCGGAATGATCTTCGCGTTCGGGGACACTGCCTTCGCCCTCGCGTGCAACCCCATCCACCCTGCACCGGGCGAGGAAAGCACCATCACCGTCGCCTCCGGCGTCGACATCAACTTCCTCAAGCCCGCCTTCCGGGGCCAGGTGTTGACCGCCGTCGCTGACCGCCGCTCCAGCGCCGGACGCAGCGGCCTGTACGACATCCAGATCTTTGCCGCCGACGCCGGTACGCCGGGTTCCGGAGGCCGGCCCGGCACCGAAACCCAGCCGGGTTCCCCGGGCGAGCTCATCGCCGAGTTCCGCGGACGCAGCCGCACCATCCCCAAGAAGTAGGAAAACCATGACCCTGCATGCCCCCGAAACCCCCGCCGCTGCCGTTGCCACCCCGGCGGACACCGCAGCTGACAGCCCGGCCACCGGCACCGCAGCCGGCCTGGACCGCGAGGAAATGATCTCCCGCGACGAGCTCGAAGCCCTCCAGCTCAGCCGCCTGCAGCACACCCTGGCCTATGCATACGAGCGCGTGCCGCTGTACAAGCGCAAGTTCGACGACGCCGGCATCCATCCCAGCGACCTGCGCGAGCTGGAAGATCTCGGAAACTTCCCCTTCACCACCAAGGACGACCTACGCGCCGAATACCCCTTCGGGATGTTCGCAGTACCGCAGAGCGAAGTAGCCCGCATCCACGCCAGTTCGGGCACCACGGGCCGGCCCACCGTCGTCGGCTACACGAAGCAGGACCTGGCGGACTGGGCCAAGCTGGTGGCCCGCAGCTTCCGCGCCTCCGGCATCCGCCCCGGCATGAAGGTGCACAACGCCTACGGCTACGGCCTGTTCACCGGCGGGCTGGGCGCACACGCCGGCGCCGAAGCCCTGGGCTGCACCGTCATCCCCATGTCCGGCGGCCAGACCGAACGCCAGATCCAGCTGATCCAGGACTTCAAGCCGGACGCCATCCTGGCCACCCCCACCTACCTGCTCACCATCGCCGACGCCATGGCGCACATGGGCATCGATCCCGCCTCGACGTCGCTGAAGTTCGCAGTCCTGGGCGCCGAGCCGTGGACGCAGGAAATGCGCCATGAGCTTGAAGTGATGATGAACATCAAGGCCTGCGACATTTACGGCCTCTCTGAGGTCATGGGCCCGGGCGTCGCCGGGGAGGCCGTGGAAACCCAGGACGGCAGCCACATCTGGGAGGACCACTTCCGCCCCGAAATCATCGACCCCTTCAACCCGTTGGCGGGGAAGGAGAACGTGCTGCGCGACGGCGAACACGGCGAACTCGTCTTCACGTCCCTTACCAAGGAAGCGCTGCCGATCATCCGCTACCGCACCAAGGACCTCACCCGCCTGTTGCCCGGCACTGCCCGCCCCGCACACCGCAGGATGGGCCGCATCACCGGCCGCAGCGACGACATGATCATCCTGCGCGGCGTGAACCTCTTCCCGTCCCAGATCGAGGAAATCGCGCTGCGGATCCCGGAGCTGAGCCCGCACTTCCAGCTCGAACTCACCCGGCCCGAGGGCCAGCGGATGGATCAGCTGACCGTGCGCATCGAGCGCCGGGACGCCGTCACCCTTGAGCAGAGCACGACGGCGGGACGCACCCTGAAGGAGCAGATCAAGATCCACGTGGGTTCTTCGTGCACCGTGGACGTGGTGGAGCCGGGCTCGCTGGAGCGGTCCAACGGCAAGCTGCGCCGGATCTACGACCTGCGCCCGAAAGCATAAAGGCCCCGGTGGTGCTGCGCGGTCCCCGAACTTACCGACCGTTCGTGAGAAACTAGCGATTATGCCGAGCAGAACCGCCAGCACCACCGAGACCTCCAGCACCGACGGCGCTGCCGCCAGTGGCACTCCCGCTAATGCCACGGCCAAGCGGGGCCGCCCCGGCTACGACCAGCAGTCCGTGCTGCGTATCGCCGTCGACGTCTTCAACCGGCACGGCTATGACGCCACCTCCATGGGGATCCTGGCCGAGAACCTGGGTATCTCCAAGTCCGCGATCTACCACCACGTGCCGTCCAAGGGCGATCTCCTCAAGCTCGCCCTTGACCACGCGCTCGGCGGCCTCGAGGCCATCCTGGAGCAACCGCAGGCAACGTCCGGAGCCGCCGATGCGCGGCTCGAGTTCGTACTGCGGCAGACCGTGGCCGTGCTGGTGGACCGCCTGCCCTTTGTCACCCTGCTGCTGCGCCTGCGCGGCAATACCGAGATCGAACGGGACGCCCTGGAGCGCCGCCGCGCTTTCGACCACAAGGTGGCCATCCTGATCTCAGCCGCCCGCGACGAGGGCTCCCTGCGCGCGGACATCGACCCCCGCACCGTTTCGCGGCTGCTGTTCGGCATGATCAACTCCATCGTGGAGTGGTACAAGCCGGGCGGCTCCCTCTCGCCGCAGCGGCTGGCCGACGACGTCATCAGCGTGGCATTCGGAGGGCTGCACGCGGACGCCTAGCTCTTTCGGACGGTCCCGCCGTCAGCGAATAATAAGCGTGCTTGGTATTTTCTCCGCCGCCCCGCTACGGTGGTAGAAAGCCAGCATCCGCAAGGAGGTGTTGAATGAGCCAGGCCAGCAATCCGCAGCGTTCACGCCGCCTCCTGACCGCACTCGGGGGCACGGCACTGTCCGCGGCCCTGGCACTCAGCGGCTGCACGGGCACTCCCAATCCCCCCGCCCCGAGCGGTACCTCGTCAAACCAGCCGTCGTCGTCGGCCTCCGCCAACTCCACGCCGGCGCCGTCCACGTCCGGTTCCGCCGCGCCCGCAACAGGCTCCGATTCGGGAACGGCGGCCGGGAACCTGCCCCAGCTCGTGGAGAACCTGGCCCCGTCGGTGGTGACCATTTTCACCCAGGAGGGGCTCGGCAGCGGCGTGGTGTATTCGGCGGACGGGCTGATCCTCACCAACGAGCACGTGATCCACGGCGCCACCACCGTTGAGGTGGGGTTCGCCGACGGGCAGCGCGTTGAGGGAACGGTCAAGGCCAGCGACGCGGTAACGGACCTCGCGCTGGTGCAGGCCAAACGTACCGGCCTGCCCAAGCCCACCTACCAAAGCAACCTGCCCAAGGTGGGCGAGGGCGCCCTGGTCCTTGGCTCTCCCCTGGGCTTTGAAAACACGGCCACCGCCGGCATCATCTCCGGCCTGCACCGCTCCATCCCCGGCTCGGCATCGAACAGCCTGTCCCTGGTGGACCTCATCCAGACGGACGCGCCCATCAGCCCCGGCAACTCCGGCGGCGCTGTGATCAATATGCGTGGCGAAGTGATCGGCATCAGCGAGGCCTACATCCCGCCGTCGTCCGGAGCGGTTTCCCTGGGCTTCGCCATTCCCGCCGCTACCGCCGTCGACGTCGCCGAGGAACTGCTGGCCAACGGCACGGTCAAGCACGCCTACCTTGGCCTGACTCCCGGCGAGCTGACGGCGCAGATCGCCGACCAGCTGGGCATCCAGGAAGGGGCCGGAGTGGTGGTGCTCGCCGCAGACGCCGACGGCCCGGCCGGGCGCGCAGGGATCCGTCCCGGCGACGTCCTGCAGTCCATGGAGGGCGTGGATCTGAACACCCCCGAAAAGCTCCTGGCGGAACTGCGCAAGCGCAACCCCGGGGACACCGTAGGCTTCAAGGTCAAGCGCGGCGATCAAAGTTTGGATATCAAGGTGGACCTTACCGACCGGCCCGCCAACACAACCACCCGATAGGAAGGAAAGAACATGAGCCACCCCAAGGAAGAACCGGACGCAGGATTCATCATCCCGGACCCGTCAAAGATCCGCGAGGACGTTCCCGGCGACGCCGGTGACGAGGCCAACGTGATCCGCTTCAGCGAGGAGCAGGCCCTGATCGAGGAACAGTCGCACGGCATCCGCCCGGACACCTACAGCGTCCCGCGCGGCGGCCCCACCATGGACGAGGCCCGCGGCAACATGGACCTCTCCGACCGCAGCCAAGACGGCCGCGGCACGGGCCCCGAGGATGACAGCAGCGACGACGGCCTGCACGGGGGCGCCGAGAACTGACACCGGGGTACGGAGACAAAAGCAGGGGCGTCCCGATCCGATCGGGTCGCCCCTGCTGCCGTGATTTTCCGCCTAGACCTGGTACTCCGACCCGGCGCCCAGGTTCTCGTGGACGCACAGGATGTTGTGCTCGGTGTCCATGAACCACGCGCACTTTTCAGAGTCTGTTGTACAGATGTGGTTTTCCGTCTTCAGGGTGGGCAGGTCGTAGTCCTGGAACATCACACCCCTGGCCGCCATGTCACGGACCGTAGCCTCGATGTCAGAAACTTCGAAGCTCAGCGCCGTGTGATCGGAGTGCTTGCCGTCCGAGACCGGCATCAGCTGCAGCATGGGGCCGCCGTCGGTGCCGAGTAATTCGCTTCCATCGTCTGTCTTTCCGCGGTGCGGGAGTCCGAGCTTTTCGGTGTAGAAGCTGCGGGCGCGGGCTGCGTCATCGACTGGCAGGATGGTAGTGGCTGTGCTCAATTTAAGGGTCATGTGGCCACCTCCTACGGGCAGCATCTTACGCTTTGGCCAGCCAAAAGAACCGGGCCATTTGCCCCCGGTTCGCTACTTCTCGACCAGCGTGAGAACGTCGTAGGTGGCCACGATCTCGTCGTTCTGGTTGGTGAGCACGGCATCCCAGGCCACCTCCCCGTATTCGTCCGTTTCGCGGGGAGTGATCTTCTTGGCGGTGAGGGTCACGCGGATGGAATCCCCGGCCGCGACGGGCGTGATGAAGCGCAGGTTCTCCAGCCCGTAATTGGCCAGGACAGGGCCCGGTGCGGGCTCCACGAACAGACCCGCACCCCAGCTCAGCAACAGGTAACCGTGCGCCACGATCCCCGGGAAGAACGGGTTGGCTTCCGCCGCCGCCTGGTTTGTGTGGGCGTAGAACGTGTCCCCGGTGGAGTTGGCGAACGCGGTGATGTCCTCGAGGGTGACCTGGCGCAGGTCGGAGCGGACGGCATCGCCGATTCGAAGGGTGGCCAGGTGCTTCCGGAACGGGTGCGTCCCCTCGGTCTCCCGTGTGAAGTTGCGGTCAGCCCCGGCGTGCCACACCCCCGTGACGGCGGTCAGCATGTTGGGTGAGCCCTGGATGGCCGTGCGCTGCATGTGGTGCAGCACGGACCGGATGCCGCCCAGTTCCTCGCCGCCGCCGGCACGTCCCGGTCCGCCATGGACCAAGTGGGGAACCGGTGATCCGTGGCCGGTGGAGCTGCGGGCGTCCTCGCGGTTGAGCATCAGGACGCGGCCGTGGTGCGCAGCAATGCCGGTGACCAGTTCGCGGGCCACGCCGGGATCGTTGGTGCACACCGATGCCACCAGTGAGCCGCCGCCGCGCGCGGCGAGGCGGACGGCGTCGGGCAGGTCTTTGTAGCCGATCACGGACGAAACCGGTCCGAACGCTTCGAGCGAGTGGATGGCCTCTGCCTCCGGATTGTCCCAATTCAGGACGACGGGGGCCATGAAGGCGCCGCCGTCCACGGTCCCGGTGGTTCCGTCGGCGGAGGTGACCGACGGCGAATCGAGGGTTCCGTACGCGAGCTCACCACCGGCGTCGAGCATGGACTGCACGGCGGCGCGGACGTCCTCCAGCTGTTCCACGGAGGCCAGCGCGCCCATGGTGACGCCCTCACCACGTGGATCACCCAGGACCACCCGCTCGGAAATGCGTTTGCCGATTGCCGAGGACACGGCGGCGACCAGTTCCTGCGGCACGATGGCGCGGCGGATGGCGGTGCACTTCTGGCCGGCCTTGACGGTCATTTCGGTGACCACGGATTTGACGAAGGCGTCGAACTCAGGGGTTCCCTCCACGGCGTCGGGGCCCAGGATGGCAGCGTTCAGGGAGTCGGTTTCGGAGGTGAACCGCACGCCGCCCTCCACCACGTTCGGGTGCGCCTTCAGGGACTTTGCGGTGGAGGCGGAGCCGGTGAAAGCCACGAGGTCCCGGTAGTCGAGCACATCCAGGAGGCCGCGGACCGAGCCGGAGATGAGCTGCAGCGAACCTGCCGGCAGGATGTTCGATTCGACGATGGCCTTCACCACGGCCGCCGCAACGTAGCCGGTGGGAGTAGCGGGCTTGACGATGGTGGGGACGCCGGCGATAAAGGCGGGCGCGAACTTCTCAAGCATGCCCCAGACGGGGAAGTTGAACGCGTTGATCTGCACGGCCACGCCCGGGATGCGGGTGTAGATGTGCTCCCCCGCGAAGGAACCGTCCTTGGACAGCACCTCCATGGGCCCGTCCACCACCACCTGGGAATTCGGGAGTTCGCGCCGGCCCTTGGAGCCGAACGTGAAGAGGACTCCGATGCCGCCGTCGATGTCCACCATGGAGTCGAGCTTGGTGGCCCCGGTCTGGGCCGAGAAGGCATAGAAGTGGTCCCGGCGGGCCTGCAGGTACTGCGCCAGTTCCTTGAGCTTGAGGGCCCGCTGGTGGAAGGTGAGCTTTCCCAGCTCGGCCTGGCCCGTAGTGCGGCCGTACTCTACGACGGCGGCGAGGTCCAGCCCCTCCGTGCTCACCTTGGCCAGGACCTCCCCCGTGCTGGCGTCCCGGACGGGGACAGCGGAAGCCGAGGCACCGGCGTCGGGCGTCCACCAGGCATCCATGACGAAGCTGGGCACTGTCTCCACGGTGTCGACCGTGGCCTGGGGAGCTGTGGCTGTGGTGGTCATCGTTGACGGTCCTTCCAACAAGGGGGCAGGCAAACAGGGACAAGCCATTACTGACCGTCCGTTCGGTAATATATTCACCATACATGACGTGCCATGCTGCAGACTAGAAGGCCGGGACTGAACTTGGCCACCCAAAGGAGAACGTATGAGTGCCCCATCACCGAAGGATGCCGCGGAGAAGCAGCCTTCCGAGCACGATTTGTGGAGGATCACCCTCGGTGAGCTGGACGAGAAGATGGGGGTGAAGATCGTCGAGGAGTCCGTGGAGCGCGTGGTGGCCACCATGCCGGTGGAGGGGAACAGGCAATCGTTCGGGCTGCTGCACGGCGGGGCGTCCCTCGCCGTGGGCGAAGCCGTGGGGTCCTGGGCCGCCGTCATCCACGCCAGCACCATGGGCAAAACGGCCGTGGGGGTCGACGTTTCCGCCACCCACCACCGCTCCGCACGGGAAGGCCAGATCACCATCACCGCCACGCCCATCCACCTGGGCGGCACCCTCACCACGCACGAGGTGCTGATCACCAACGAGGCAGGCCAGCGGCTGTGCACCCTGCGCATCACCAATTTGCTGATGACGCGCAAAAACTAACCCCCAATATCCCCAGTTCTGCATCCACGGAGGGCATTTCGGCGGTATCAAACCCGTAAGCAAAAAACAGCCCGGCCACCGGGCATCCTGCAAGGAGTTTGAAATGCGCAAAATGACCTACGCCGCTGGAGCACTCTCGCTGGCGGCTACGCTGGCTTTCGCCGCACCGGCCCAAGCCGGCGACTGGCATCATGACCATGATCCCGCGCTGTTGTCTGTCCTGCACGGCGTGCCCGGCCTCACCGTGGACGTGTGGGTGAACGGCAACCTCACCCTGGATGACTTCACCCCGGGCAGCCTGGCAGGGCCGCTGGAACTGCCTGCCGGTGACTACCAAATCGCCATCACCGCCGCGGACGCCACCAGCGCCGCAAACCCGGTGATCGGACCGGTCAACGTGGACCTCGACGAGGGCGGCAACTACACGGCCGTGGCACACCTTGACGCCGCCGGCACCCCCACCGCCTCGCTCTTCACCAACGACACCAAGGCACCGCGCAACGACGAGAAAGGCAAGCTGACGGTCAGGCACGTGGCCGCAGCCCCCGCCGTCGACGTCCTGGCCTCCGGATCACCGGTGATCGAGGGACTCAGCAATCCGGAAGAAGCAACGCTGAAGCTCAAGGCCGGGACAATTTCAGCCTCCGTTGCAGCCACAGGAACCACAGCTCCGGTCATCGGCCCGGCTGACATCACTGTCGAAGCCGGCAAGAACACCATCGTTTACGCCTGGGGAAGCCTGGCCGACAACAATCTCAACGTGGCGGTCCAGGTTGTTGACGGCCAGGACAGGTGGCACGGCCGCCACTGACACAGGGAGCGTCCGGGCCACCACTGAGGCCATGAGGGCGGGGACGCCTCAAAACGTCCCCGCCCTCAGCGGCTACTTGGCTGAACGCCGCTTCCGGCGACGGACCAGCAGCATCAGCAGGATTCCCATGGCGAGTGCTGCAGCAGCGGCGAGCGCAGCAGGAATCAACCCGGATGACCCTGTGTAGGCCAGGTTGCCGGCCGTGATGTTCCCTGCGGGAAGCACCGGCGGCGGGGCGTCGATGGTGAACGTGAGCTGGGCAGGAGTGGATGCTATTCCGGCCACGGCCTGCGTTACCGACACCGTGTGGGCGCCAAGGGGCAGCCCGGCGGGGAACGGAACCGTCCAGGTTCCCCCCGCCACCAGGACCAATGGCGCAAGGCGGCTTCCCACTGAGCGGGAACCGGTTGGGGCCGACCCAGCTGATCCAGCAGTTCCGGGGAGCCGCTTCCCGTCAACTGACACCGTCACGTCCGCGCCGTTCAGCCCGGTTCCCTGAATGGATGCGGGCAGGGTGTCCTGTTTGAGGTGCTGCCCGTCCGCAAGGCTGGTGACGGCCGGTGGCGGGGGCATGACGGAGAAGGTCACCGTGGTCGACGGGCTGTCTGCCAGGCGTGGATAGGACTGGACGGCCGTGACGTTCACCTTCCCCGATGGGGCCGGGGCTGGCAGCGCAACAGTCCAGTGGCCGTCCGTGCCCACCATCGCCGAGCCGTCGACGTCACCGGACAATGTGATGGTGGCGCCCGGCGTACCGGTGCCTTGAACGGCATCCAGCCTGGGCAGCGGCTGGTTGGCCGGGGTGGTGATGGCGGGTGCGTCAAGGAACGATGGCGAAATGACGATGTCCAGTGACACCGCACCGGAGCGGCTGAACCCGTTCACGGTCTCTGCCGTGAAGCTGAACGGGCCCGGTGCTTCCGGTGCCGTAAAGGACCAGGTGCCGTCGGGTTGCACGGGCACGTCGAACGGCTGGCGGCCCGCATACGTGATGCGCACCTGGGAACCTTGGGCGACGGCGGAGGCGGGCGCGGCCGGAACCAGGCCCGTGATGCTGGTGCCGGCTTTAAACGTCTTGTCCGCCGGAGCGACGAATTCGGGCTTGTTCAGGAAGAGTTCCAGTTGGTAGCCGGGCAGCACCTTGAGGGAGTCCTCCAGGGTGGCTGCGACGGCGATCGTTTTAGTGACGTTGCCCAGCTTGTCCCTCTCGACGGCACCCGCCGAGTGTGTACCCACAGCGTAGTTTCCACTGATCCACGGGCCACCGGAGTCACCCGGGCCGGACTGGACGTCGTATGACAGGAAACCGTTGAACGCCCGGACGTCGTTGGGGTCGGCGGCGTAGTTGGGGCCGCCCACGAGGATGATACCTATCGCGTCGATGTGGCCGCAGGACCAGCGGGTGGCCCATCCCGAACGGCAAACGGCCTCGCCAACCACCGGGGTCTTGGTACCAATGATCTTGACGTCGGGCCCTGTCCCGTATCCGTAAGTGTCCGTAGCAGGCACGGGATCCCAGTTGGGTTGAATGGCTCCGATTACGGCGATATCAGTGCCAACATTGCCCGGGTCCGTAACTGCCGTGTAATTGGGACCCGTAGGAGTCTTTGGGTTAAGTACCGGGGAGTTTCCAGGGCCGCCGAACTGGCTGAACACAAAGTTGCCCAGCAGGCTGCCGGAGGCACGCGGAAGCAGTGTGGCTGTTTTGGACGCGCCGTCCTCACCGCAGTGCCCCGCGGTAAGGACGGATGGAAGCCCTGTGGGGTCAAAAGCAGAAAAGCCGGTGGAACAGGTCCAGTTCTGGTCAGTCTGGTAACCGACGCCGCCTGGAACGTCCGCTTCGGGCTTGAGGGGAGCGCCGCCGTCGAGCTCCACGTTGGCGTACCGCGAGACGAACTGCGACGGGGAGATCTTGCCGGGAGCTGCCGTTTCCGGCCCACCGGCCGGAGTGGAGGGTGTTCCGGTGGCGCCGCCCTGCGTCGACTGGGCGGATGTGATGCCGCCTGTCCTGATCACGAATTTGCCGCCGGCGGTGACCACTGCCTGCAGCCCTGCCGTTCCCACCTCACGGACATACTCCTGGAAAAGCTGTTCGGTACTCACCGCCAGCTGTGACCGCACGCCCTCCGCGGGCGCATTGGCCTGCGCTGCGGGCGCCGGAGCTGCCGGCGACGAGGGAGCAGCTACGGGTGCCGCGGTGGAAGGCTGCGCGGGGGGCGCCTCGAGTGACAGACCTGGAATGCTTGGCGCAAGTCCGGCAACCGCGGCCTGCAGCTCATGTCCGGAGCCACTGACAATGATGGATCCGCCCTCAATCCGGATTCCCGCGTAGCCCGGGACCTGCCGCAGCCGGACAGCCGCCTGCGCCGCCTGGGCACCCAGTTGCCCGGCGGCCTCGAACTGCTGAGGGGTGAGCTTGAGGTCCCGCTGTACGGCGTCGTCGAGGGCTGCCTGCGAGAGGTTCCTCGACGCCCCGGAGCCGGAAGACGCACTTGATGGAAGCGGGCCGGTTGGCGTCGGAGACGCCGTGGCAGTGCCGCCCAGGGGCGGGCTTGGGGTTGCTTCTCCGACGCCAAAAGCCGGACCGGCTGCGAATGCAGAGGATGCAAGCATGCCTGCGGCGGCGCCCAAGCTAAGCACCCGCCGCAGGGTGACTGCATTCCGCCCCCGCCGCTGCTCGAGGGATGTCCTTGTCCTTGGTTCTGTTGTTCCGCTCATGTCCGTCTCTCTGCCGATCAACGTGACTGAGGAAACAACAGCACCTCACGTCACAGGCGTCACACTGGTCCCATTGTATCTATGCTCGCATGGCAAAGGGCAGGACGACGTCCAGTTCTGACGGGCTCAGCCCATTCGTCAGCAAGTAATTCCGGGTGTCCAACCCGCGGACAAACCCGACTACAGCGAGGCCGCGTTGTTCCAGCAGGGGCGCGAGTTCCACCTCGTCCAAGTGCCGTTCGCGGCTGTGCGGGGGCCCGTGCGTGCGGTAGCGCTCATTGATGCCGCGGGCGGCCCGCCGGTACCCCTCGGCGATGGCCTCGTCGGAGTCCCCCGCCAGATCCTGGACCATGGCGGCGACAAGGCCGCTGCGGTCACGTCCAGCGGCACAGTGCAGCAGGACATCACCCTTGGGCGCAGCCAGTGCGATGGCCCGGAAGACGCTCACCAGCTTTTCGGGGAAAAGCCGGGCATTTTCGGCGTAGTGGGCAGGATCGTTCAGGTAGGGGCCGCAAACCGCGGTGAAGGCTGGATCATCCGGCTCCTCCGTGGGCGCCTGAACCACCTCGATGCCGGCCCACGCCGCGGCGGGCACCACGGGATCATTGTCCCGGCGCCGCCCCTCCGCGACGTTACGGAGATCAACGACGGTACGGACGCCGTCGTCGAACACCTGCTTCCACCCTGCTTGGGTCAGCCACTCACGCCGGCCCATCCGATAAATGCCGCCGGAAACGTGCCACGCGTTGACAGCTCCATCCCAGTCCATGGGCCTGCCGCGTTTATTCATCCGCATAGCTAACCACACGCTCATGAACGCTGCTTTTCACAGAAGGTGGCAACCGGGAAGGGCATAAAGGCCCCTGGGTCGGACCTGCTGGGGCAATACTCTTGCAACACAAGCTACTTCATGTGACTGATGTTCAAAGGGGACCCCAATGGGAAATACTGCACCACGACGCCGAATCCCGGCTTTCGCGGCCGGCCTCGCCAGCCTGGTGATGGCCTCAGGTCTTGCGGCTGCCCCGGCTCAAGCCGTGGACAAAGTCCATTATTACGCCGCACTGGGAGACTCCTACGCCGCCGGGCAGGGGGCCGGACCGTACCTGGATAACTGCTTCCGCAGTGACAACGCCTATTCCGAACTCGCGGACGCACTCAAAACCGTCAAAGTCGTCACGAACTCGGCATGCACGGGCACCAAAACCCAGGACATAGTGGAGACCCAACTGGGCCAGCTGAACAGGAAGACTGACCTCGTCACCATTACGGCTGGCGGCAACAACATCGGCTTCGGCGATATCGTTGGTTACTGCCTTACCGCTGTCAAGGACCCGACCAATCCCGCCGCAGCCCAGGCTTGTGATTTGGCGACTGCCAATGCGTCAGCCTTGATCGGGAGCGGCCAGCTCACCCGCGACGTGGTCGCGATGATACAGAGCGTGCGCGCCGCCGCGCCCAATGCCAAGATCGTGGTCACCGGGTACCCCTATCTCTTCGACCCGCTCACATCCCCACCGACCGATGCCATGTCGCTGTTTATCCAACACGCCACCGTCCTGGCTAACGGACTGGACGCCTCTATTGCTGCGGCCGCCGATGCTGCCGATGCTGCCTCCGACGACGATCCCCGCGTGCAGTACGTCGACGTCAGAGCCGCTTTCACTGGCCATGGCGCCCTGTCTGCACCGATTGACCGGTGGATCAACTTCGACCCCTTGACCCCGCTCAGCCCTGACAATCTCCACCCCAACGCTGATGGTTACAAAGCGTACTTCGCCGCACTCCGAGACAAGGGCGTTTATAAGTAAGGGATTTTAACCGCGCCGGTCCAGCCGGTACTCAAGCCCGGCGCGGACCGCTGGCCATTCATGGTCCAGGATGGAGAACACCACGGTGTCCCGCAGGTTTCCGTCCTTGGTCCTTGAATGGCTGCGGAGCACGCCGTCCTGTTTTGCGCCCAGCCGGGCAATGGCTTCCCGCGACTGGTGGTTCAGCCAGTGGGTGCGGAACTCCACGGCCGGGCAACCGAGCACCTCGAAGGCGTGCCGGAGCAGCAGGAGCTTGGAGTCCGGGTTGGTGCCGGTTCCCTGCGCGGACGCCGCGTTCCAGGTGGAGCCGATCTCCACGCGCGGCGTCGCGGCATCGATGTTCATGTAGGTGGTCATGCCGATGATGCGTCCCGGCCCGCCGCTGGCAGCGTCGATCAGCCGGGTGGTGAACGGGAGCATGGATCCCTGTTCCTGCAGCGACAGCCGCCGCCGGATCTCCGCCGCCATGGCGTCCGGGGCCGGCACCGAGGTGTACCAAAGTTTCCAGAGCCCGCCGTCATTAACTGCATCCACCAGGCCGTCATGGTGCTCCTCCGCCAGCGGCTCCAGGATTACATAGCGGCCGATCAGGGTAAGGGGTTCAAGGAAAGTCACTCCCCCAGCCTAGGCCCGCCCATGCGGCAGGTTGCGCTGGGGAAGCACCACGACATCGAGCGAGGGAGTCAGCATGTCAGGCCAGAACCCGGATCCGGAAGAGGACAAGCTCACTGGTTTGGAGCCCGGCGGCGGCGTGCCGCCCGGGGAGACACCGCCGGGCGAGGCCTCCACCAGCACCACCCAGGGCCATGACGAACACGGCACCAGGAAGGGCACGCAGTTCCTCTGGATCGCCATCATCGGCGTGGTGGTCCTGCTGTGCCTCCTGTACTTCATCGGCTACATCGTGGGTTTCTTCGATTAACCGGCGTTCCTAGCTGGGCCAGTCGAAAAAGCCCTTCCCCGTTTTGCGGCCCAGTTCGCCGCGGGCCACCTTGTCCCTGAGGATCTGTGGTGGAGCGAACCGCTCGCCAAGGGTGGAGTGCAGGTATTCGGCAATCCCCAGGCGGACGTCGAGGCCCACGATGTCCGTGGTTTTGAGCGGCCCGGTGGGGTGTTTGTAGCCCAGCACCATGGCGGCGTCGATGTCCTCCGCTGATGCCACGCCTTCCTCCACCATCCGCATGGCCTCTAGGGCGATGGCCACGCCCAGGCGTGAGGATGCGAATCCCGGGGCATCATTGACGACGACGGCGGTCTTCCCGAGTGCCTCCACCCAGGATTTTGCCGCGACGGCAAGTCCGGGAGACGTTCGCTCACCCAGCACCACCTCGATGAGGGTGGAGGCCGGCACGGGGTTGAAGAAGTGCAGGCCCAGGAAGTTCTCCGGCCGCTTCAGTTCACGGGCCAGGCCGTTGACGGACAACGACGACGTGTTGGACGCGATGACCGCGTCCTCCGCCAGCCGTTCCTCGATGCCCCGCAGCGCCGTCACTTTGAGGTCCCAGTCCTCCGGGACTGCTTCCACCACCAGCTGGCGGTCCTTAAAGTCGTCGTAGTCCACGGTGACGTCGAGCCGCGACACCATCTCGTCCAGGTTGGCGTCGGTGGCGCCGCGTTCAATGCTCTTGGCGGCGGCGGATTCCACCCGTTCGCGTGCGGCTTCGGCCGAGGCCTCGTCGCGCTCCACCACCAGCACGTGGCAACCCTTGATCAGGAAGGCGTGGGCGATGCCGGCACCCATGCGGCCGCCTCCCAGCACACCCACGAAGTGGGGCAGGCCAGGAGGAAGGCCAGCGGGCAGGCCAGGAGGAAGGCCGGCGGGCAGGCCATCGTGAAGGCCGGCGGGACGGCTGGCGGGAACTGCTTCGTTGCTCATGGCTTACTTTCCGTCGGCGGGGTTGGTGGCAGCGCCGGCCTTCTTCGCTGCGTTGCGGTCCAGGAAGGCCTGCATCCGGTCGAACTTGGCCTGGGATTCGAAGAGGATGCCCTGGGCAAGCTGGTCGATCACAGGATGCGCTTCCGCGGGGGCGTGGAATACGGATTTGGTGATGCGGACGGCCAGGGGATCCTGGCGCCCAATCCTGTTGGCCAGGCTGTGGGCTGCATCAAGGAGGTCGGCTGGATCGTGGATTTCCGTGATGAGGTTGGCGGCGAGGGCTTCCTCGGCACCGAGGACCAGCCCGGCCAGGAGGATTTGTTTCGCCAGCGGCTCGCCAACGAGTTCCTTGAGCCGCCAGCTGGCACCGGCCGCGGCAAGGATTCCCAGTCCCGTTTCCGGGTTGCCGATGCGCACGTTGGGAGTGCCGATCCGGAAGTCCGCAGCGTAGGCGAGTTCGGCACCGCCACCCAGGCAGTAGCCGTCCAGCGCGGCGATCACCGGCATGGGCAGTTTCGCGATCCGGACAAAGATCGTGGAGTTGATTCCCTGCAGGGCGTCGTCACGGCGCCGTTCGCGCAACTGGGCGATATCGGCACCGGAGGCGAAGACGCCATCCACCCCGGCGATGATCAGCACCTTGGCGTTCTGTTCCAGCGCCGCGCAAACGGTGTGGAGTTCATCTACCATCTGCTGGTCGATCGCGTTCTTCACTTTGGGCCGGTTGAGCAGCACGACCACCCGGTCGTCCCGCTCCTCCACCAGCAGGGCGGAGAAGGCTTCCGATGCCAGGTCCACGGCAGCCCCCATCAGATCTTCTCCAGCAGCATCGCGGTGCCCTGGCCGACGCCAACGCACATGGTGGCGAGGCCGATCCTGGCATCTTCACGTTCCATCCGGCCCAGCAGGGTGATGGCAATCCGCGAGCCGCTGGAACCGAGCGGGTGGCCCAGGGCGATGGCGCCGCCGTCGCGGTTCACGATCTCGGGTTCCAGTCCCAGGCGGCGGATGCAGGCGAGGGACTGGGTGGCAAAGGCTTCATTAAGTTCGACGGCGGCGAGGTCACCGACGCTCAGGCCGCTGCGCTTGAGGACTTTCCGGGTGGCGGGAACGGGACCAATGCCCATGATTTCAGGTTCGCAGCCGGCAGAGGCGCCGTCGATGATCCGGGCCCGGGGTGTCAGGCCCAGCCGCTCGACCGCGGATTCCGAGGCGACGATGATGGCCGAGGCGCCGTCATTGAGGGACGAGGAGTTCCCTGCCGTGACCACCGATCCGCCGTGCGCCACCGGCCTCAGGCCGGCGAGGACGTCCAGGCTCGTGCCGGGACGCGGGCCTTCGTCCGTGTCCACCACGGTCTCGGACTTTCGGGCCTTGACGGTCACCGGGACGATCTCGTCCTTGAAGCGGCCGGCGTCGATGGCTTGCAGGGCCAGTTGGTGGGAGCGGACGGCGAAGGCGTCAGCGTCCTCGCGGGAGATGCCGTCCATGCGGGCAACCTCCTCGGCCGTTTCCGGCATGGAGTAGGTCATCTTCCCGTCGCGGGACAAGCCCCCGTGCTGGAAATGCGGGTTGGTAAAGCGCCAGCCGATCGACGTGTCGAATATCTGGCCCGGCTTGGCGAATGCGGCGGTTGGCTTTTCCTGCACCCAGGGTGCCCGGCTCATGGACTCGACGCCGCCGGCGATGACGATATCCGCGGCACCGGCCTTGATCATGTGGCTGGCCTGGATGATGGCGCTCAGGCCGGAGGCGCACAGCCGGTTGACCGTGATCCCGGGAATGTGCAGCGGCAACCCGGCCAGCAGGGTGGCCATCCGGGCCACGTTCCGGTTCTCCTCCCCCGCCCCGTTCGCGTTGCCGAGGATCACTTCGTCAATGCTCTCGGGATCCAGGCCTGCGCGTTCCACCGCTTCCCGTACCACCAGGGCCGCAAGGTCGTCCGGCCGCACGGAGGACAATGCGCCTCCGTACCTGCCTACGGGCGTTCGGACCCCGCCAACAAGGAAAGCCTGCGGACCTGCGGTTGCAGCCATGGAAACACCCTTCACGCGATAAACAGCACTGTCATCGGCGGCCGGCGCCGCGGGATAACCCACTTACCGACCGTTCGTTCTGTAAATGGTACACGGCAAAGCTCTGGGCGCGCATCCGTTTACAGGACGGTTACCCCCAGATGCGCGGCAATGAGTGGCGCGAGGAGTCCCAGCTGGTAATCGTCAATAACCATCCCGGACAGACTGCCAAGACCACTGATCTGGCGGAATTCCGAACCCCTGATATCGAAGTCCTTCAGCTTGGCTCCGGTCACGTCCAGGGATCCCACCGTGCAGTCCTCCAGCTTCACCCGGGTTGCGCCGGCGGAACCAAGGTCCAGTTCATTGATGATGCAGCCGCTGATCAGCACATCCGTGAGCTTGGCGCCGCGGAGATTGAGGAAGTCCATCTTGCCGCCGTCGATCCGGACAGACTGCCAGCCGCTCTCATAGAGTTCGGCGGAGCCCAGGCGGGGATTCCGGAACTCCACCTCCCGCCAGGTGCTGCGGGCGCCCCGGAAAACGGGCGAGTACAGCTCCGCGAGGATGCAGTCATGGAACGAGGCACCGCGGAGCTGGGCTTCATTGAAGGATGCGCCATCGAACCGGCATTCGGCAAAGACGGCACCGCCCAGGTCCAGGCCGTCAGCCACGGCACGGCTGAACCGGGCATTCTCATGCCTCGCGCCGCGCCGGAAAGCATCCTCCGAAGCGTCCTCGAGGTCCTGCAGCTCCACGGGGGAGAGTCGGGGCGGAGCCACTTTGGCCGCGGGTTTGCCGCGCACTTTATCCATGACCCCGAGCCTAACGGCGGGCGCTGACAAGGAACAGCACGCTGAAACCGGGGACTTGAAATAGTAAGCAAGCTTTGCTTATTGTGGAAGGGCACGGTTGATCGACGGAAACGAAAGGAGGCCGGAACCATGGGCCTCGGAGACAAGATCAGTAACGCGGCAGAAGACCTTGGCGGCAAGGCCAAGGAAGCTGCCGGTAACGCAACCGGCAACGACCGCCTCAAGGCAGAAGGCCAGGCCGACCAGGTCAAGGCAGATGCGAAGAAGGTCGGCGAGAGTGTGAAGGACGAGTTCAAGCGGGACTAGTTCTCTTCTGATGCAGCCGCAGCGAACGGCGTGCTGCAACAGCCCCACGGCGGCGGATCCAGCGGATCCGCCGCCGTTTCGCTGTCCTGACCCCATCGGCTGCTCCGCACTTGTCGTTTTGACGGCTCATAACGACAAGTACTCAGCAATGGATGGGAAACGTCACCAGCCGCTGCGCGTGGGGGTATGCCCCTGCCGGGAGTCTTCCGGCATGGTCATTTCGGCCCGCAGGCCGAGCAGGCGGATGGGGCGGCCCGGTTCCACCTTCGCCAGGAGATCGAGGGCCCGGGCCAGCACTTCCGCCGGATCCGAGGTCCCGGGAATCTTCCGCCCGTATGTCGTGGTGGTGAATGGGGCGTACCGCACCTTTAATGTCAGGCCAACCACCGGCCGCCCTTCGGCAGCAACATCCTCCAGTACGCGCGCAACCAGGTCCCTGACGGCGTCGTCAATTTCCGCCCGGTCCGTCAGATCGTGCTGGAAGGTGGTCTCGCGGCTGTGCCCCCGCGCCACCCAGGGCGTGTCATCGACTGTCCGCGCGCCGTCCCCCCGTCCCAGCTGGGCGTACCAAGGACCCATCTTCGGGCCGAACTCGGGAACCAGGTCCTGGGGATCCGCCGCCGCAAGCTCCGCAACAGTCTTGATGCCCAGGGTGGCAAGGCGGCGGGATACTTTCGTCCCGACGCCCCACAGCTCGATGGTTGGCCGCCTTCCCATGACGTCGAGCCAGTTGCCTTCCGTGAGCCGGAAGATACCCGCGGGCTTGCCGAACCCCGTGGCAACCTTGGCACGGACCAGGGTGTCACCGATGCCCACGCTGCAGTGCAGCCGGGTTTCCGCCAGGACGGCCTGCTGGAGGCTCCGCGCGAACGCCTCAGGATCCTCTGTCCGGACGCCAACAAAGGCTTCGTCCCAGCCGAGCACCTGGACAGTGGTTCCCGGCTGCGAGCGCAGTACTGCCATCACCTTCCCGGACGCTTCAAGGTACGCCTCGTGGTCCACGGGCAGGATGACCGCATCCGGCACTTTGCGGGCGGCGATGCGCAGCGGCATTCCCGATCCCACACCGTAAACCCTGGCTTCGTAGGATGCGGTGGACACCACGGCACGCTCAGTGGGATCGCCGCGGCCGCCAACGATCACCGCCTTGCCCGCAAGCTCGGGCCGGCGGAGCACCTCAACGGCCGCAATGAACTGGTCCAGGTCCACATGCAGCACCCATGGTTCACTCACAGGCCCCAGTCTGCCCCGGCCACGCGCCGCGCACCACCTTTGCCCTTGGTTTCAAGCCTGGACACGCGAACCTCGGACCGAGCCCTGCTCGCCGGTTAGCCTTAGGCCATGACTTACGTAGACCTGGGCACCGAGAGCGCCGCGGCCGGCGGATCCCCGTCCCTGGGCGGCTACCTTGCCGTGCCGGAAGGGCCGGGCCCTTTTCCCGCCGTCGTCGTGATCCATGAAGCGTTCGGCCTCGATGAGCAGACCCGGCGGCACGCTGACCGACTGGCCCGGGCCGGCTACCTGGCCCTGGCCCTGGACCTCTTCAGCGACGGCGGCGCGCGGCGTTGCCTGGTGGGAACGATGCGTGCCATGGCAGCCCGCACGGGTCGGCCGTTCGCTGATATCGCCACCGCACGCAGGTGGCTTGCGGCGTCGGATCTGGGCAATGGCCGAACCGGGGTGATCGGCTTCTGCATGGGCGGCGGGTTCGCCCTTCTGGTGGCCCGGGACGGGTTTGACGCCGCCTCGGTCAACTACGGCCGGCTCCCGGGAAGGCAGGAGGACCTGGTGGAGGCGCTGCGCGGCGCCTGCCCCGTCGTGGCCAACTACGGCGGCGCTGACAAGTCGCTGAAGGGAGCCGCGGCCCGGCTCGAAGCAGCCCTGGACCAGCTGGGCATCGAGCACTCTGTCAAGGAATTTCCCGGCGCCGGCCACTCCTTCCTCAATGATGAGGAGCAGGGCCCGGCACTCCTCCGGCCGCTGATGCGGGTCATGGGCGTGCGCCCGCACCCCGAGTCCTCGCCGGACGCCTGGCAGCGCATCGAGGACCACTTCGCCAAGTATCTGCGGGACTGACTCAATCCCAGGCTCCCCAACGCGGACGACGGCGGGACCGCCCCGCTCAAGGGGAGTCCCGCCGTCGTCATTGCTGCTGAAAGCGTTGGAGCGCTAGCTGTAGAGCTCACTCTTGGGCTGGTTGTTCTTGACCTTCTGCCAGCCCAGCCACAGGACCACCGCGAAGAACGGGATGGTGGCCAGGGTCCACAGGCCCAGGTAGAAGACCTCGCCGGACTTGCTGGTCATGGTGTCGAAGCCGATCAGCACGGTGATGGCGAGCAACCCAACCAGGCCCGCCCAACTGGTCCACGGCGAGCCGGGCATGGGCAGGCTGGAGGTGACGCCCTTGCGGCGACGCAGCACGATCTGGCTGGCGAAGATGGAACCCCAGCAGAAGATGACCCCGATGGACGCCGTGTTCAGCGCCAGGTCGAATGCGTGCGAGCCGCCCAGCCAGATGTTGAGGAGGATGCCCACCAGGTAGAACGCCGCAATGGCCAGGATGGCCGCATACGGGACGTGCCGCTTGGACATTTTGGTGAGCCACTGGGGTGCGTGGCCGTTGTTGGCCATGGTGCGGAAGACGCGGCCGATCGAGTACAGGCCGGAGTTGCAGGAGGACAGGGCCGCGGTGATGACGATCATGTTCATGACGTCGCCCACCCAGGCCAGGCCCATCTGGCCAAACACGGTGACGAAGGGCGAGGTGCCCGCCACGTACTTATCGGACGGCAGCAGCATGGCCAGCAGCAGGACGGACCCTACGTAGAACACCACGATGCGGAGCACGACGGCGCGGACTGCCTTGGGCACTTCGCGTTCCGGGTTCTGCATCTCGCCGGCCGTGATGCCCACGAGTTCGATGCCGTTGTAGGCGAAGATCACGGCGTTGAGGACCAGCACCATCACCAGGGCACCCTTGGGGAACATGCCACCCTCGCCGGCAAAGAGGTTCGCCACGGAGGCATGGCCGTCGCCGACCTGGGCGTTGGTGACCACCATGTACGTGCCCACCGCCAGGAAAATGAGGATGGCGCCAACCTTGAGGCAGGAGGCCCAGAACTCAAACTCGCCGAACGCCTTGACGCTGAGCAGGTTGACGGCCACGAGGAGGGCAAGGGCGGCGATGGCCGAGGCTTCCACGGGGACGTTGGGGAAGAAGAACTGGAAATACAGGCCGATCGCGATCAGTTCGGCGATGCCGGTCATGCCCCAGTTGATGAAGTACATCCAGCCGGAGAGGAATGCGCCCTTCCTGCCGAACATCTCACCGGCGTAGCTGACGAATGAACCTGAGGTCTGACGGTACATGATGAGTTCGCCCAGCGCCCGCATCAGGAGGTAGGCGATGACGCCGGCGATGGCGTAGGAGAAGATCAGGGCCGGGCCGGTGGACGCGAGGCGGCCGCCGGCTCCCATGAAGAGGCCCACGCCGATGGCGCC
>DATIMT010000112.1:0-14457 GCA_035475035.1 Arthrobacter sp.
CCCGTCTGCCAGCAGCTCATCGGTGATGACCAGCGGGGGCAGCAGGCGGATGACGTTGCCGTAGGTGCCGCAGGTGAGGATGATGACGCCTTCCTTCAGGCAGGCCGCGGCAACAGCCTTGGTCAGCTCCGGGTTGGGTTCCTTGGACCCGGCCTGGACAAGTTCGACGGCGAGCATGGCACCGCGGCCACGGACGTCGCCGATCACGGCGGTACCGGCAGCGGCCAGTTCCGCCTGCAGGTCGCGGAGCCGGCCCAGCGCGAGTTCCTCGATGTGGCGGGCACGGCCGTTGAGGTCGTATTCCTCCATGGACCCGATTGATGCCAGTGCTGCGGCGCACGCCACGGGGTTGCCGCCGTAGGTGCCGCCCAGGCCGCCCGGGTGGACGGCGTCGAGCAGGTCGGCGCGGCCGGTGATCGCGGACAGCGGCATGCCGCCGGCGATGCCCTTGGCCATGGTCATGATGTCCGGGACAACGCCCTCGTGGTTGACGGCGAACCATTCGCCGGTGCGGCAGAAGCCGGACTGGACCTCGTCCGCGATGAAGACGATGCCCTTGTCCTTGGCCCAGGCGGCCAGCGCAGGCAGGAAGCCGTCGGCCGGGACGATGAAGCCGCCTTCACCCTGGATGGGCTCGATGATGATCGCGGCCACCTGGTCGCCGCCGATCTGCTTTTCGATCATGGTGATGGCGCGCTTGGCGGCCTCGGCACCGGTGATCGAGGGGTTTTCCTCGCGATACGGGTAGCTCATGGGCATCCGGTAGACCTCGGGCGCGAACGGACCGAAGTTGGTCTTGTACGGCATGGCCTTGGCGGTCAGCGCCATGGTCAGGTTGGTGCGGCCGTGGTAGGCATGGTCGAACGCGACGACGGCGTCCCGGCCGGTTGCCAGGCGGGCCACCTTGATGGCGTTCTCCACCGCTTCCGCGCCGGAGTTGAACAGGACGGTGCGCTTCTCGTGGTCACCGGGGGTGAGGCGGTTCAGCTGCTCGGCGACGGCCACGTAGCCTTCGTACGGGGTGACCATGAAGCACGTGTGGGTGAAGTGCTCCACGGCTTCCTTGACGGCGCCGACGACGGCGGGGTCGGAGGCTCCCACGCTGGTCACGGCGATGCCCGAGCCGAGGTCGATGAAGGAGTTGCCGTCGACGTCATGGATGATGCCGCCGTCGGCGTCGGCGACGTAGACCGGGACGCTGGAGGCCACGCCGGCGGCCACTACGGACTTGCGGCGTTCGGTCAGTGCCACGGACTTGGGGCCGGGGAAGTCGGCCTGGACGTTGCGCTTCTGCTCCAGGCGGAAGGTGATGTCTGATGCGGTGGTGGTCATTGCGATTACTTTCTCTACTGGTGGGCCCACGCCGGCCGGGTTTCCTGGCCGAAGCGAAGCGAGGTTGGGGTGCCGGTGGGGATCAGGCGTCCAGGGCGCTCATTACGTGTTTGATGCGCGTGTAGTCCTCCACGCCGTACATGGAGAGGTCCTTGCCGTAGCCGGACTGCTTGAAGCCGCCGTGCGGCATTTCGGCGGTGAGCAGGATGTGGGTGTTGATCCAGACAGCACCGAAGTCCAGGTCACGGCTCAGCCGCATGGCGGTGCCGTGGTTGGTGGTCCAGACGCTCGAGGCGAGGGCGTAGTCCACGTCGTTGGCCAGGGCCACGGCTTCCTCTTCGGTGCTGAACTTCTGCACGGTAATGACGGGGCCGAACGTTTCCTTCTGCACCACGTCATCCGTCTGCTGGGCGCCGGTGATGATGGTGGGCTCGAAGAAGTAGCCCTTCTCCCCTGCCCGGTGCCCGCCGGTCTCGATCCGGCAGTTGGCCGGCAGGTTCTCCACCACGGAGGTCACGGCGTTGAAGTGGTTCACGTTGTTCAACGGCCCGAAGTAGTTGTCTTCGTCGTTCTGCGAGCCGGTATGCAGGGTCCTGGTGTGCTCGACCATGGCGGCCACCACGTCGTCGTGCACTGATTCCTCCACCAGCACGCGGGTGATGGCGGTGCAGTCCTGGCCGGCGTTGAAGAAGGCGAATTCGGCGATAGCTGCAGCGCTCTTCTTGATATCGGCATCCTTGAACACGATGGCCGGCGCCTTGCCGCCGAGCTCAAGGTGGGCGCGCTTGAGGCCCTTGGCGGCACCGGCGGCAACAGCGATGCCTGCGCGGACCGAACCGGTGATGGACACCAGGCCGGGGACCTTGTGTTCCACCATCATGGCGCCGGTCTCGCCGGTACCGAGGACCACGTTGAGAACGCCGGCCGGGAGGACTTCGCCTGCGAGGCGCGCCAGGACCAGGGTGGATTCGGGGGTGGTGTCCGAAGGCTTCAGGACCACGGTGTTGCCGGCCGCGAGCGCGGGGCCGATCTTCCAGATGGCCATCAGGAACGGGTAGTTCCACGGGGCAACCTGCGCCACGACGCCGATGGGTTCGCGGCGTACGTAGGAGGTGTGGCCCTCGAAGTACTCGCCGGCGGACTTGCCCTCCAGGATGCGGGCGGCTCCGGCGAAGAAGCGGAGCTGGTCGGCGCCGGCAGCCACTTCCTCGGAGGCGATGAGGGAGCGGACCTGGCCGGTGTTGCGGTGCTGGGCTTCGACGAGTTCGTCGCTGTTGGCCTCGACGGCGTCGGCGAGCTTAAGCAGCATCAGCTGCCGCTGGCCAGGGGTGACATGCTTCCAGGTCCTGAACGCGTCCTTGGCGGCCGCCATGGCGGCGTCGACATCCGCCTGCACCGAAACGGGGGCCTGCGCCACCACTTCGCCGTTGGTGGGGTTGACCACGTCCAGCAGTGTGGTGCCGGCGGGGGTGACGAACTTCCCGTTGATGAAGTTCTGCAAGGTTTGGACCACGGTGTGCAACCTCTTTCGTAAGGGCCATCTGCGGCCGGGCGGAAACCAGGACGGATGGATGGAACTGCCTTGAGCCTATGCCAGCGCCCAAGCCGGGTGAATAGCCACCTGCACACCCTTGCCGAAGAGGTTTAGTGCGGTTGCCCAGCTCACGTTTATCCTTGCTTCATGGTCATTTCCCTTGCCGCCCTGGTGGGCGTGTCCTCCCTGAAGTTGTCCAAGGCGGGCGTGGCGGAGACCACCTGGAACCAGGACATCAACTGGGTTGCCGTCACCGAACTGGAGGATCCGCAGCGGTTCCTCAACGGCGGGGAACTGGTCCTCACCACCGGCCTGCGGCTGCGTTCCGCGCCTGAGCAGCGTCGTTTTGTCCGCCAGGTGCAGCGGGCCGGTGCCGTAGGCATAGGATTCGGCGTGGGTCTTTCGCACGAGGCGGTGCCGCCGGCCCTCCTGGCCGAGGCCAACCGCTGGGGCCTGCCGGTGGTGGAAGTGCCGTACGAGACCCCTTTCATCGCCATTACCAAGCTGGTGGCAGACGCCCAGTCGGCGGACCACTACGCCAAGCTCGAACGGCTGATCGCCGGGCACCAGGTCCTGGCCCGGGCGCTGCTGACCGGCGGCGGGCTGGCCGAGCTGTTGAAGAACCTCGGCGGCATGCTGCGCACGGACATTGCCCTCACCCAGTTCACCGCGCAGCTGTACAACAGCAGCCACGCCAGCCCCTCGGCGGACACTTGGTCGAGCTACCCCGTGCCCACCGGCCGGCGCGATGCCTGCACGCTGTGGGTACGGCAGCCGTTCGAAGACACGGGCATCATCGGCTATGCCCAGAACCTGATCAGCGTGGAGCTGAACAACATGGTCAAGCAGCGGCAGGCCCAGCGCGCCCTCTGCGGCCAGGTGCTGGAGGACGTGATCCATGGTGCGCTGGAGACCAGCGAGGCGCAGCGCCGCCTGGCCGGAGTGGGGGTCAACAGCACGCGCAAGAACGTGGTGCTGCTGGCCGTCTCGGCAGCGCATGGCAAAGCATTGGGCAGCACCTCCGTGCCGCAGGAACTGGAAAAGGCGATTGCCGCCGTCGTGGGCAAGGACCTGGTGCTGGTGCTCAATGACGACGGCGGGACGGCACCGGCGCTGGCCCGGAAGCTCAGCGACCACCTCGCCGAAGCCGGAATCCACGCCACGATCGGCATCGGCGGGGCGTACACCAAGCCGAACGGCCTCCGCTGGAGCTACTTCGAGGCGCGGGACGCCGCCAGCCATGGCCTGCCCGTCAACGAACCCGAGCGGCTCAGCCTGACCTCGCTGCTGCTGGCCAGCGAGGATGTGCCACTGGCCGATATGGCGCACGAGTCACTGAACCCGCTGCGGTCCTTCGACGCCGCGCACGGCGCCGAGCTGATGGCCACGCTGGAGAGCTACCTGAACAACAACGGATCGGTGGCCGCGGTGGCGGAAGAACTCACCCTGCACCGCAACACCGTAAGGTACCGGCTGGCCCAGATCACCGAACTCACCGGCTACGACCCCGCCGTCACCGCCGACCGCGTGCAGCTGTGGCTCGCCCTGGCTGTCGCCCGGCTGTCGGCACGGCAGGGCAAGTAGCTGGGCGGGTAGGCGTAAACTCGCTCCGCTGCCCTTTAGATGACGCCGCGGCCCAGAACCTTGCGGGATTTCTTCCACGCCTTCCGGTGTCCAGCCCGGGCTGCCAGCATCCGTTCCTCCTGCTGGTTCAGCAGCTGCGCATAAATGCCCGCAGTGGCGGCGTCGGTGCCGTCGGCGGCGATGCCGGCCAGCAGGTCCCGGGCCACCACGGCGTCGTGGAACCGGCCCAGGATTTTTTGCTGCCGGTGCGCCGCCTTGGCCACCTTGCCGGCACGCTTGCCATGCACCAGCGCGGCTGATTCAGCCACATGGCGCAGCCGCTTTGCGTCTTTGCGCACACGGTGGAGGGCAAGTTCCTGCTCCGTGCCGCGGCGCGCCCGCTTGGCCGCCTTGTGTGAGCGGCGCACCCGCTTGGTGGCCTTGTCCACCGCTTTTGCGGCCGCCCGACGACCGGGTGTCACTGCTTCGGAGCGCACGGGCGGATTGTCGCGGAAGTCCTCGAGCCTGTCCAGCAGCCGGAAGTAGCGGCCCGATCCCAGGGCTTCCTGCAGGAGCCGGTACGCGGCGTCGTAATCCCCTCCCGTGCGCTGCTCCAGCCTTGTTGTGGCCTCGGCAATGCCTTCTCCCAGCGGCAGTCCGGCCAACTGTCCGCGGAGCACCTCCCGCAGGACTTCGGCGTCCCGCGGCTGGCCGAGCAGCTGGCCCAGCCATTTCAGCTCGCTCCGCAGCCTGCGCACTGGGGACGCCCGGTAGAGCTTGCCGTAGGCGGCCAGGATCGAGCGGATCCGGCGCGTCGCTGAGCGCATGTTGTGGACTGCATCGGGTTCCTCCTCCCTGATGGCGGGGTCATTGGCCAGGATCTGGTCGATCTGGGCCGCCACATAAACGGTGACGACGGCGGCTGCCGGGGCGCGCTTCCCGGCCAGGAGGGCGGGGGTGCTTTCGGCCGCGGCTTCCTGGCCGGAAAGCGCGGCGCCGGCCTCCCCGCCGGCGGAAGCGCGCTTGGCTGCCCCCTTGCCGGTGCCCAGTGCCCGCGCCAGCTTGGAGGCGTGCCCTGCGGGCCGGGCGCCGGCAGCGGCGAGCAGTTCCTCCACCGGCCCGAAGAGGCCGGGATCCCCGTGGACCAGTTCCAGCTCCCATTCGCGCCACAGCTGCGGTGCGGCTTTGTCCCCGTCCGCCAGGCGTTCGGCGGTGACCTGGTCGTCGGCGAGGTCGGCGAGGTGCACGCCGTCGTCGCCGTACAGCGGATACGTGGTGCGCCGGGTTTCCAGGCGGACCACCGGCACCGGGACGGCACCCCTGAGGTAGGCGTGCAGGTGGGTGAGCAGGGCGTCCGGGATGGCGTCGGGCCGGCCCAGGGGTGCGTGCAGCTCCGTCCGCTGCTGCGGGCCTTCACCGGATGCGGCGGCTTGGGGTGGGAGCTTGAGGTGCCACCCGGCATCCTTCCCGCCCGTTCGGCGGCGGAGTGTGATGTGGCGGCCGGCAAGGGTGTGGTGTGGAGTGTCGAAGTACACCGCCTCAAGGACGTCGGTATGCGGCTTACCGGTCCGGGCCACCCCGGCGGCCCCCTCCAGTGCGGGCACCACGGCGCCGGTGCCGACGTCGTACTTCTTTTCAATCTCGAGTCCCCGGGAAGCCTCCACAGCCGTCCTTCCGCACCGCCTGGTCCGCGCCAGGCCCTCCGACAGTCCCTTGGCAGTCTATTGCAGGTGCAGCAGGCGGGAGAGGTTGGCCACAAAACCGCAAACATCAAACGTCTAACCTTTACCCTTGAAGGTATGCCCGCCACGCCCCCCACTTCCGCACCTGCCATCGCCCACGCACCCGCCACAGCTCCCAGCGCCCCGGCACTGGGGACGGCTCCTGCCAAGCCGCGCTCCGCCGTCGTGTTCGGGGTCATTGCGTTGGTGCTGATCGGATTGAACCTTCGCGCCGGCATCACGGGCGCGTCCGCCCTGCTGCACGACCTGCAGGCGGTACTGGGCTACGGGGCGCTGGTGGCGGCCATCATCCCGTCCATTCCCACGCTGTGTTTCGCGGTGGCCGGAGCCGCCACCTCGTGGCTCACCGGCAAGCTGGGCGTGGAGAAAGCCATCCTGCTGTCACTGGCCCTGCTGGCCGGCGGGCTGCTGCTGCGCGGCATTCCGGCCACCGGCATGCTCGTTGCCGGCAGCGTGGTGGGAATGTCCGGCCTGGCCGTCTGCAACGTGGCCATGCCGTCCTTCATCCGCGAGCATTTCGCAGCCCGCACCTCCCTCATGACCGCGGTCTACACGGTGACCATGACAACCGGGGCCACCGTCACCGCCGTCGCAGTGGTGCCCCTGGCGCAGGCGCTCGGATCCCCGTCCGCCGCGGTCGGCGCCATCGGCATTACGGCCGTGGCGGCGTTCCTGGGGTTCCTGCCCGTGGCACTGCACGCCCACCGCAATACTGTCCGGGCCAGCACTGGGCCCGTGTCCCCCTGGCCACTGCTGCGCACGCGCAAAGGCCAGCTCCTCACTGCGATCTTCACCCTGCAGGCGCTGCTGGCCTACGCCCTTTTGAGCTGGTTTCCGTACATGCTCACCACCATGGGCCTGAGCGCCTCGGACAGCGGGCTGATGTTCGGGCTGATGCAGCTGGTCTCCGTTCCGGCGGGGATGGTGCTGATTGCCCTCGGCGCCCGGCCGGGCATGCTGCGTCCGGCGTTCTACCTGGTCAGCATCACCATGGCTGTGGGAATCCTGGCGCTGCTGTTCCTGCCCGTGGGGCTGGCGGCCATCCCGGCCATCCTGCTCGGTTTTGGCCTGGGCATTTTCCCGCTGGTGATGGTCATGATCAGCCGCAGCGGCACCAGCACCGCCGAAACCACTGCACTGTCCACGCTGGCCCAGTCCTCGGGGTACCTGCTGGCGACGGCGGGCCCGTTCGGGATGGGCCTGCTGCACAGCGCCACCGGCGGTTGGATCCTGCCGCTGGCGCTGCTGCTGGCACTGGCGTTGGTCCAGATCGTGGTGGCCCACCTGATTACCGGCCGGGCCATGTCCACAAAATCCCCGCAACGGAAGTAGCGCCATGTCCCTGAGCCCTTCCGTCCGTCCGCCGCTCGCCGCCGAAGTCACGGCCAAGCTGCGGGACATGGTCCACTCCGGCGAGTGGGCCCTGAACCAGCGCATCCCGCCCGAACCCGAGCTCATGGCCAGGCTGGGCGTTTCCCGCGGCACCCTGCGCGAAGCGGTCAAGGCCCTTGCGCACGGCGGCATGCTGGAGGTGCGGCGCGGGGACGGGACCTACGTGCGCGCCACCAGCGAGATGTCCGGCGCCGCACGCCGCATGTACCAGGACCACACCGAGCAGCACATCCTGGAGGTCCGGCTGGGGCTGGACACGCAGGCTGCGCGGTTGGCCGCCAGGAACGCAACGGACGACGACGTCGCCTCCCTGCGTGCGCTCCTCAGCTCCAGGGACCAGGCCTGGAACAGCGGGGACTTCGAGGCATGGGCGGACGCCGACTGGAACTTCCACGAGGGCATCGCCCGGGCCTCCGGCAACCCGCTGCTGCATGAGCTCTACGCGAGCTTTGGAACGGTGTTCCACCAGGACCTGCTTACGCAGCAGCGCCGGCCGGGCTTCAACGGACTCCCCCGGGACGGCCACGAAAACCTCCTTGAGGCCATCGAACGGCGGGACCAGGACGCCGCCGTGGCCTCCGTGAACCGGAACCTGAACTCGTGCGCGGAGTGGCTGGCGGAATAGGCCGACTCCGGCGTGTCCGGGGAATCCGGCCTCCGGGCTCTTGCCGGTTTTCGACGCGACGGCGGCCCGGCACTTTGGGTGCCGGGCCGCCGTCGTCGTCGGTTTTGCTTGTCACTCCCTGCGCAGGATCACTTTTCGCGCAGGCCCGAAAAGACATTCTTGGGACGCTGCATTTCGCCATGCTTGGCGCCGAGGATGATCACCAGGGCAGCGAAGCCGGGAATGGCCCACTGCAGGAGCTTGAGCTGCTGCTGGGCCGCCTTCAGCTCGTCCGAGGCCGCACCGTGCGGCTCCGTTGCACCTTCGGCGCCTTCACCGGCAAGCTTCTCCACCTTCTTGCCCAGGACGCCGGAGTACAGGGTCACCGCGGCGCCGGCGACGGTCACGGCGGTCTTGATGACGGTGTCGCGGGCGACGCCCTCCTGCTTGGCGATGCGGCCCTTGTTCTCCCAGGCGATGGCGAGGTCCGCCACGAGGTGGGAGGCGAAGGCTGCGGTCTGGAACGGTGCCCACTTCATCCAGCCTGCACTGGAAAGCCGGGTGCGCTCCGCAGGATCCTTGGCCTGGGCCGCTGCGCCGTTGAGCCCAATGGCACCCATCAGGGAGCCGCCGAACCATGCTGCTGCCGTCAGGTCGTGAACTGAACGGGCAATGAGGTTTCCTGCCATGATGTGCATTCCTAACGTTGTGGACCGGTTCCGGGTTGCCGCACTTGCGGGCTTCACTTGCCGTTTTCCATCGAGCTGTGGTCCGCCCATGGTAAGCACACTTACTAATATTACGAAAGCCCGTCTTCGCGCGGGGCAACCGCGTAATATCGTCGCCATGGGAAACACAGGGACATTGTTCGGCTGGGCCTTCGGGGACCCCGCACGGGAAAAGGACGACGGCTACGTGTCCGGACTGCAACGCGTGGCGCTCGGCAACGCGCGGGAAACGGCCAAGGCCAAGGGCGTTGATGTTGTAGCGGGCTCCGAGGTGTTCACCGTCCTCAGTGCCGATGATTCCCTGGTGGAGCTGGACAACGCCCCCGGCCAGCTGGTGGTCCGCTGTACCGTGCACGTGGAGGGACCGGGTGCGGAAAAGCTGCGGGCCGAAGGGCCCATGAACGGCTGAGACATGTCCGACGGCGATTCCACCCTCAGCCAGGCAGCGGATGCTGTCGAGGAGGCGTCCAACCACAAGGCCCTGGACGTCCTGGCCCGCTCCGGGTTTGCCGTCATGGCACTGCTCCACATCATCATCGGGGCCATCGGGATTGCCATCGCCTTCGGCCATCCAGGCGAGGCAGAACCCACCGGCGCCATTGCCCAACTGGCGGACAATCCGTGGGGAACGGTGGTCATGTGGGTCTGTGTGGCGGCGTGCCTCGGCCTTGCGTTGTGGCAGGGCAGCGAGGCGACGCTCCGCGCCCGCAGCCTTCCCCGCAAGGAACGGCTGGCCAAGCTGGTCTCCTCGGGTTTCCTGGCCATCGCCTACGGCAGCGTGGGCCTCACCTTCGCGGGCTTCGCGCTGGGACAGCGCAGCGACTCCGGTGACAACACCCGGGATTTCAGCGCCAGCCTGATGGCCAATCCGATTGGGCCCTGGCTCCTGGTTGCCCTGGGCCTGACCATCCTTGGCATCGGCATCTACTTCATGGTCAAAGGGTTCCGGCGCGGCTTCAAGGAGGAGCTGTTCCATTTCGATGGCACCCGGCGCGGCAGGCTCATCGACAGCCTGGGCGTCACCGGACACGTAGCCAAAGGCATAGCGCTGAACCTCACCGGACTCTTGTTCGTGATCGCCGCCGCCAAGCACCGGCCCGAGGAGTCCACTGGGCTGGACGGCAGCCTCAAGGCCCTCCAGGACCACCCGTTCGGGCCTACCCTGTTGGTGGCAATTGGCGCCGGCTTTATCGCTTACGGGATTTTCGCGCTGATCCGGGCCCGGTTCGGGCGCATGTAGTCCTCCGGTTTAAGGGTAGGAAGGAAGTATGACCCAGCAGTTGCGCGTTGTTTCCGCCGTCACCGGGAGTGCCGGGCAGGCCTTTGCCGCCCTCTTTCGGCTCCTGAAATTCGCACGCCCCAACCGGCCAATCCATCCCCAGGGCCTGGGCCTGGCCGGAGAGCTCTGCAGGACCGGCAACCCAGCAGGGCCCAGCGGCATCGACTGGATCGATTCCCCCGGGACGGACCAGGTGGTGGCCCGCTTTTCCCGCTCGCTGGGACTGCCGCAGGCACTGCCGGACATCCTGGGCCTGGCCCTCCGGGTTACGCCGTCCGCTGCTGCCGCCCCTGGATCCACCGCCGCAGACGTCCTGTTTGCCTCCACCGGCTGGGGGTTGCCGGGCCGCTTCCTGCTGATGCCGCGGCTGGATATCGCGGGCGCCACCATGACCACGCTCATGCCATACCGCGGGCGGCGCGGCCCGGTACTGCTGGGACTGCGGACGCGGAAACTTCCGGCCGGTTCACTGGATTCCGGAGAAGGTGTGCTGGGGCTGTACTGGGCCAGGCCGGGCGGGCCGTGGCGCGAGTGCGGTGAACTGCGGCTGCACGCCGGTGCTGATCCCGCGGACATCCCCTTGCGTTTCGATCCCCTCGAGAACCAGCCGCCCGGGGCCCAGGCCTACGACTGGACCCGGCGCCTGCGGAAGCCGTCCTACCGGGCCGCACGGCGTCCCGCACCTCCCGCCGTCGTACACCTCAAGGGACCCGGACGCCCAGCGGAAGCAGGGCGCCCAGCGGAATCCCCCGACACACCCCAGGAAAGCATTACCGGAACCGGAAGGAACTCCATGTCCACCGTCTCGCAGCTGTTCACATCCCCCGCGTCCGACGTCTGGCGGGTCATCGCCGACGGCTGGCTGTACTCCGGCTGGGTGGTGGGCGCGTCCCGGATCAGGGACGTCGACGCCGAATGGCCCCGGCAGGGGGCCCAACTGCACCACTCCGTGGGCACCTGGCCGTTCGTGATCGACGACAGCACCCGCGTCACCGCCGTCGAGCCTGGCCGCTCCCTGGAACTCGTGGCGCGCGGCTGGCCGATCGGCGAGGCCAAGGTGGACGTAACACTGGAGGACCGCGGCAACCAGTGCCTGGTGACCATCGCCGAGGACGCCATCCGTGGGCCGGGCAAGCTCATGCCCAAGATCCTGCGGGACCCCCTGATTTCAGCCCGGAACCGGGAGACGCTGCGGCGCCTTGAGTTGATGGCCATCGGCGGGGCGGGGAAATAGCGCAGCCGGGTTAAGCACTTAAAGCACGAACCGCGGGACCAGCTGGTCCCGCGGTTCGTGCTTATCAGTGGCTTCAGACCTGGGCGGCGACGCCATCGCGGGAGATGGACACCATGTCCCCGCGCGGAACCACCTTGATGCGCTCGCGCTTGACCTCGACACCGTGCGACCCGCCGGCCTCGGTGGCCGAAGTGCCGAGGGCGAGTTCGTGGGCGTCCAGCGCCAGCCAGCCTTCCCAGGACGTGAACTTCACGCCGCGGACATCGAGGAGTTCGACGACGGCGCTCTCCTCCGGCGCCTCGGCAACCGGCAGGTTTTCGCGGTCTTCCAGCAGGTAGGTCACGGTTTCCAGGGCGTCACCCTTGGTGTGCCCGATCAGGCCGACCGGTCCGCGCTTGATCCAGCCCGTTGCGTAAAGACCCGGCACGTGCGTGCCGGTCGTATCCAGGACGCGGCCGCCGTCGTTCGTCACGACGCCCTTCTTGTGGTCGAACTCCACGTCCGGCAGGGCGGAACCGAAGTAGCCGATGGCCCGGTAGACGGCCTGGACCGGGTAGTCCACGTACTCGCCGGTGCCGCGGGCGTTGCCGGTGCCGTCCAGCTCCGTGCGCTCGAACTTGATGCCGGCCACCTTGCCAGGCGTCTCGGCGTCGTCGTAGATTTCCACAGGGCTGTGCAGGAAGTGCAGGTGCAGGCGGCGGGAGGCCTTGAGCTCGGAAAGGTCCTCGGGCTGCTCAGCGATCCAGTTGGTGAGGGTGCCCACCATGGTCTTGGTCTGGTTGTTGGTCTGGATCTGCCGGTCCGATTCCTCGTCGAACTCGAAGTCCTCCGGGTACAGGATGATGTCCACATCCTTGGAGTGGGACAGCTCGCGCAGCTCCAGCGGCGTGAACTTGACCTGGGCGGGGCCGCGGCGGCCGAAGACGTGCACGTCGGTGACGGGCGAGGCCTTCAGGCCGGCATACACGTTCTCCGGGATCTCGGTGGTGAGGAGGTCGTCGGCGTGCTTGGACAGGACGCGGGCCACGTCGAGGGCCACGTTGCCGTTGCCGATCACGGCAATCTCCTTGGCCTCCAGCGGCCATTCGCGGGGGACGTCCGGGTGGCCGTCGTACCAGGAGACGAAGTCGGCCCCGCCGAAGGAGCCTTCCAGCTCGACGCCGGGGATGTTCAGGTCCGCGTCCTTGATGGCGCCGGTGGCGAAGATGACCGCGTCGTAGTGGGTGCGGAGGTCCTCGATGGTGAGGTCCGTGCCGTAGTCCACGTTGCCGAAGAAGCGGATGTCGCCGCGGTCCAGCACCTTGTGCAGGGCGTTGACGATGCCCTTGATGCGGGGGTGGTCCGGGGCCACGCCGTAGCGGATCAGGCCGTAGGGTGCCGGGTAGCGGTCAAAGAGGTCGATGCTGACGGTCAGCTCGCCGCTCTTGACGGCTTCGCTCTTGGTGAGGATGTCTGCGGCGTAGACGCCGGCCGGGCCGGAGCCCACGACGGCGACGCGCAGCGGACGTGCAGCAGATCCTACGGTTGTGCTGGATGACACGGCTGTGTTCCTTTTCTTCTTCATCGACTGCTCCGTACCTGCCGTTTTGAACGTTCATAACGGCAGGTACGGAGCAATCGATGGGTTTCAGGTGGTGACGACGGTCTTGCGGGGGCTGTTCGGGGTGGTGGTGCTGTAGTCAGCGGTTTTGAAGTGCGACGGCGCGAACGGGCTCACGCGCACCACGTCACCGATGACAATCACGGCAGGATTTGCGACGCCGGCCGCCTGGGCCTGGTCGGCGATGGAACCGAGCGTGCCAATGGTGACGCGCTGGTCCGGCAAATAGCCGTTTTCCACGATACCAACAGGGGTGTCCTGCGGCAGGCCGGCTTCGCCGAGCGCGGACGCGGATTCGCGCAGCTGGCCGACGCCCATAAGCAGGACGATCGTGTGGTCCGCGCGGGCAGGTACCTCGGAGAGTTCCTCGTGGCCGGTGACCACGCTGAAGCCCTTGGCCAGGCCGCGGTGGGTGACGGGAATGCCGGCTGCGGCGGGGACCGAGATGGCGGACGTGACGCCGGAAACGACTTCAACCTCGACGCCGTGCTGCCGGCAGTATTCGGCTTCCTCGCCGCCGCGGCCCAGCACGTAGGGGTCGCCGCCCTTGAGCCGGACCACGCGGTGGCCCTTCAGGGCTTCGTCAACGAGGATGCGGTTGATCTCTGCCTGCGGGACGGGGTGGTGGCCAGGAGTCTTGCCGACCTCGATGATGCGGACGTCCGGGGCGAGTTCGTTCAGCAGTTCGCGGGGGCCCAGCCGGTCGGCGACGACGACGTCGGCCTGGCCCAGGAGCCGGCGGCCACGGACCGTGATGAGGCCGGTGTCGCCGGGGCCGCCACCCACCAGGGCAACGCTTCCCTGGTGGGCGCGGCGGCGGCGCAGGGGAAGGTCTCCGGTTTCGAGGGCGGTGGCCACTGCGTCCCGGACGGCCATGGCACGGCGCGGGTCTCCCCCGGCATTGATGGCGATCTTGACGTCGTCCACCTCCGCGACGGCGGGTGTCCAGGCGGCAGAAGCTTCATGGTTGGAGGCGTTAACGCACCAAACCCGCTGCGCCTCGGCGTCGGCCGAAACCTGGGCGTCCACCGCCGAATCGCCGGTGGCGGTCTGGACGAACCACACGCCGTCGACATCCGTTGAAAGATAAGCGCGCGCTTCCCAGGTGAGCAGGCCGGCGCGGGCCAGGTCCTGCAGTGCGGGCGAGGCAACCGGGGCCACAACGGTGACCACGGCACCGGCGTCGAGCAGCCCCTTGGCCCGACGGGCAGCCACGGGACCGCCGCCCACCACCAGCACCGGGCGGCCGAGCAGCCGCAGCGCGGTGGGGTAAATGTCCTGAATTGCCATGAATCAACGGTAGGTCCGCGTCACATTCGCCAACAAAGGCCGAGCAACACCAGTTCACGTAAGGTAATGCTGCGTCACAAAGGATTTTTACTCACGGCTGGCTAGGAACCGGCCCCTGCGGGTGATGAGCTGCTCCAGGTACCTGGCGAGGAAGAGGCG
>DATIMT010000113.1:0-12550 GCA_035475035.1 Arthrobacter sp.
CTGGTAGGGGAAGGTTCCCCTGTTCGTCCCGGGTTCAGGGCCAACGGATGACAAAGACAACCACGGCAGGCCAGTGATGCGGTGCGGCCCGCGGGAACGTAGGCTCGGGGGCATGGCCCGATTCTTTGATGTTCATCCCCATGACCCCCAGCCCCGCGCCATCGCACAGGCAGTAAACATAGTCCGCGACGGCGGCCTGATCGCCTACCCCACGGATTCCTGCTACGCCCTGGGAGCGCAGATGGGCAACCGCGAGGCCCTGGACCGGATCAGGAGTATCCGGCACCTGGACGACAAACACCACTTCACCCTGGTCTGCCGGGATTTCGCGCAGCTGGGACAGTTCGTGAACATCGGCAACGACGTGTTCCGCAGCATCAAGTCCGTTACCCCGGGCAGCTACACGTTCATCCTGCCCGCCACCAGGGAGGTTCCCAAGCGCCTGCTCCACCCCAAGAAGAAGACGGTGGGGGTCCGGATTCCGGACAACCGTGTGGTCCAGGCGCTGCTCGCCGAACTGGGCGAGCCGCTGCTCTCCAGCACGCTGCTGCTGCCTGATGAGGAGGAACCGCTGACCGTGGGCTGGGAAATCAAGGAGCGGCTGGACCATCAGGTGGACGCCGTGATCGACGCCGGGGACTGCGGCGCCGAGCCCACCACCGTAGTCGATTTTTCCAGCGGAGTGGCCGAGGTTGTCCGGCGCGGCATGGGAGACCCGTCCCGGTTCGAGTGACTGCCGCCCGTCGAGTCCGGGCCGTAGGGCGCCCTCACGGGGCACTTTGCGGTCGTCCATGCCGTGAATGACGACGACGACCGGCGTGTCCGCGTCAAAGTGCCCCTTTTCGGAGGGCGCTGGTCAGTCCTGCTGCGCGTCAGTCCTGCTTGCGGGCGCGGCTGGGCTGGACCCGGGGCGGCTCGCCCGGCATCTTGGGGTAGTCGGGCGGGAAGGGCATCTCCCCCAGGCCGGCTTGGCAGTCGCGGTCCCACCACTCGAGAAGCTTGTCGATCGTGCCGGGGCGGGCGTTGAAGTCCGCCCAGGGGTCGCCCACCTTCTTCAACCGCCCGGGAACGGTGAGGATGGTGAAGTTTTTCGGATCCGCGTGTTCCAGTTCCGCCCAGGTGATGGGGCAGGACACCGGGGCATGCGGGAGGGCCCGCGGGCTGTAGGCCCCGGCAATAGTGCGATCACGGTTGGCCTGGTTGAAGTCCAGGAACACCCGCCGGCCCCGTTCTTCCTTCCACCAGGCGGTCGTCACCTTGTCCGGGATGCGGCGCTCCACTTCCCGGGCAGCGGCGATGACGGCGTGCCGGACGTCCAGGAACTCCCGGGTTGGTTCGATGGGTGCGTACACATGGAGTCCGCGGTTGCCGGAGGTCTTGAGGAAGCAGGTGAGCCCTGCCTCGGCCAGGACGTCCTTCAGCACCAGGGCGGCGGGGACGGCGTCATCGAAGTCGGTGCCAGGCTGTGGGTCAAGATCAATGCGCAGCTGGTCCGGGTTGTCGGTGTTTTCCGCCCTGGACGGCCAGGGATGGAAGACGACCGTGTTCATCTGTGCGGCCCAGACCGCTGCCGCCGGCTCGTCGAACACCAGCTGCGGGTGGGATCTTGCGCTGGGGTAGACCACCTTAACGGAACGGATGAAGTCCGGTGTGCCTTTGGGCGGATTCTTGGAGAAGAACTGTTCGCCGTCGATGTTGCCAGAGAACCGCTGCAGCGCCACGGGCCTGTCCCCGTTGGCTGCGATGAACGCCTCCCCCACGTCGCAGATGTAGTTCACCAAGTCCAGCTTGGTGAGGCCCAGGTCCGGCCAAAGGACCCGGCTGGGACTGGAAATTCGCATCTCGCGTGGCCCGTTGGGTCCCTGCACGGTGATGGTGGTCTGTTCACTCGCCATGGGGACAACGTACACCCCGGCACCGGAGGGGACCTGCAGGCACAGTCAGGCAGCGGCAACTCCCGGCAAATGCAGGCCCAGTGCAGCCCTCGGGCATGATGGACCCATGCCCGGATCCGATCAACAGCTCACCGTCGCCGTCGGCGGGACCTCAATTTCCGCCGTCTATGCCCGCCCCGCAGATCCCACCGCCACCGTCGTGGTGGCGCACGGGGCAGGTGCCGGCATGGACCACCCGTTCCTCCGCGGATTCACCGGCGCCCTCAATGACCTGGGTCTGGCCACCCTCCGCTTCAATTTCCCGTACCGCGAGGCGGGGCGGAAGTTCCCTGACCGCCCTCCCGTGGCCATCGCCGCCTGGCGGGCCGCCATGGCCGCCGCCCGCGGGCAGGCTGACGCCCACGGAGACCGTAGCCCGGTCTGGGCGGCCGGGAAATCGTTCGGCGGAAGGATGGCATCCATGGCTGTTGCCGAGGGGATGGAATGCGCCGGGCTGGTGTATCTCGGCTATCCCCTGCATGCCCCCGGGAAACCCGAAAAACTCCGGGATGAGCACCTGTACGGGATGACTGCGCCCATGCTGTTCCTGCAGGGAACCCGCGATACGTTTGCCACCCCCGCCATCCTGGCAAATGTGGTGTCGCGGATCGGGTCCAACGCGGTGCTGCAGTGGGTGGAGGGCGGTGACCACTCGTTCGCGGTGGCGGGAAAGAAGCGGTCCGCCGACGAGGTGGGTGCGTCCCTTGCCGCCCCCGTGGCAGCATTTGTGGCAGCGCACGGCTGAGGACACCAGTCAGCATCCTTTCGCCACCACCTCCCCAGCGAAGGCGAGGCGACGGCCGAAGGCGAGGGTACGGGGTCTCGGGGATCGGCTACGTGCGGTGCTTGGTGCGCGCTGTGGCCGGGGCTGACCATGGGTCCTCCGGCCACGGGTGCTTGGGGTAGCGGCCCCTCATTTCCGCCCTCACCTGGCTGTACGGGCCGGACCAGAATGAGGTCAGGTCATCCGTCACGGCGAGGGGACGGCGGGCCGGGGAGAGCAGGTGGAACAGGACCGGGACCCGGCCACCCACAAGCCGCGGGGATTCGACCAGCCCGAAGCACTCCTGCAGTTTCACCGCCACCACGGGGGCGGCACCGCCGTCACCGGGTTCAGGGTAGTCGATCCGGACCCGCGAGCCGCTGGGGACCTCAAGGGCTTCCGGAGCAAGCTCGTCCAGCCGCGTTGCTTCGGGCCAGGGCAGCAGCCGGCGCAGGGGCTGTGCCAGGTCAACCGAGCTCACCGGTTTTCCTGCAGCGAGGTCTTCCAGCTCTGGCCCCAGCCACTCTTCCAGCCGGCCCAGCAGCGCCTCCTCCGACACATCAGGCCAAGGCTCCCCCAACTCGCGGTGCAGGAACGCGAGGCGGCGCCGGAAGGTGGCTGCCGCCGTCGACCATGACAGGGCCGCCAGCCCTCCGGACTGCAGCGCCGCCGCCACGGCCCTCCTGCCCTCTTCGGCGGTGGGGCGCACCGGTGTTGCGGAGAGCACGATCGAGCCCAGCCGCCTGGTCCTGCGCGCACTCAACCGGCCCCCGCTGAATTCCGCGTCCACCGTGTCGGCCAGCAGGTGCGACGCCGCCGTTTCGGCAACGCCAAGGGAAATGGGTGCAGCGGCCCGGATCACGGCTCCGGTGCCGGCCGCGTCCCTGCCTTCCGCGCGGGACACTTCGGCGACCGCCAGCCACTCGTGGCCCGACAATGTGCTGCCTGCAGGCAGGCCCGCCCTGGTGCCGGACGTCAGCAGGTACTGCCCGGCGCCCACGCTGCCAGGCACGCGGCGGGCCACGCGATCCGGAAAGGCGAGCGCGACGACGGCGCCAACAGCTTCGCCTCCACCGGCAGGGATGGCGGGAACCAACCCGGCGGCGGCCTGCTGCCGCCGGGCCAAGGCACCCAGCCGCCTGGACTCCTCCGCCCAGCGCCTTCCCACAGGGCCTGTGTCGGCATGGAGCTGGGCCAGCAGGCGGGGCAGGTCTGCTCCTGGGGCGCGGTGGTCTCCGGAGAGCGCGGCAACCACCTCAGCGGCAAAGTGGTGGCCGGTGGAGGCGCCGCCGTCGAGCAATGCCCGTGCAAGCCGGGGATCGGCCGGGATCCCCGCAAGGGCCCGGCCCGCCGCCGTCACGTGGCCGTCATCGCTCACGGCTCCCAGCTCACGGAGCACCTCTACAGCGTCAGCCATGGCCTGGCGTGGCGGCGGATCGGGCAACGCAAGCCCCTTCCCGCCGGGTGAGCCCCAGCACGCGAGGGTGAGGGCGGCACCGGTCAGGTCCGCCACGTTGATTTCAGGGGTCACGTGCGCGGGAGCAGCACCATATGCCTGCTGGGAGTAGCAGCGGACCACTGTCCCCGGGCCTTGCCGTGCGGCACGCCCGGCCCGCTGGTCGGCGGATGCCCGGGAGCAGGAAACGGTGACCAGCCCGCTCATGCCCCTGCCGGAGTCCCGCCGGGGCTCCCGGGCCAGTCCCGAGTCAACAACCAGCCGGACGCCGGGAACTGTCAGGGAGGACTCGGCAAGATCCGTGGAGACGATGATCCGCGGGAGATCCCCGGGGCCGCGCCCCGAGACGGCCCTGTCCTGCTCCGCTGCGTCCACCTGGCCATGAAGTTCCAGCACCTCCACGGCGTTGACCAGCCGGCGGCGCAGCGCCGTGGCAACGTGGGAGACCTCCCTGGCTCCCGGCAGGAACACGAGCGCGTCCACCGACCGGTCGGCGGCAACGGCGCGGGCATGGGCGGCCGCGGCCGTGTCGGCGACATAGTCCAGGAAGGCGCGCGTCACTCCCCGCTCCTCCAGCCGCGGCGACGGCGCCGGGAGCCACTGCACGTCCAGGGGATGGTTCACGGAAGGGCAGTCGACAACGGGCGCCGGGCCGCCGCCGTCGGAATCCCCCAGCAGGGCTGCGAACCGGGGTGCGTCCAGCGTCGCGGACATGGCGACGACGGCGAGGTCGCTGCGCAGCGCACGGACCTCAGCGAGCATTCCGACCAAGAGGTCCGTTTCCAGGCCGCGTTCGTGCACCTCGTCCAGGACGACGGCGGCAGTTCCGTCCAGCCCGGGGTCTGCCAGCAGGCGGCGCAACAGGATGCCAGGGGTAACGAACTCGATCAGGGCGTCCCGGCCCGCCTGGCGCTCTCCGCGCACTGTGTAGCCCACGCGGGTGGCCATCCGGCTGCGATCAAGCGTGGAGAGGCGGCGGGCAGCGGCCCGGGCGGCAACACGCCGGGGCTGGGTGACGACAACGCGGCCCCGCAGGCCATGGAGGTTTGCCAACAACGGCGGGACGAGGGTGGTTTTGCCCGTCCCCGGCGGGGCCTGCACCACGGCGGCGCCGGGTGGGCGGCTGCTGTCCAGCGCCTCCTGCAGTGCGGGAAGGGATCCTTCGAAGGCAAGTCCGGCACCGATGGCGCCAAGATCGAAGGCATCGGCGGCGGGGAGGCCGGCAGGAGGAATCATCCGTCCATTCTGCCTTGACGGGAAGCTCTTTTCGGCGGTCAGGGCCTGCCTTGGCCCCTGCCCTTCCCTTTGGCTTCCTTGGCGGTGTCCGCACGCTGCGAACCTGGAGCATCCGGAGCAGGGGCAGGAACTGGAGCGGCGGCGGGAACGGCCGGCTCCGCAGGAGCAGGCTGGTTATGGGCGGTGTCCGCCAGGGCCGGGTCAGTCAACGCAGGATCCGCCAGGGCGGGGTTGGACGGGCGGGACTCCGGCACCGTGGATGCAGCGGCTGACGCTGATGCCACCTGCGTGGCGATGTCTGACCGGACCGCCGCGAGCGCAGTTTCGATGCCGCGGTACCTCGCCGCCGAAAGACGCCCGGCCGCTGCCGCGTCGCCCAGGTCCTTCTCCAGGGCCTGCAGGGCGGCCAGGGCTCCGTCCATCCTGTCCTCCGCCGCGGCCTGGCTGATACTTAATACCCTGACCTGGAATCCCCGCAGGACGTTGGCGTCGTCGTCGGCCGGGCGGACTCCTGCCGCGCCCGCAACCAGTGCGCCGGTAACGGCAGCACAGCACAGCACGATCAGGGCCCGGTTTCCGCGACGGCGCCGGGGCACAGGGTGGGCGCCGCCAGGCTCCCCGGTCACGTGTGGCCCGGACGGGGTTTGCACGTCAGGCGGCATGCCTGCCCCGCAGCGGGACCACCTGTGCGGGCCGCGTGGGCAGGACGGTCACGGAAGCATGGTCCGCGGTGGGAGCCTGAACGGAGGCGTTCGGCACCCTTGAGGCTGCCCGGTCGAGGAAGACGCGCATGACCGAGCGCAGCACCGTGGCGACCAGCAAGCCAATGCCCACTCCGAGGAGCACGTGCCCGGCCAGATAGTGCCGGGTGGCGTCGGGGCCACCTTCTGCGGCCACCACAGCGCCGCCAACGCCCAGCATCAGTGACAGGGCCGTACCGAAAATTGTTCCCATGGCTCCTGCTCCCATCCGATTTAATCAGCAAGCTTACTAGTATTGCTCAGCAAGCTTACTACCTGATGGGCCCGAGGCAAGAGTTCCAGGCACGGGAACGCCCGCGACTCCATCGAGGACGCGATCCGCACCACCCAGGACCACCAGGTGCGCAGGCAGGATTCACCACAAAGGCTGCCACCCCCGCCTGACGGGAATGGCAGCCTTCATTGCTGTTATGCCGGCTCAGCCGGCGGCTTCGAGCAGGCGCTCCGCCGGGGTGATCCCGCCGTAGCGGCCCTTGAAGAACAGCAGGGGCTCGCCGTCCTTCCGGGCGCTGAGGTGTCGGACCGCCGCCACCACGATGGTGTGGTCGCCGCCGTCGTACTCTGCATGGAGCTCGCAGTCGATCCAGGCGAGCGCGTCCTCCAGCACGGGATTTCCCAGCGGCGAGGCGGTGTGGTTGACGCCGGCGAATTTATCCGCCCCTGAGCGGGCGAACTGCCCCGCCAGGTGCTGGTGCTCGGCGGGAAGGATGTTGACGGTGAAGGAGCCGGCCTTCCGCAGCGCGGGCCAGGTGGTCGAGGTGCGCGCCGGGCTGAACGTCACCAGCGCCGGATCCAGCGACAGGGACGCGAAGGACTGGCAGGTGAAACCGGCGGGCCCGTCCGGGGTGGAACCCGTAACGACGGTGAGGCCGCTGGCGAATGTTCCGAAAATGTCCCGAAGCCGGCGTGGAGCGAGATCTGAAGTGACTGTCATGGAAATGGCCTCTCGTCTGGATCGTTACCTCACCAAACCATCAGCAAATCCGCTGATTCAAGCCACCTGAAATGCGCGGACCCACGGCGAAACGAAGAGTCATGCGCGTACTTCAGGCGTCATCTCTTCCTGAAGGTCGAGCGCTGCCAGCAGGCGGCGGACCGAGCCGCCCAGGTTCCATTCGGTGGCCAGCAACTCCAGTTCCGCGCGACGGTCCCCTGTCACCGGCCGCAGCCGGGCCCCGGCCTGGTCAAGGCTGGGCAGCTCCAGGTTCCGCACCAGGCGGACGACGGCGGGGGCTGCTTCAAGGTACGCGGCTGCGGTTGAAAGCTTGGCCCGCACCGGCCCGGCCAGGCCGCTGCCGGAGTCTTCCGCAGCTGCCAGCAACCCTTCCAGGGTCCCGTACTTCAGCAGCAGGGACGCCGCCGTCTTCTCACCGATTCCGGCCACGCCCGGCAAGCCGTCGGACGCATCCCCCCGCAGGGTCGCATAGTCGGCGTACTGCTGCGGCAGGACCCTGTATTTGGCCACCACAGTCTCTTCGGTCATGACCTCGAGGTTCTTCATGCCGCGGGCGGTGTAAATCACCCGGACGCCGCGTTCGTCGTCGCACACCTGGAAAAGGTCGCGGTCACCCGTGACGACGTCCACCGGGAAGCCGGCCTGGCTGGCATAGGTGCCCACGACGTCGTCGGCCTCATGCGCGGCCGCACCCACAATGGCGATTCCGGCCAGCTCCAGCACCCGGCGGATCATGGGCAGTTGGGCTTCGAGGCCCTCGGGGACCACTTCAACATCCGTGCCGCCCGGAACTGCTTCGGCCACGCGGTGGGCCTTGTAGGTGGGGATCAGGTCCACCCGCCACTGCGGCCGCCAGTCATTGTCCCAACAGGCCACCAGATGGGTGGCGTGGTAGTCGGTGCTGAGCCGGGCGATCATGTCCAGCAGGCCGCGGACGGCATTGACCGGCGTACCGTCCGGGCGGCGGATGGTGTCCGGCAGGCCGTAGAAGGCGCGGAAGTACAGGGAGGCAGTATCGAGCAGCATCAGGCGCTGGGGCATACCTTGATCCTGACACGGATTCCTCCAACCGGGCAGCAGCCGGGACTGCCGCCGTGGCGGCCTAGAAGGACTTCATGGTGAACTCCAGCCCCAGCAGGCCCCGGCCGGCCTGCTCCAGGATGGGGTCGATGCCCAGCGTGGGGTGGTTCAACAGGACGCCGACGTCCCGCTGGATGCGCTGCAGCGGGTGGGACAGCCGGTGGCCACTGCCGCCCGAACCACCCACCGCCAGCCGGACCGCTTCCTGTGCGGCTTCGGCACTGAGGGCGAGCGAGAGCCTGAAGGAGGCGCGCTCGGGGTCAGGCAGCCCAACGCCAGGCAGCCCGTCCATGGACAGCATGGACAGTGCGGCCTCACAGTGCAGTTTCGCGGTGGCCGCCGCGCCTGCGGCCCGGGCATAACGTGCCTGCACCAGGGCCGCATCCGCCTGCCGCACTTTGACGCCGTCCTTTTCCTTCGGCACCAGCAGCTGGCCGCGGAACAGTTCCAGGGCGTATTCCGCGGAGCCAACCGCCGCGGCCGGGGCCACCAGGTTCAGCAAGGTGTCCACGGGTGTGTGAATCAGCGGGTCCCGGAGTATGCCGCTTCCGGGATTATCGGGGCCCGCGAGCTGCGCCCAGTCCATCATGCGGTAACCGGGAACAAACAGCCCCTCTGCACGGAGGTCGTTGCTGCCGGTCCCCCGCAGTCCGTCGGTGTGCCAGGCATCCAGCAGTTCGAGGTCTGCGAGGGGGACGAGGGCCTGCAGCCGAACACCGCCGACCTGCACGGCGAGCAGGGCCCACTGGGAATCCATGATGCCCGAGGCGAAGCTCCAGTGACCCGAGATGGCGTAGCCGCCGGGCACCTTGAGTGCCGAACCAACCGGCGCACTGGTGGCGGCAGCCAGCGGCATTGCGCCGGAAGCAAAGACTTCCTCCTGCACCTTGCGGGGCCAGCGGGCCAGCATCCACGCGTGCTCGGCCAGGTGTCCGGCAGTCCATGCGGTGGAGGCGCATCCCCTGGCAAGGACCCGCACAGCTTCGCCGTAGGTCCGCGCCCCCAGCCCATACCCGCCGACGGCCTCCGGGGCCAGAATGCGGAAAACCCCAGCGTCCTGCAGTTCCTGGACTGTTGACCCGGGCAGCCGGCGCAGATGCTCCGTCTCTTCGGCCCTGGCGCGCAGTCCGGGAACCAGGGCGTCCACACGGGCAAGCATTTCGGCATGGCTGGGCCTGCTTCCGGGGGCGGCTTTTACGGGAAGCACGACGTCGGCCTGGCGAAGTTCCAGCGTATGGCCGGTCCGGTCGCGCTTGGCGGCGAGGTACCTGGCGTTGGCCTCCGAAAACGTTCATCCTCGCCACGACCCAGCGCGAGGTTGGCGTCGTACGTGTCCAGGCCCTGGTCCTGCAGCGCGTAGGCATCCAGCTTCGAATACAGGCCGATTCCCCGGCCTTCCTGGCGCAGATAGAGGAGGAACCCGCCGGTGGAGGCAATCTCCTGCACAGCTTCCCGGAGCTGCGATCCGCAGTCGTAATTGGTTGAAGAATAAAGTAATCATGGCCCCAGCAAGTTAAACGTTCAAGCGTTTGCGACTCCTTACCCCAGGAAGACTGCCCGTTTGACCTGCCCCTGATCGAAATCGATCGACTGGCCCCTCTTTCGTTGACCCTCCATTACCCATACGAAACGATGGCTGGATGACATCAAGCACCGAAAGCAGAAGACCTATGCCCGGCACACCGACCACCATCAACGACAACGGCGCGTGGTGCTGGTTCCAGGACGAGCGGGCCCTGGTGGATCCCGTCAACAACACCCTGCTGGTGGGTTCGGTTGCTGCTCCTGAAGGCCCGGGCGGTGAGAGCCGCGGTGGCAACATCGAAATCGCAGTCCTGGATTTGGCTTCCGGGGACAACAGGGTGCATGTCCTGCACCAAAGGCTGGAGCCGGACGACCATGACGCCCCTGCGCTGCTGATCAGGCCGGACGGCCGCTACCTTGCCATGTATGCCAGGCACAAGACGGACAACTACTCCCGCTGGCGGATCTCCGCCCGGCCGCATGACGCCTCCGAATGGGGCCCGGAAGAGCAGTTCGACTGGACCGAACTGGCCTCAGGGCGCGGTGCAACCTACTCCAACCTGCACCGGCTGGACGCGGAGTCAAGGGTGTATAACTTCGTCCGGGCCATCAATGACGATCCCACGCTGATGGTGTCCGAGGACGAGGGCAGCACCTGGCGTTATGGCGGCAAGCTGTTTACCCGGCCGAAGGTGGGTTACGTCAACGGCTACACCCGGTACTTTGGCAACGGCAGCGACCGCGTTGACCTCATCACCACGGACCACCACCCCCGCGACTTCAACAACAGCATCTATCACGGATACATCCGCGACGACGCCCTGCACGACGCCCAGGGGCAGGTGGCCGCAAAGCCGTTGATCGGCTCCGCCGGTGTCGACCAGGCTTCCCTTACCACCGTTTTCCAGGCCGGCACCGAACTGGACGGGGACGTCCTCACCCACGGCTGGACGGTTGACCTGCGGGGCCGGGGCCCGTACTTGGCCGCCATCATCAGCTGCAGGGCGAACGACGTCAACGGCGCGCTGGAACGTGAGCAGATGCTCGACGTCGATGATCACCGCCTGCTGTACGCCCGCTTTGACGGGATGCGCTGGAGCCTGAGGCATCTCGCCGTCGCCGGCACCGGCCTGCTCCCCCATGAGCAGGACTACACGGGCTTGGGCGCGGTGGACCCCTACGACCTGGACCGGGTGTACATTTCGACTCCGGTCGATCCGCGCACCGGCATAAGCACGCCGCACTACGAAATTTACCGCGGCCGCACGCGGGACGAAGGGGCGACATGGGACTGGGAGGCAATAACTGCCAATTCCCAGGTGGACAACCTCCGTCCCAACGTTCCACCAGGGGACCCTTCCGTCCACGCCGTCTGCTGGTTCAGGGGCGCAATGCGCTCGTCCCAGGCCTACGAAACGGAAGTGGTGGTGCTCTACTGACCGCCGCTGGGAGGCTGATGGTCAATCACGCGGGGAATGTACTCGAGCAGCTGGAGGCGTCCGTCGAAGGTCCTGCTGTCCACCATCTCCAAAGCGACGTCAGGGTAGCCGTCGTAGATCCGCTCGCTTCCGGTGCGGCCCGTGATCAGGGGGAAGACAACCAGTCGGAACCTGTCTACCAGGCCTGCTGCCATCAGGGAACGGCAAAGGCTGAGGCTGCCCAAGGTGTTCAGGGGTGTGGGATGGGTCTTTTTCATCTGCCTGACGGCCTCAACAGCGTCCCCGGCAACCAGTTCCGTATTTGGCCACCGGAGGGGTGCCTCCAGGCTGGAGGAAAAAACCACCTTGGGAACGGCGGCAAGGCCTGTCAGGGCAGCACTTTCATCCTGCGAATATCCCTTGCCCCCGGCAGCGGCATCCTCTGACATCCCTGACATGAGGCGGTAGGTGTTGGCCCCCAGCAGCATGGTGTAGTCCTTCCCGGACTCCTGCTGCAGCCAGGCCAGGTATTCCGGACCCTCCAGGCCCCACCAGCCCGGCCATCCCTCACCTGAGGCGAAGCCGTCCAGGGTAACGATCATGTCTACCATCAGCTGGCTCATGGCGGCCATGCTATTCCCGCCCCGGCAGCCCGGCAAGGGACCGGCCCGGGACTCCCGGGCGCGTTGGGCCTTGCACTCGGTGGCAAACGGTTGTGCACTACCCCGTATCAGAACCAGTCGCCGTCAGCGTAGGCGCTGCGGACGTGGGCCCGCAGGTACTCCCCCACCACCGCAGCGCCAAGATCGCCCACCTCCGGAGCCACGACGCGGCCGTCCACGCGCCGCGCCATCCGTTGGATGAACCGCTCCAGGCCGGGATCGTTGCCGAGCCGGAAGAATGTGGTCTGGACACCGGCGCGGCCGAGCCGGTCCAGCTCCGCAACGGTGGCCCGGATGGTCTCCGGGTCGGGTGGCCAGTTGAACCAGGAGTCCCCGTCCGGGAGCAGGTGCGCGGTTGGTTCCCCGTCAGTGACCACCAGCAGGACGGGCTGCATTGATGGGTGCTGGCGGAAGAAGCGGCCCGCCAGCAGCAGACCGTGATGCAGGTTGGTGCCCTGTTCCCTGAGGGACGGCAAGGCCGTGAGTTCCCCGATGTCCATCGCCTGTGCATAGCGGCCGAAGGTAATCAGCCGCAGCCGGTCGCTGCGGAAGCGGGTGGAGACCAGGTGGTGCAGGGCCAGTGCGGTGCGCTTCATCGGGACCCACCGTCCCTCGGCAGCCATGGAGAAAGACACGTCCACCAGGAGGGCTACCGCGGCCTGCGTGCGGGCCTCGGTTTCTGCCACTTCGATGTCGGCGGCGGCGAGGCGCAGTCCGTGGGCCGGGTCGCCGCCGTCGGCCATGGTGCGCCGGATGGCGTT
>DATIMT010000114.1:0-8233 GCA_035475035.1 Arthrobacter sp.
TTCACCCCCAAGCTGATCCAGCCCGAGGAACTCGACGGTTTCGAGGCTGCCATGGTCCTGGACGTCCGCAACAAGACCGAGTACACGGCCGGGCACATCCCGGGCTCCTACCAGCTCAGCGGCGGCCGGGTGATGTGGCACCTGGATGAACTTCCGGCGGGCGGCACCATCGTGACGTACTGCCAGTCGGGCGTGCGGAACTCCGTGGCGGCCAGTGCGCTGCGCCGGGCCGGGTACGACGTCGTCGAACTCGACGGCAGCTACGCCGCCTGGACAGCCTGGCAAAGCAGCCTCGCCGCTGCTTAACCAGGCCCACCAGCCCCTAGACGGCCCGGGCGGGACCCCCCTCCAGCCCGGGCACCCGGCCCCCGCATGCCCGGGCCACCTTGCGAAAGGTGCGCACTGAACGGCTCCAGGGCTTGGCAGAAGACTACGCTGGGCCTGTGGGACAGCCGACGGTGCTGATTTGTGGGGCGGGGATAGCCGGGCCAACGCTGGCGTACTGGCTGGGCCGCCGCGGGTTCCGGCCCACGGTGGTGGAACGTGCCCGGGGACTGCGTTCCAGCGGCAATCCGGTGGACGTCCATGGAGCCGCCACCGGAATCGCCCGCCAGATGGGCATCCTGCCGCAGCTCAAGGAAGCGGCCACCCAGGCTCCGGGCCTGACCTTCGTCACCCCGTCCGGTCACAGGGTGGGCCCGTTGCGCCTGGGCCGGCCCCGGGGCGAAGACGTGGAGATCCCCCGCGCGGACCTGGCGGAAATCCTATGCGAGGCAGCCTGGGACAACACCGAGTTTCTTTTCGGCGACTCCGTAACGGACCTGCAGGCGGACCGGACGGGCGTGGAGGTCTCCTTCGAGCACGCAGCGCCGCGCCGGTTTGACCTGGTGGTAGGCGCCGATGGCCTGCATTCGACGGTGCGGGCCCGGGCGTTCGGACCCGAGACCGGCTTCGTCCACCCGCTGGGCCTGTACATCGCCACCCTTCCGCTCGGGCGGCCCGCAGCAGATCCCACCGCAGTGGTCATGTACAACCAGCCGGGGCTGTCGCTGACCATCCACCCCATCCGCGGAACCGCCGGCGCCGGGTTCATCTTCCGTGGGCCGAAACATCCCGGCCTAAAGTACCGCAAACCGGAGGACCAGCGGGCGCTCATCCTTGAGGCCTACTCACGGTACCGGTGGCCGGTTCCGGAACTGCCCGACCTGCGGGGGCAGGTGACGGGCGCAGAGGACCTGTATTTCGATGCCATCAGCCGCGTGCAACTGCCGCACTGGGCCCAGGGGCGGGTGGCCCTGCTCGGCGATGCGGCGTCCTGCGTCTCCCTCTTTGGCGACGGGTCCAGCCTTGCCATGATCGGTGCCAAAACCCTGGCCGATGCACTGGCCGCCACACCGGGCGACCCGGCCCTCGCGCTGCGCCGGTACGAATCACGCCACCGCAAAGCTGTCGCCGGCCGCCAGCGTGGCTATCGCCTGGCAGCGGCACTGCTGGTTCCGGCCAGCCGCACCGGACTCCGCGCCCGCAACCTCGCCGTCCGGCTGCTCCCCCGCTGACCACGCCGCTGACCACACAGCTGCACGCGGCACTGCTTCCGTCCTTTACCGTCCACCGCTCGTGGAGCGCAGGCCCGCGGTCATTGCCTGGCCTCCGGCCTGGACCGTCCCACCGGTGACGGCAGGAGGTAGTGCCGGAACCAGTCTGCGGCCATGGTGGCCGCCATTGCCAGGCTGCCAGGCTCCTCGAAGAGGTGGGTGGCCCCGGGGATGATCTCCAGCCGGGTGGGCGCGTGCATTTGTGCCCTGGCCTGGCGGTTGAGCGTCAGCACCTCGGTATCGGCGCCGCCAACGATCAGCAGGGTTGGTGCCTTCACGTCGGCGAGCCGCGGTCCGGCCAGGTCCGGCCGGCCGCCCCGGGACACGACGGCGGCAACCTGCGCGCCGGGCTCCGCCGCTGCCCACAGCGCGGCGCCAGCTCCGGTGCTGGCCCCGAAGTAGCCCACCCTGCCCAGGGAACCGTCATGCCGGGCTTCGAGCCAATGGGTTGCGGAGGAAAGCCGCCGGGCCAGCAGGCCGATATCGAACACGTTCGCGCGGTTGACCTCCTCTTCGGGCGTCAGCAGGTCAAGGAGCAGCGTGCCTATGCCGGCCCCATGCAGGACCGAAGCCACAAAGCGGTTGCGGGTGCTGTGCCGGCTGCTGCCGCTGCCGTGGGCGAAAAGGACCGTGCCGTCACACCTGGCCGGCAGGTAAAGGCTTCCGCGAAGGTGAACTCCGCCAGCCGGTATGACGACGTCTTCTTCCAGACTGCCGTTTTCCCTTTCGGCACCCTGATGGGGCGGTGAGCTGGCGGCCGCGTCCAACAGCTGCACCACCTCGCTATCCTCCGTGGGCGAGAAGTCATGGTAGTAGTAGCCCACGGCCTGAAAGTCCTGGGGCGAGAGCAGGCAGACGACGTCGTCCGGTTCCTTGAGCTCCACGATGGCACGGGCAGGGGCAACAGGGACGGCAAGGATTACTTTCGCCGCGCCAAGTTGCCGGGCCACCTGGCAGGCAGCCCTGGCGGTGGAGCCGGTGGCGATGCCGTCGTCCACGATGACCACCGTCCGCCCCGTGATGTCGATGGGCGGGTGCCCCTGGCGGAACCGCGCCACCCTGCTTTCCAGCAAGGCCCGTTCCTGCCGTTCAACCCCCTGCAGATCCTCGCCGGGAATCCGGGCCACCGAAATGGTGCGTGGATCCAGGACCCGGACGTTGCCCTCCCCGATGGCTCCCATGGCCACCTCGGGCTGGAACGGAACCCCCAGTTTCCGCACCACGATCACGTCCAGCGGCGCTTCGAGTGCCTTGGCTACCTCGAACGCCACGGGGACGCCGCCACGCGGCAGGCCCAGCACCACCACGTTCCGTCCGCGCAGGCCGGCGAGCCGCTTTCCCAGCCGCCGCCCGGCGTCGGACCTGTCATGAAACGCAACCATAAGAGTCACCGGCCAAGCGTGTTGTCGTCCCCGTACGGGCTTGCCGCAGCGGGGGTCCGGGACTCCACCCGGCGGCTGCTCTGGGCAGCTTCGCCGGGCGTCGTCCCGGACCCCCCGCCATACCGGAGCCCCTCGGTCATGGCAGATGCCTCCGCTAGTGGGACATGCGGAGGTTGTGATGGGCTTCCGTGCTGGGCTTTATGGCCGCCGCGGTAACCACCAGGGCAACTGCCCCGGCAATCCACGATGTCCACGCAGCGCCGGTAGCCCCTGTGTAGGACCCCAGCCACGGCGAGAGGATCAAGAGGGCGGCAAGGACGGCCTGGGCGTATTCCACGACCGGTGTCCCGGGCATGGCCAGGTTAATGATGCCGCTGATGATCAGGAGTCCGCCGAAGAGGAGCATGAAGGTGGTGGACATGTTCTGCTGCCGTGTCCACAGGACCGCAATTGCGGTGAAGAGACCGGCGGCGACCGTTGCGTAGTCCTGCCACCGATACCACTTTTTCACTGTTTTTCCTTTCTGATCCGGGCAGGTAGCCTTGCGCTTTTCCGTCCCGGGAGGGCGTTTACCGCCCGCAATCCCAGTCAACGCTTCCCGCGCACGCCCTTCTAGGGCAGAAAGACCCGGCCGCACCTTGCGCCTCGAGTACTCAGTGTTACTATGTAGTGGTAGTCAGTATTACTATCTAGCGAGGAATTACCCGATGGGCAAGCAAATGACCGAGATGCTCAAGGGCACGCTGGAAGGCATCGTCCTAGCCACCCTCGCCGCGCAGCCGGCCTACGGTTACGAAATCACGTCCCGGCTGCGGGACGAGGGCTTTTCCGACATCGTCGAGGGCACGGTCTACGCGCTGCTGGTCCGGATCGAACAGCGGGGCCTCGTGGACGTGGCGAAGGTCCCGTCCGAAAAGGGGCCACCGCGCAAGGTCTACACACTGAATCCGGCGGGCAGCGCCTACCTGGAGGAGTTCTGGAGTACCTGGAGCTTCCTCGCTGAACGGATAGAGCAGCTCCGCCCCACCACCAACCATTCGCGGGAAAAAGGAGAATAACCATGGCCCAGGCATGGCTCGAAAAAGTTACCGGATCATTCGAGGACAAGAAACGGTGGCGCCAGTACAAGGCCCGCAAGGAACAACTGCCCGCCAGCTACCGGATCACCATCGACTCGCTCGAGCGGTATTTCACCTACGCCGCCGCCATCGTCAAGGGCGATGTCCTCATGCAGATGCTCGAGGACCTCGCAGACCTGATCGAACGGGCCGCCGCTGACGGCTCCCCCGTCCGCGACATTGTGGGGGACGACCCCGTGGAGTTCGCCGAAACATTCATCCGCAACTACTCGGACGGCCAGTGGATCGACAAGGAGCGCCGGCGCCTGAGGGACTCCATCAACCAGGCTGCCGCCGGCGGCGCCTAGCCAAACCGACAGTTAGAAGGGACCGGTCATGGCCAATGGCCAGGCCCTGCAACCGGCTATCCGGGTGCGGGGCATCGAAAAGTCGTTCAAAGATTTGCATGTTCTGCAGGGCGTCGACTTTGATGTGGCGCCGGGCAGCATATTCGCGCTGCTCGGCTCCAACGGCGCCGGCAAGACCACGGTGGTGCGCATCCTGTCCACGCTGCTGAGGGCGGATGGCGGCACCGCCACAGTGAACGGGTACGACGTCGGCGCGGAGCCGGACAGGGTGCGCGGCTCCATCAGCCTCACGGGCCAGTTCGCCGCCGTCGACGAAGTGCTCACTGGCCGGGAAAACCTGGTGCTGGTGGCCAAGCTGCGGCATTTGGGCAACCACGGGGAGATTGCCGACGAGCTCCTGGCCAGGTTTTCACTTGCCGAAGCGGGGAACCGGAAGGCGGCCACCTACTCGGGAGGCATGCGGCGGCGGCTGGACATCGCCATGAGCCTGATCGGAAATCCGCCGGTCATCTTCCTCGATGAACCCACCAGTGGCCTGGATCCCCAGGCGCGCCTCGAAGTATGGAACACCGTGCGCCAGCTTGCCGGCCGGGGCACCACCGTGCTGCTCACCACGCAGTACCTCGATGAGGCCGAACACCTCGCCGACCGCATTGCCATCCTGCACCACGGCTCGATCATCCAGAACGGAACCCTCGCAGAGCTCAAGCAGCTGCTGCCCCCCGCCACGGTCGAATACGTCGAGAAGCAGCCCTCACTCGAGGACGTCTTCCTCGCCCTCATCGGGAGCGGCGAAGACGACAGCTCCAAACCGACCACCGTAGGCAAGGAAGTCCGATGACCAGCCACGCCTTCAGCGACACCCGCGTACTCACCGGCCGCTCGCTCCGCCACATCCTCCGCAGCCCGGACACCATCATCACCACCGCAGTCACACCTGTGGCCATGATGCTGCTGTTCGTCTACGTTTTTGGCGGCGCAATCAATACCGGCTCCGGCGGCCCGTACGTGGACTACCTTCTCCCAGGCATCCTGCTGATCACCATTTCGTCCGGCGTCGCCTACACCGCCTACCGCCTGTTCCTGGACATGAGGGGCGGCATCGTGGAGCGGTTCCAGTCCATGCCGATTGCCAGGTCAAGCGTGCTCTGGGCGCACGTGCTGACCTCCCTGGTTGCCAACCTGGCCGCGGTCGTCATCGTCATCGGTGTGGCCTTGCTGATGGGGTTCCGGTCCGGAGCCTCCGCGGCCGGATGGCTGGCTGTCGCCGGCATCCTCGTACTGTTCACCACGGCGCTGACCTGGATTGCGGTGATCGCCGGACTGACTGCCAAGACAGTGGACGGGGCCAGCGGATTCAGCTACCCGTTGATCTTCCTGCCGTTCATCAGTTCCGCGTTCGTGCCCACGGACACCATGCCCGGGCCGGTGGCGTGGTTCGCGGAGAACCAGCCGGTGACCTCCATCGTGAACACCATCCGGGCGCTGCTGGCACAGGAAGCCGTGGGCACTGGAATCTGGACGGCACTCGCCTGGCTGGTGGGCCTTCTCCTGGCGGCCTGCCTGGTGGCCACCTCCGTCTACCGTCGAAAGATCAGTTGAATCCAGCCGGGCATTGGCGGCAGGCGCTGCGATTCACTGCCAACTCACAGGCATTGCCCCTGCAAAACAGGGCTTCGGTGTGCAAGAGTGGCGTGAACGCTGGGGCGTAGGTAAATTCCAGAGCGCGCGGAGGCTGCCCGTGAACCGAACACCAGTCCGTCCCTCCACCGCCGCGATGCGGCATTCCCCTGGGCTGTGGTCGGTGCTGGCACTGCTCCTGTCCGGACTCGTTGCCTGCCAGGCTCCACCCCCTTCTCCCGGGCCCGAAAGCACGGCGCCCTCTCAAAACGCGGTGCCTTCCCCTAACCCGGCCCCGTCCCAGACCTCACCTGCGGTCCCAAGCTCCGCCCCCGGGCAGGCGGCGTCCCGGCAGGGTGCCATGCCCCAGCATGTGTTCGTGATCAATCTGGAGAACAAGGGCTTCGACTCGGTGTGGGGTGACAACTCCCCTGCCCCCTATCTTTCCGGGACGCTGCGGAAGAAGGGCGTCCTGCTGAAGAACTACTACGGCATAGCCCACAACTCGCTGCCCAATTACCTGGCCCAGATCGCCGGCCAGCGGCCCAATGACATTACGGAGCAGGACTGCCGTACGTATACCGATTTCCGCGCCACCGGCACCGATGGGGACGGCACGCTGCAGGGCAGCGGCTGCGTCTACCCGGAACAAGTGCAGACCTTGGCCGGGCAGCTGGCCGCCCAGGGTAAAACGTGGAAGGGCTACATGGAGGATATGCAGCAGCCCTGTGAGCACCCGGTCCTCGGTGAACCCGACGACCATGTCCGGGCCACCGCGGATGGGATGTACTCCACCCACCACGATCCCTTTGTCTACTTCCAGTCCATCACCTCGTCCCCGGACTGCGCCAAGGACGTGGTCAACTTCTCGGCGCTTGCGCATGACTTGAAGTCGGTGGACACCACTCCGAATCTTGCCTACATCACACCCAACCTCTGCCATGACGGGCATGACGAAACGTGCGCTGACGGCACCCGCGGAGGCCTGCAGGCGGTAAACGGGTGGCTTAAGGCCCACGTGCCGGCCATCCTGTCGTCCCCGGCGTACAAGCAGGATGGGATGCTGGTCATCACCTTCGACGAAGCTGAAGACAACGCGGTGGGCCCCTCCGAGGGAGATGCGGGAAGCCCCGCCGGCGGTGCGGCCGGGGGCAAGGTGGGCGCGCTGGTCCTCTCTCCATCCAGCGCCGCGGGCACCTCGTCAGACGAGGCCTACAACCACTACAGCCTGCTGGCGACCATCGAGGACCTCTTCCACCTTCCACGACTCGGGTTGGCCGGTGATCCCGGCGTTAAGACCTTCGGCAACATCGTCCAGCCGGAGTCCTGACGTGCGTCCGCCATGGAACGGACAACGCCAGCCCGTCCTGGCGGCTGCGGTGACGGTTGCGGTTTTGGTGATTCTCGGCGTCGTCCTTTCAGCCACTATGCGGCCAGGCCCTCCCGCGGTAGACGTGCCGGACGCGGCGGGAGGGCCTGATGCGGGGATCTCGAGAATCAAGCACGTGGTGATCATCATCCAGGAAAACAGATCCTTCGACAGCTACTTCGGCACCTACCCCGGCGCGGACGGCATACCCATGCAGGACGGCCAGCCCGCTGCATGCGTCCCTGACCCGGCCAACGGGGGCTGTCTGCGGCCCTTCCACGACCGAACCAACGGCAACGCGGGTGGCCCCCACAGCCCGGCTGACGCGACGGCCGACATCCACAACGGCGCCATGGATGGATTCGTGGCCCAGGCCGAAAAAGGCCTTGCCCACTGTGAGCCGACTGCAACTGCGTGTCAGTACGGCCCAAAGGCTACGGACGTGCTGGGGTACCACGATCGAAACGAGTTGCCAACCTACTGGGCCTACGCGGACAACTTCGTGCTGCAGGACCACATGTTCAGTTCCGCGGCAGCCGGGAGCCTGGCCGCCCATCTGTACCTCGTGTCGGAATGGGCCGCAAAGTGCACCAAAGCCGGGGACCCGTCGTCGTGCACCAACACACTGCTGAGTCTCGACCCTGAGCCGGAAAAGCAGGACCTCGAGCAAAGCCTGATTGGCACATGCCAGGCCGGGGCTGACCTGTCACCCTGCCGGGACGCCCTCCAGGCGGTGGGCATCAGCCCCGACCTGGCCGCCCAGATCGGCCAGCTTGTCAGCGCCAACTGCAAACCCACCGATTCATACCCCGCCTGCCGCGCCGCCGTCGACTCGGCAGAC
>DATIMT010000115.1:0-10395 GCA_035475035.1 Arthrobacter sp.
CAGGGCCAGCTGATCCACCCCGGCATCAACGAAGCCGGCGCCGTGGCAGCCTTCACCGCCGCCGGAACCTCCTACGCCACCCACGGGATCCCCCTGGTCCCGGTCTACGTGTTCTACTCCATGTTCGGCTTCCAGCGCACCGGCGACGCCTTCTGGGCAGCAGCAGACCAGATGACCCGCGGCTTCATCATCGGCGCCACAGCAGGACGGACCACCCTCACCGGCGAAGGCCTCCAACACGCCGACGGCCACTCCCCCCTGCTCGCATCCACCAACCCCGCGGTGCTCACCTACGACCCCGCCTACGGCTACGAAATGGGGCACATCGTCCGCTCGGGCCTGGAACGGATGTACGGGCCGGACTCGACAGATAAGAACGTCATGTACTACCTCACCGTGTACAACGAACCCATCATCCAGCCCGCGGAACCGGAAAACCTCGACATCGAAGGCGTCATCAAGGGCATCTACCTGTGCGCCCCGGCAAAGATCGACGGTCCCCGCACCCAGATCCTCGCCTCCGGCGTCTCGGTGCCGTGGGCCATCGAAGCCCAGCGCGTCCTGGCCGACGACTGGAACGTCTCCGCCGACGTCTGGTCCGTGACCTCCTGGAACGAACTGCGCCGCGACGGACTCGCCGCCGAAGAGGAAGCCTTCCTCAACCCCGGCCAGCCCGCCCGCGTCCCGTTCGTCACCCAGCAACTCGAAGGCGCCACCGGCCCCATCGTCGCCGTCTCGGACTACATGAAGGCCGTCCCGGACCAAATCCGCCAATTCGTCCCCAACGAATTCGCTACCCTTGGCGCCGACGGCTTCGGCTTCTCCGACACCCGCGCCGCAGCCCGCCGCTTCTTCAAGAACGACACACACTCCATCGTGGTCCGCGCCCTCGAAATGCTGGCGCGCCGCGGCGAGGTGGATGTTGATGCCCCGGTCAAGGCAATCGAGAAGTACAAGCTGCTCAACGTCAACGCCGGCACCACCGGCAACGCCGGAGGCGAAGCCTAGCCTTCGCGCTGGACGGCGGAACCAGCAGCACCCCTCACAACGGCGGCCCCCACCACATGGTGGGGGCCGCCGTCGTCCTGCGTGTTCTGGACAGGCGGCCGGAGGGCGGAATCCGCTGTGATCCGCGACAAGGCGGATTGTAGCCTTCGCACAAATGGAGCTTGTGGGGCGGTGGCCGTATGCTCAAAGAATGCCAGCACCAGCCAGCCCGTCCTCGAAGCGGAAACCATCCCCGCCGAAGGTCACGCCGGAGAAGTCCGAAACCCTCAAGCAGCTCCGCGCCAGCGTCGGCCAGCTCTCCACCACCACCATGCGCAAGCTCGAGCAGTCGCTGCCCTGGTACAGCCGGCTCAGCGCTGACGAGCGGTCGGCGCTGGGCATGGTGGCGCAGAACGGCATCGCCGCCTTCGTCACCTGGTATGAGCGGCCGAGCTCGCCCTCGTGGATCCTCACGGATGTTTTTGGCACAGCCCCTACGGAACTGACCCGTTCGATCAGCCTGCAGAAGGCGTTGCAGCTGATCAGGATCGTGGTGGAGGTGGTGGAGGACCAGGTTCCGGTGATCGCACCCGAGGCCGACCAGCCGTCGCTGCGCGAGGCAGTCCTGCGGTATTCCAGGGAAGTGGCCTTTGCCGCTGCCGATGTGTACGCCCGTGCTGCCGAATCCCGCGGTTCCTGGGATACCCGGCTGGAAGCCCTGATTGTGGACGCGATCCTGCGCGGCGAAAACACCGACGCGCTGCGCTCACGGATCGCGGCGCTTGGCTGGAAAGCGCAGGAGCGGTTCACGGTGATGGTGGGGAATTCGCCGTCCGAACCCAGCGCCAGCTATGTCAGCGAGCTGCGGCGGATGGCGGGGCGCTATGCCGAGGACGCACTGGTGGGAATTCAGGGCGACCGGCTGATCCTCATCCTTGGCGGGGTGCAGGACCGTGAAACCGCGTATGTGAAGTTGAGCGACATGTTCGCGCCCGGGCCGGTGGTTTACGGCCCCGAGGCCAGTTCCCTGCTGGAGGCCAGCAGTTCCGCACAATCCGCTTTTGCCGGGCTCACCGCCGCCCGCGCCTGGCCCTCCGCGCCTCGGCCGGTGGCCGCCGACGACCTTCTGCCGGAACGGGTGATTTCCGGCGACGACGCGGCGCGCCGCTCCCTGGTGAAGAACATCTACCGGCCGCTCCTGGCGGCGTCCAACGGCCTGGTGGAAACGCTGGGAACCTACCTGGAGCTGGGCCATTCACTGGAGGCCACGGCCCGGGAACTCTTCGTCCACGCCAACACCGTGCGGTACCGCCTGAAGCGCGTCTGCGACGTCACGGGCTGGGACCCGCTGCTGCCGCGGGAGGCCTTCGTGCTGCAGGCTGCACTGGTGGTGGGCCGTCTTTCGACCCCGCCGAAGGCCGCCACGGAGCGGCAACCGTCCCGGAACCAGGCGTGAGGCATTGTAGACTTCCTACAACCTGACCCCGTGAGCTTGGTGCGGAGAAACACCGCTGGATCACACAGTAATTTGGAAAGCTGGTTACGTGCTTGCAATAGTCTGCCCTGGACAGGGCTCACAGACCCCGGGTTTTCTGGCCCCCTGGCTGGAACTTCCTTCGGTGGCAGGCCAGCTGGCCTCCCTGAGTGACATCGCAGGCATTGACCTGTTAGCCCACGGGACCACCTCCGACGAGGAAACCATCAAGGACACTGCCGTGGCGCAGCCCCTGATCGTTGCCGCGGGCCTGGTCACCGCCGCGTCCCTCTTCGACGTCGAGCTCAGCTCCCTCCCGGTGATCCTTGCCGGCCACTCCGTCGGCGAGATCACCGCGGCCGCGCTTGCCGGGGTGCTGACGGAGCAGGAAGCCATGACCTTCGTCCGCGAGCGTGCCAACAGCATGGCCGCCGCGGCAGCCACCACCCCCACGGGCATGAGCGCGGTCGTCGGCGGTGACCCGGCCGAGGTGCTTGCTGCCATCGAAGCGAGCGGTGCTGCTCCTGCCAATGTCAACGGTGCAGGGCAGACAGTAGCGGCCGGAACCTTCGACCAGCTGAAGGCCCTGGCGGACAACCCGCCCGCCAAGGCCCGCGTCATCCCGCTGAAGGTGGCCGGCGCTTTCCACACCAGCCACATGTCGCCCGCAGTCAGCGCGCTCAGGAAGCTGGAGCCGCAGCTGAACCCGGTGGCGCCGAAGGTGCCCCTGCTGTCGAATTACGACGGCGGCGAGGTCACCGACGGAGGTGCCGCCGTCGAAAGCCTGATCGCCCAGGTCTCCCGCCCGGTCCGGTGGGACCTGTGCATGGAAACCATGGTCAACCGAGGCGTTACCGGCGTGATCGAACTGGCTCCTGCCGGCACGCTGGCCGGGCTTGCCAAGCGCGGCATGCCCGGCGTCAAGACCGTTGCTGTCAAGACCCCCGATGACCTCTCCGCCGCACTGGCACTCTTTGCAGAACTGGAGGGCAACGCATGAGCGTTCCCACGCTGAAACAGGCTCCGATCCAGGAGCACACCCGCATCATTGGCCTCGGCGCCTACCGGCCCGATGTCATCGTCACCAACGAGGACGTTTGCCAGTGGATTGATTCCTCGGACGAGTGGATCCGCCAGCGGACCGGCATCGTTACCCGCCACCGTGCGGCTGCCGACGTGAGCGTGATCGATATGGCCGAGGGCGCTGCCCGCGAAGCCATGGAGAAAGCCGGCATTGAGGCCTCGGAGCTCGGTGCCGTCATCGTTTCGACCGTGACCCACCCCTACGCCACGCCGTCCGCCGCCGCCAGCCTTGCCGACCGGATCGGCGCCACCCCGGCACCTGCCTTTGATATTTCCGCTGCCTGCGCAGGTTACTGCTACGGCATCGCCCAGGCGGACGCGCTGGTCAAGTCCGGCGCGGCGAAATATGTGCTGGTGGTGGGCGCGGAAAAGCTCTCCGACGTCATCGACAACCGCGAACGCACCATCTCCTTCCTCCTCGGTGACGGTGCCGGCGCCGTCGTCATCGGCCCTTCCGATACCCCCGGCATCGCCCCGTCCGTGTGGGGCTCGGACGGCAGCAAGTGGGATGCCATCGGCATGACCCGCTCGCTGCTTGACGTCCGCGACCTCGGCCTCGCCGCCCGGCAGTCAGACTCCACCGGCGACCTTGCACTCCTGGAAGAAGCCCAGGAGCTGTACCCCACCCTCCGGCAGGACGGCCAGACCGTGTTCCGCTGGGCAGTGTGGGAAATGGCCAAGGTGGCCCAGCAGGCGCTCGACGCCGCCGGCATCGAGGCTGAAGACCTGGTTGCCTTCATCCCCCACCAGGCCAACATGCGCATCATCGACGAGATGGTGAAGAAGCTGAAGCTGCCCGAGACGGTTACAGTGGCACGGGACATTGCCGAAGCCGGCAACACGTCCGCCGCCTCCATCCCGCTGGCAACGCACCGGCTCCTGCAGGAGAACCCCGCCCTGAGCGGCGGGCTGGCCCTCCAGATCGGTTTCGGCGCCGGGCTGGTCTTCGGCGCACAGGTAATTGTCCTTCCCTAGATACGCCAAGGGCCGCAACCGCGGCCCGGACCATTTCCGGCAGCACCTGCCGGCAATACAAGAAAAGGAGCCACCAATGGCTAGCAACGAAGAGATCCTGGCCGGCTTGGCTGAAATCGTCAACGAGGAAACCGGCCTGGCCCCCGAGGCCGTCGAGCTGGACAAGTCCTTCACCGAGGACCTGGACATCGACTCCATCTCCATGATGACCATCGTGGTCAACGCCGAGGAAAAGTTCGGCGTGCGCATCCCGGACGAAGAGGTCAAGAACCTCAAGACTGTTGGCGACGCTGTCAGCTTCATCGCCGGAGCGCAGGCCTAGCAGCAGGCTTTTCGCCGTCTTACGGCTTGGCGGGCTGCCGGTCCGGACTGACCGGACCGGCAGCCCGCCGCATTTAACCGGCCCAGTCCCCCCGACCGGGACTGGCCGATCATCAAACTGTGCGGGACCCTGCGACAGGTGCAGGCGGATACCCCCACCGACGAAAGAGTGATCCCATGACACGCAAAGTAGTCATTACCGGTCTGGGTGCCACCACGCCCATCGGCGGCGACGTGCCCACGATGTGGAACAACGCCCTCAAGGGGGTCTCCGGTGCCCGCACCCTGGAGGACGATTGGGTAGCCAAGTACGAACTCCCCGTCCACTTCGCCGCCCGCTGCAGCACGCCTGCCCTTGACGTCCTCAGCCGCGTCGAGGCCAAGCGCATGGACCCTTCCACCCAGTTCGGCGTCATCGCCGCACGGGAAGCCTGGGCCGATTCCGGCATCACGGAATTCGACCAGGACCGGCTGGCTGTTGCCTTTGCCACCGGCATTGGCGGCGTCTGGACGCTGCTGGACGCCTGGGACACCCTGAAGGAAAAGGGTCCGCGCCGGGTCCTTCCCATGACAGTGCCCATGCTCATGCCGAACGGTGTCGCCGCAGCCGTGAGCCTGGATCTCGGCGCCCGCGCCGGCGCCCACACCCCCGTCTCCGCCTGCGCCTCCGGCACGGAAGCGATGCACCTGGGCCTGGAGCTCATCCGTTCGGGCAAGGCAGATGTGGTCATGTGCGGTGGCGCTGAGGCTGCCATCCACCCCATGCCCCTGGCGGCGTTCGCTTCCATGCAGGCGTTGTCCCGCCGGAACGACGATCCCGAGCGCGCTTCCCGCCCGTACGACACCGCACGGGACGGCTTCGTCATGGGTGAAGGCGCCGGTGCCCTGGTCCTCGAGGCCGAGGAGCACGCCCTGGCCCGTGGGGCACGCATCTATGCCGAACTCGCCGGCACGTCCGTCACCGCTGACGCGTACCACATCACCGCCCCGGACCCCCAAGGGCTCGGAGCCACCCGTGCCCTGAAGGCGGCCATGTTCGACGGCCGGATCCAGGCTGAAGACGTGGTGCACGTCAACGCCCACGCCACCTCCACCCCGGTTGGCGACAAGCCCGAGTACACGGCCCTGCGTGCTGCCCTGGGCACCCACGTGGACAACGTGGCGGTCTCTGCCACCAAGTCCCAGATGGGCCACCTCCTGGGTGCTTCCGGCGCGGTTGAGGCAGTCCTCACCGTGCTGGCCGTCCACGAGCGCAAGGCGCCGGTGACGATCAACCTTGAAAACCAGGATCCGGAGATCCCGCTGGACGTGGTCACCTCCGCCCGTGACCTGCCCGCCGGGAACATCGTGGCACTGAGCAACTCGTTTGGTTTCGGCGGCCACAACGCCGTCGTGGCCATCCGCAGCATCTAGGCGCTGCCCTGGGCGAATAGCCCCGGATGGCAGAAGGAGGCCCCGCCGGCTGGCGGAGCCTCCTTCTTGCTATGGAGGTGTGGTTTCGTCGCTGCAGGCAGGGACGACGGCGGTCAGCCCACCTGGTGGAGCCAGCGCACGGGAGCGCCTTCGGCAGCGTGGCGGAAGGGTTCGAGTTCTTCGTCCCAGGCCTCGCCCAGGGCAAGGGAGAGCTCGTGGTAGACGGCGGCGGGGTCACCGGCGCCGGATTCGTAGGCGTAACGGATGCGGTCCTCGGACACCATGATGTTGCCATGGACGTCGGTGACGGCATGGAAAATTCCCAGCTCCGGGGTGTGCGACCAGCGGCCGCCGTCCACGCCCTGGCTGGGTTCCTCCGTTACCTCATAGCGGAGATGCGCCCAGCCCCGAAGGCAGGACGCCAGTTTCGAACCGGTACCAGGGGCACCGGTCCAGGACAACTCGGCCCGGAACATTCCGGGCGCGGCAGGCTGCGCGGTCCACTCAAGGTCCGTCCGCTTGTCCACCACGGCACCGACCGCCCACTCAACGTGGGGGCACAGCGCCGTAGGGGCCGAGTGAACGAACAGCACACCACGGGTCATTGCAACAGACATTCCATCCTCCATAGCTCTAGGTACGTCTTCCCCAACGACCTCTGCCTGGATGGAACTGCCGTGCTTTGCGCTGCGGCGGTGGTTCCTGCGTGTATTCAGATGTATCAGATTAAACTGTGTCCGGGCTTGCCGCGCCGCAGGAAGCCTTGGGAGCTTCAAGCCGCACTTGAAAGTTGCCGGACGTGACTCTTATTGTGCCGTACCCCATGGAATTACGCCAGTGCGATTAGCGTGGCAGTCAGGCCCTGGGGTGCGCCTGCTGATAACTCTTCCGCAGCCGGTCAACCGAGACGTGAGTGTAGATCTGGGTGGTGGCCAGGCTGCTGTGGCCCAGGATCTCCTGGACCGCGCGGAGGTCCGCACCGCCATCGAGCAAATGCGTGGCGGCAGAGTGCCGCAGGGCGTGGGGCCCGGACGCGGAGGTGTCACCCAAAGACTCGAACAGTGCGTTTACCAGGCTGCGGACCTGGCGCTGGTCGACCCGTCCCCCGCGGGCTCCGAGGAAGAGCGCCGGCCCGCTGTTGTCCTTCGCTAGGGCGGGACGCCCACGCCGGAGCCAGTCGTCGACGGCGACGGCGGCCGGGACTCCGAACGGGACCGTGCGTTCTTTGTTTCCCTTGCCGATGACCCGCAGCGTGCGGCGGTCCGGGTCGAGGTCATCGACGTCGAGCCCGGCGAGTTCGCCCACCCGGATACCCGTGGCGTAGAGGAGTTCCACGATGGCACGGTTCCGCACGGCGAGCGGTTCGCCCTCCGCGGCCGCCGCTTCCAGCCCATTGAAAATGCGTGTGAGCTGGGATGCCTGCAGCACTCCCGGCAGGGATCCTTCGCGTTTCGGTGCCTTCAGCCGGAGGGCGGGGTCCATAGCGATGAGTTCCTCCCGCAGCGCCCAGGTGGTGAAAGCCCGGGCCGTGGCAGACCGGCGTGCAAGGGTTGCCCGCGAGGCACCCGCCGAACTCTGGGTGCCGAGCCAGCGGCGCAGTGTGCCCAGTTCAAGGTCCTTCAGCCCTGCCACGCCTTCCGATGCAGCATGGACCAGGAGGCTGCGCACATCACCCAGGTACGCGCGCCTGGTGTGCGCCGAGACCCCACGCTCACCTGACAGGTAGCCGGCGAACGCGTCCAGTGCCTTGCCGAGTTCACCGGGCAGTTCTTCATTTTCCACTCCTCCACCTTCTCAGGTGCTTGGCCTGCACCGGGGGCTGACACGGTCATGCTTTGCCGCGTTTCCAGCCGCCCCGCTCCGACACCGCAAGTCCCAGCAGCCCAAGCCTGCCGAGTCCTGCCCGTACCGAGTCCTGGCCCAGGCCTGCCACTGCCGAGAGCTTTTCCACAGACGTGGTTGATCGAAGCGGAAGCGCATCCAGAAGGATCAGATCCTCCAGGGTCAATCCGTCCTGCACCGCCGCCTCCGCGGTGCGCTGCTCGGGCAGGGAAGCTCCACTGGGTGAGGCCAGCTCGGCCACTTCAGCGGCATCGGTAACGCAGACCGCTCCCCCTTCCCGGAGAAGCCGGTGGCAGCCGGCGGAGTTGGCGCTGTGGACTGATCCGGGAACGGCGCCGACGGCACGGCCCAGGGTTTCCGCATGATGGGCCGTGTTCAGTGCGCCGGAGCGCCAGCGCGCCTCCACCACTACTGTCACCGCGGCGAGAGCAGCAATCAGCCGGTTCCGCTGAAGGAAGCGGTAGCGGGTAGGGGCCGACCCCGGCGGCACCTCGGCCAGCACCGCACCCTGGTTTGCCACGGCACGCAGAAGGTCATCATTGCCTGACGGATAGAACCGGTCCACTCCCCCGGCCATCACCGCTATGGTGGGGACAGCCGAGGATCCAGCGGCAAGGGCGGCACGGTGGGCATGGGCGTCGATCCCGTAGGCGCCGCCCGAGACCACCGTGAAGCCCCGCTGCGCCAGCGAGTAGGCGAGGTCCCCAGTCACCGACGCCCCATAGCTGGTGCTGTCCCGGGATCCCACGAGGGCGACGGACGTGTCCGCTCCCGGCAACGGCTGCTCCTGTCCACGCCACCACAGGCATATGGGCTCCTGGATTCCCAGGTCCGCAAGCTGGGCCGGCCACAGCTCATCGCCGGGGATGATGAGGCGCCCGCCCAGCCGGGCCATGGTGGCAAGGTCGCGTTCGGGCGCCAAGTCAGGCAGCCGCGGCTGCCAGCGCTTCAATGCGGCAGCCAGTCCCGCCCAGCTGGCGGCCGCCCCGCTGTCAACCAGCAGCGAGGTAATCTCCCGCTCCAACTCAGGCCCGGGCGGCACCTCGCCGGTGGCGATCCGCAGGGCGTCGGTTGCCCCTGCAACCTGAACGAGGGCCAGGCCCGCGGCGTCCTGAGGCTCCATCAGCCGTGAAAGGGCGGCCCGGGCCAACCGTTCCGTATCCATCCCCGGCGCCCTCTTCCCACCCGGAGCCTTCTTCAGGCCCTGGTACTCCTCCACGACGAGTTCTCCCTCCACGACCAGGTCCTCCTCAACGAGCAGTTCCTTCTCCAAGTCCAGTCCCTTCACTTCGTTCCGTTCAGTCAGCCCTGTCCGCTTCGTCATGCCGCGGCCGCCGCAGCCTGCCGCAGGCCCAGTGCCTGTCCGATATCATTTGGGTCCGGCATTTCCCGGTGGCCCAGATCCGCAAGGGTCCAGGCGAGCCGAAGGACGCGGTCATAGCCGCGCGCTGTCAGCACGCCCCGCTCAAGGGAGTGGTCCAGGATCCGGGTGGCGGCCGGCGGAAGCCGCAATTCGCCGCGCAGGATACGTCCGGGCACCTGCGAGTTGGTCTCAAGACCGAAGTTGCGTAACCGTTCCGCCTGCCGCGCACGCGCGTCCAGCACCCGTCGCGCTACTGATGCTGTCTCCTCTTCCCCGCCCGACTGCCCGAACTCGGCAAGGGATACCCGTTCCACCTGCAACTGAATGTCCACCCGGTCCAGCAGGGGTCCAGACATCCGGGCGAGGTACCGGCGGCGCATCACGGGCGTGCAGGTGCAGTCCAGCCCCTTGCCCGACGCTTTGCCACAGGGGCAAGGGTTGGCCGCCAGTACCAGTTGGAACCTGGCCGGGTAGGCCGCCGTTCCCGCTGAGCGGTGGATCACCAGCTCCCCGCTCTCCAATGGCTGCCGCAGCGCATCCAGGACGCGGCGTTCGTATTCCGGCGCCTCGTCCAGGAACAGCACGCCCCGGTGGGCACGCGACGCTGCACCCGGCCGGGGCAGGCCCGAACCGCCGCCGATGATGGCTGCAGCCGTGGCTGAATGGTGCGGGTTCTCAAACGGTGGCCGGCGCATGAGCTGCACAGAGGACGCCGGAAGGCCGCACAGCGAGTGGATGGCCGTGACCTCCATCGACTGATGGTCGCCAAGGTCCGGCAGGAGGCCGGGCAGCCGTTCCGCCAGCATCGTCTTGCCGGCTCCCGGCGGCCCGGTAAGCAGCAGGTGGTGCGCACCCGCTGCTGCCACCTCCAAGGCGCGCCTGGCATCGCCCTGGCCGGCAACGTCCGCCATGTCCGGACACGGGCCGGGCAGTGGTG
>DATIMT010000116.1:0-13910 GCA_035475035.1 Arthrobacter sp.
TTCTCCGGGCCGCCCGGCCTGGCAAAACCCACCTTGGCGATGATCGTTGCCGCGGAGATGAACGCCCCGCTGCGGCTCAGCAGCGGGCCGGCCATCCAGCACGCCGGCGACCTCGCGGCCATCCTCTCCTCGCTGTCCGAAGGCGAGGTCCTGTTCCTCGACGAGATCCACCGCATGTCCCGGCCCGCCGAGGAAATGCTGTACATGGCCATGGAAGACTTCCGCGTCGACATCGTGGTGGGCAAGGGCGCCGGCGCCACGGCCATCCCGCTGGAACTGCCGCCGTTCACCCTGGTGGGCGCCACCACCCGCGCGGGGTTGCTTCCGGGACCGCTGCGCGACCGTTTTGGCTTCACCGGGCACCTCGAGTTCTACTCCGTCCCGGAACTGGAACTGGTGCTGCGCCGTTCCGCAGGGCTGCTGGACCTGAAGGTCAATTCCGCCGGGTTCGCTGAAATCGCCGGCCGTTCCCGCGGCACTCCCCGTATCGCCAACCGCCTGCTGCGCCGGGTCCGGGACTGGGCGCTGGTGCACGGGGTTGAACAAATCGACGCCAGGACCGCCTCCGCTGCCCTGGACATGTACGAAGTGGATAAAAAGGGACTGGACCGGCTGGACCGGGCAGTCCTCGATGCCCTCATCACGAAGTTCGGCGGCGGTCCCGTCGGGCTCTCCACCCTCGCCATCGCCGTGGGTGAGGAGACCGAAACCGTGGAAACAGTCGCCGAACCCTTCCTCGTCAGGGAAGGCCTGCTGGGCAGGACGCCACGCGGCAGGATTGCCATGGCGCCGGCGTGGACGCACCTGGGCTATGCCATCCCGTCCGGGGTCTTCGCACAGGAGCAGTTGGACCTTTTCGAGCCCGGCGAAGGTGGTTCCGCGGCGGGGGAATGGGCTCCGGAGGGCCAATAGCAGGCTCCCTTCAGCTTTTCCCTTTAGACTGGTATGACGCCCGGCACGTTCGGGTCTTTGTTTCGCGGGTGGCCCTGACGCCCCCGTCGCTTGGGGAAGGGCAATGTCAGGCGTTCTGCCTGCACCGCCAACCCGCCCCTTGCTGAAGCGAAGCCTACGTCGCTGGAAAAACCAGCTACACCACGCAAAAGAATGGAATTCCCCTTGGATCCAATGTCAATTCTCCTGTTCGTCATGCTCGGCGTGTTCATCTTCATGATGTTCCGCCGCAACAAGAAGACGCAGCAGCAGCAGGCAGCGCTCCAGTCGAAGTTTGCCCCGGGCGTGGAGGTCATGACCAGCTTTGGCCTTTTCGGCCGGATTGTGGACATCGACGAGACCGAGAACAAGGTCACCCTTGAACTTTCCCCCGGAAACCTGGCCACTGTGCACCGCCAGGCTGTGACCAAGGTCGTCGACCCTGCCGCAGAACCCGCCGCCCAGCCGGTCGATGATTCCCCGGTAGTACCGGACGATGCTTCCTCCCTCACCACCCAGGAGACGGGAAGCACCGCAACGGGCATCGAAACTCCCGAGGAGACCCTGAAGCGCCTCAACGACGAGGGCAAAAAGGACAGCTAGGCCCGCCGGCCCCTTCCTCCCTCTACCGCTGCGGATCACCGCCGGCGCAGGCACCAGCCCGCTCCGGCGGTTTCTCCGCGAATAAGAGAAAGATCGACAATGGCACGAACTGGCCGCAAGAAACCAGGGCTCCGCGTCCTGGTCTGGCTTGGTGTAATCCTGGCAGCGTTGACCGCCGTCCTGGCTGGCGGCATCGTCGCCGGCCAGGCCAGTTGGGCACCCAAACTGGCGCTGGACCTTGAAGGAGGCACCCAGATGATCCTGGCCCCGAAGGTGGAGGGCGGCTCGGACATCAACGAACAGCAGCTCAACCAGGCCGTGGCGATCATCCGCCAGCGCGTTGACGGCTCCGGCGTCTCCGAAGCGGAAATCAGCACCCAGTCGGGGCGCAACGTGGTGGTCAGCCTACCCGGCACACCCTCTGCCGAAACCCGCAACCTGATCCAGGCGTCAGCGGACATGAACTTCCGCCCTGTTCTCCTCAATGGTGACGGGGCGGCAGTGCCTCCCGAGTCCCAGACCCCGGAGGACCAGCTGCCCAAGCCGACAGCTGCGCCGGCCAACAGCAGCGACACCAACTGGATCACCCCGGAGATCTACAAGCAGTTCGAGGCTCTGGACTGCAACAGCCCGGCAGCGGAGAAATCCCAGCGTTCAGATCCCACCAAGCCGCTGGTGACGTGCGAGCCTGCCAGCGACAAGTCCCCGGCCATCAAGTACATCCTTGGTCCCGTGGAGGTGAAGGGCACCAATATCGTCACCTCGTCCTTCCAGCTGCAGCAGGGTGCACAGGGGGCTGTCACCAACGACTGGGCTGTCAACATCCAGTTCGACGCCGAAGGAACAGCTAAGTTCAAAGACGTCACCGAACGGCTGAACCAGTTCTACGTGGCTGCCGGCGGCCAGTCGGGCACCGATCCCAAGTCCCAGTTCGCCATTGTGCTCGACGACCAGGTGATCTCCGCCCCGCGTTCGCTGGCCGTCATCACCGATGGCCGTCCGCAAATCACCGGTGGTTTCACCGAGAAGACCGCCAAGGCACTGTCCGACCAGTTGAAGTTCGGCGCCCTTCCCATCAGCTTTGACATCCAGAGCGAGCAGCAGATCTCTGCCACGCTCGGTGGTGAACAGCTGCGCATGGGCCTGCTGGCCGGCATGATCGGGCTCATGCTCGTGGTGGTCTACTCGCTGTTCCAGTACCGCGCCCTGGGCTTCGTCACGATTGCTTCCCTGGTGGTGGCCGGTGCCCTGACATACCTGGCCATTGCGATCCTCGGGTGGACGGAGAACTACCGCCTTTCCCTGGCAGGCGTTGCGGGCATGATCGTGGCCATCGGCCAGACCGCCGACTCCTTCATCGTCTATTTCGAACGCATCCGCGACGAACTGCGTGAAGGGCGCGGCCTGGTTTCCGCGGTCGAAAACGGCTGGAAGCGGGCCAAGCGCACCGTCCTGGCCTCCAAGGCAGTCAACCTGCTGGCCGCACTGGTCCTCTACTTCGTGGCGGTGGGCAACGTCCGCGGGTTCGCCTTCACCCTGGGCCTGACCGCCATCGCCGACCTCATCGTGGTGTTCATGTTCACCCACCCCACGCTGCAGCTCCTGGCCCGCACCAGGTTCTTCGGTGAAGGCCACAAGTTCTCAGGGCTGGATCCCGAACGGCTCGGCGCCGTGCCGCTGTACCGCGGTGCCGGCCGGGTCCGCACCCCCGAGGACCGGCCCGTTGTGGTCCGCAGCAAGAACGCCGGTGCCGCGGCCGAGGCCGAGCGCCGCATGACCATCGCCGAACGGCGCCTGGCAGAGAAGCAGGAACAGCTGGCTGGCTCGTCCAAGACCTCCGCGAAGGAGAACAAGTAATGTCAGGCTTCGCCACATTCGGCAACGAGCTCTACTCCGGAAAGCGCTCCTACGACTTTGTCGGCGCCAAGAAGATCTGGTTCATCATCGCCGCGGTGGGAGTGGCGCTGTCCATCATCATCCCGGTGGCCAAGGGCGGCTTCAACCTCGGCATCGAATTCCGCGGCGGCTCTGAATTCACGGTCTCCAACGTCAAGACCACCGATGCCACCATTGGCGAAAAGGCCGTCACGGACGTGGTGGCCGGCAGCATTCCGCGCGTGGCCAACGTGGCCGGCAGTACCATGCGCATCCAGACCGACAAGCTCACTGACGACGAGACGCTGCGGATCAAGCAGGGCCTCACCAGCGCCTATGGCGTTACGGACAATGAGGTGACCTCCACCTTCGTCGGCCCTACGTGGGGCGCTGACGTGACCAAGCAGGCGCTGATAGGACTGGCGGTCTTCGTGCTGCTGGCGGCCCTGCTGATGGCCCTGTATTTCCGCACTTGGAAGATGTCCCTCTCGGCGCTGGCCGGCATGGCAGTGACCATGTTCATCACGGCCGGCGTGTACGCCCTCAGCGATTTCGAGGTCACCCCGTCGGCCATCATCGGATTCCTCACCGTCCTTAGCTACTCGCTGTATGACACCGTGGTGGTCTTCGATAAGATCCGGGAAAACACGTCCGGGATCGACGCTTCAACGCGCCGGACCTTCGCAGAGGAAGTCAACCTCGCCGTTAACCAGACGCTGGTGCGGTCCATCAACACCATGATGGTGGCCATCCTCCCCGTGGGGGCCATCCTGTTCATCGGTGCAGGGCTCCTGGGGGCAGGCACCCTGCGGGACCTTTCCCTGGCCCTGTTTGTTGGCATCCTCATCGGTACCGCGGCAACCATCTTCGTGGCCGCTCCCATGTACGCGTGGCTCCGCCAGGGCGAGCCGGAGCTCGTGAAGCAGGCGCGGCGTGTTGAACAGCGCCGGGCAGGGGCAGCGGAACGGGCGGTTCCGGCGTCCCCGGCCAAGGCCTGACAGGCCGCCGCCGGCAGTCGTAATTCCCTTAAAGGCCGGGCAACGCACACTTTGCGTTGCCCGGCCTTTCCCTGTGCCGCCCCGGTTATAAATGTGGCTGCCCGGAGGAATAGACTGGGGTAATTAAGTCGGTGGTGAGGGGTGCTTCATTGGAAGAACGTTCGGCGGCAGCGCCAACGGCACAGGAAGAAAAAAGTCCTGCCGGTATACCAGCCGGTGCAGGACCTTCCGCGCGCCCAGGCTCATTGGTTCCTGTTGACAATTCAGGATCACGCCCCACGTTTCCCGGCCGCAGGGAGCGTACCCGGTCCCGGCTTGCCCGCTTGACCGGTCGCGGCAGTGCCACGTACTCACCAATCCTCGAACCGTTGTTGCGGACCGTGCGCGCCAACAATCCCAAAGAGGACTTCGACCTTATCCAGCGCGCCTTCGACGTTGCCGAGCGCAGCCACCGCGGACAAAAGCGCAAGAGCGGGGACCCGTACATCACCCACCCGGTGGCGGTTGCCACCATCCTCGCCGAACTGGGCCTCAGCGGCACCACCCTGGCGGCCGCCCTGCTGCACGACACCGTGGAGGACACCCCCTACACCCTCGCTGACCTGAAGCGTGACTTCGGGCCGGAAGTGGCCATGCTGGTGGACGGCGTGACCAAACTGGACAAGGTCAGTTTCGGGGAGGCCGCCCAGTCCGAGACCGTCCGCAAGATGGTCGTCGCCATGGCCAAGGACATCCGCGTCCTGATGATCAAGCTGGCGGACCGGCTGCACAATGCCCGCACCTGGCGCTTCGTGTCGGCTGAATCGTCCGCCCGGAAGGCGCGGGAAACCCTGGAAATCTTCGCCCCGCTGGCCCACCGCCTGGGGATGAACACCATCAAGTGGGAACTTGAGGACCTGTCGTTCGCCGCCCTGTACCCCAAGGTGTACGAAGAGATCGTTCGAATGGTGGGCGACAGGACGCCGGAGCGGGAAAAGAGCCTGGGTGTCATCCGCGACCAGATCACCGAGGATCTTCGCGCCGCCCGGATCAAAGCCACCATCACCGGCCGGCCCAAGCACTACTACTCCATTTACCAGAAGATGATTGTCCGCGACAAGGACTTCGACGACATCAACGACCTCATGGGCGTCCGCGTCCTGGTGGACTCCGTCCGGGACTGTTACGCCGCCCTGGGCACCATGCACTCGCGCTGGAACCCGCTGCCCGGCAGGTTCAAGGACTACATCGCGATGCCCAAGTTCAACATGTACCAGTCGCTGCACACCACCGTCATCGGGCCCGGCGGCAAGCCGGTGGAAATCCAGATCCGCACGCACGAAATGCACCGCCGTGCGGAATACGGCGTTGCCGCCCACTGGAAATACAAGGACCAGCCCAACCGCACCGCCGTCGGTCCCGGAAGCCCGCGGGACGGTGACATGGGGTGGCTCCGGTCCCTGGTGGACTGGCAGCAGGAAACCTCGGATCCCGGGGAGTTCCTGGACTCGCTCCGCTTTGAAATCAACGCCCGTGAAGTGTTCGTCTTTACGCCCAAAGGCGAAGTCATGGCGCTGCCTGCAGGATCGACGCCGGTTGACTTTGCGTATGCAGTGCACACTGAGGTGGGGCACCGCACCATTGGAGCGAGGGTCAACGGCAAGCTGGTCCCGCTCAACAGCGAACTGAACCATGGCGACTGGGTGGAGATCTTCACTTCGAAGGCCGAGGGAGCGGGGCCCAGCCAGGACTGGCAGCATTTCGTCAAGAGCGCCAGGGCACGCAACAAGATCCGCCAGTGGTTTAGCAAGGAACGCCGCGAGGAAGCGATCGACCGCGGCAAGGAGCTGTTGACCCGCGCCATGCGGAAGCAGCAACTTCCGCTGCAGCGCCTGATGACGCACGAGGCCCTGGCGGCCGTGGCCGAGGAATTCAAGTATGCGGACATCTCCGGTCTCTACGCCGGGGTGGGCGACGGGCATACTTCTGCGCAGTCGGTCATGGAGAAGCTCGTCGAAAGCCTGGGCGGCAATGAGAGCGCCGATGATGACGTCGAAGAGGTCAGCATCCCCACGCAGGTCACCAAGGCGCGCTTCTCCGATTCCGGCGTTGTGGTCCGCGGTGTTGGCGACGTGTGGGTCAAGCTGGCGCGCTGCTGCACACCCGTCCCGCCGGACCCGATCCTCGGTTTCGTCACCAGGGGGTCAGGGGTCTCCGTGCACCGCACCGACTGCACCAACATTTCCGACCTGAAGGACCAGCCTGACCGGATCGTCGATGTGGACTGGGCCCCGACCCAGTCGAGCGTCTTCCTGGTGGAAATCCAGGTGGAGGCCCTGGACCGGAAATCCCTGCTCTCGGATGTGACGCGGGTCCTGTCGGAAAACCATGTCAACATCCTCGCAGCCAGCGTCCATACGTCGACGGACCGGGTGGCCATCTCAAAGTTCGCCTTCGAGATGGGCGACCCCAAGTACCTTAGCCACGTCCTGAGCGCCGTCCGACGTATCGACGGGGTCTTCGACGTCTACCGCACGACCGGAAACAAGCGCCGGAGCTAGCAGGGCAAGTTTTTCCAGAGCGGCCCGTTTGTGGGGGACCCGCGGGGTTGCCTCGATGGCACGCACCAGGAGGCGAAGCTTCACGTCCTGCTGCGGCCGGGACAATAATGCGGCCAAGGCGGGCACGGCGCGTTGGCTCTCCACGTGCAGGGCGATATCCATGGCTGTGCGCAATGGACTTGAGACCATCAGCCCGCCCAGGCTGATTACGTCAAATGGGCCCAACTTCACTTCGTGGAGGGTGCAACCGCGCGTATTCCGGAGGCTGGATACTCTCCGCTTTGCGTCCACCAGGAGCGCCAACCGGTCTGGTTCGGCGGCGCAGCCGTAGATCCAGGCGGCCGTCATCCTCCCGGCAACAACGCGTTGCCGTATGGCTGGAGGTACGGCGCCGGCGGCCGCCCTGGCCCGCAACTGCGGGGATGCCGGTATGCCTGGAAGGGTGTAGCCGTGTTGATGGAAGCGGGCCAGGATCCCGTCGGCTGCCAGCGACTGGAGTTCCGGGCCAGCGAAGGGCATGCCGGGTGCGTACAGGTCCGGAAATCGGGGTGGCGGGGCGGCGTCCGCACCGCTGGCCCGGCAGCCCGGCCGCAACGCGGCATCAACGGGACTCCTGCCCGGACCGGCGGCGGAGGAAGCTGGAGGTGTGGCCATACCCCCATCCTGCCCGGCCGCGGTTAACTGACACAGGCCCGGTCCTGGTTATGTGGATAACCGGCCGGGCCTGTGCCATCAGCTTAGGACAGGAACCTCAGGCCAGTTCGCTGGCGGAACGCTGGATCTGGTCGAGCCAGGCCTCGCGTGCCTCGAGGGCCTCCTGGGCCGCCTTGATCTTGCGCTGGTCGCCGCTCTTCTCAGCCTTGGCAAGGTCTTCCTGCAGCCCGGCGATAGCGGATTCCAGCTGCTCGAGGGCGCTGTTGGTGCGTGCCTTGCGCTCCGGGTTGGACCGCTGCCACTGCTCTTCCTCCGCATGGCGCACGGCGTCTTCAATCTTGCGCAGGCCGGCCTCAACCCGGCCCATGTCTGCGCGGGGAACCTTGCCGGCTTCCTCCCAACGGTCCCGGATGGACTGGAGGGCCTTCTTGGCGGCGGCCAGGTCCTTGACAGGCAGGATGCCGTTGGCCTCGGCCAGCAGCGCCTCCTTCACCGTGAGGTTCGCGGCGTATTCCTGGTCGATTTCCTCGTTGGCGGCCTGCCGGGAGGTGAAGAAGACGTCCTGGGCGGCGCGGAACCGTGCCCAAAGCGCGTCGTCATCCTTGCGGCTTGCCCGCGGAGATGCCTTCCACTGGTCCATCAGCCGGCGGTATTCGCCGGCAGCGAAGCCCCAGTCGGTGGACGTGGAGAGTGCCTCGGCCTCCGCGATCAGTTTCTCCTTGGCGTTCTTCGCGGCGGAGTTGTTGCTGTCCAGCTGGGAGAAGTAGGCGCGGCGGTGGCGGTCGAAGACCGTGCGGGCTGCCCGGAAGCGCTTCCACAGGGCGTCTTCGTTGCTGCGGCCCAAGCGGACTCCGCTCTTTTGGGCTGCCTTCCAGTTCTCGAAGAGCTCGTTCATCCGGGCGCTGGAGGTCTTCCACTGCGTCTGGGCGGGATCCTGGCCGGAGATCTGCTCTGCCTCGGCCACGATGGCTTCACGTGCTGCCAGCTCGGAGGCGCGCACCGCATCGTGCTCGGCCTTTTCGGCCTTTTCCAGCTCGGTGATCTGGCCTGCCAGCTTGTCCAGCCGCGCCTCAGCAGCGCGGAGGTCGCCCACCATGTTCCGCTCGGCGAGCTGTTCACGCAGGTGTGTCACGGTCTTCTGCATGTCTGTGCTCGGCGCCTTGGAGCTGACCCGCTGCTCCAGGAGCACGATCTGGGCCACGACGTCGTCGTACTTCCGCGCGAAGTAGAGCAGCGCCTCGTCATCGCTGACGCCGGGGTACTGCCCCACAGGGTGTTCGCCGGCGTCGATGGTCAGGTAGACGTGGCCGTCCCCTTCCACCCGGCCCCACTTGGAGGCCTCGGCAACAGAAGTGCCGGGCGCAGAGGGAGCCGTGGCGGCAGCAGGAGCGGCGGCGGCAGGCTTGGGACGTGACGCGAAGGCTGCAGGAGACGGTGCAGACGGCCGCGGACCGGGAGCCGGTGCAGGTGCCGCGGCAGGCGCGGACGCCTCCGCGGTGTGCGCTGGCGCTTCCGCGGCAGTGGCCTCACCAGCCTGGTCTTCAGCGTTCTGCGCAGCGCCCTCGTCCAGAGCACCCTCTTCTGAAGCGATGGCTTCAGGGGTCACGGGGGACTGCCCGGCAGCGGCATCAGTACCGCCAACCTCGGCCGGAGCCGCTGTTTCGGTCACGTCTGTTGCTGTTTCGTCGGATTTCTGACTGTCTGTCACCGCTAAAAGTCTTTCGCTTGGAGGGAAATACTCACGTACTGCACCGCGGCCTGTCCGGCCCGGTTTCCTACTTCAGAGAGAACGAGTCTATCGTGACTGGTTGTTTTGGCGCGCCGTCCGTGTCGCCGGCCCCTGGCGTGATGCCTGCGGCAGCGATATTGGACACGGCATCGAGCCCGGACGTCACCTTCCCCACCACGGTATAGCCCCCGGCAGCGTCGGCCGGAATGACGCTGTCCTTGTAGACAATGAAGAATTGTGTTCCATTGCCGTAGGCGTTGTTTCCGGTGCGGGCCACGGCGATGGACCCGGCGGGGTAGGCGTTGTCGGCGGGGGTGTTTTCCAATGGGCCCCACGTGTAATTCGGGTCGCCCTGTCCGTCTCCGTTGGGCGAGCCGCACTGCAGCACCCCGAACTGGTCTGCCGTGGTAAGCCGGTGGCACGTCTTGCCGTTGAAGTAGCCTTCATCGCTGAGGGATTTGAAGACGGCGGCCGCCTGTGGAGCCTTGGTTCCGTCCACTTCCACGCCGAGCGGGCTGCCGTTCAGCTGCAGCTGCCCCGTGAAAGTTTTGCCCGCGGCCGTGTCCGCGGATGGGATGTTTGGCCCGTTGGTTGCCGGCGCGGACGGCGTGGCGGAGGCGCTCGGAGAGGCGGATGGTTCCGTGAGCCCAGCCTTCGCTGCGGCGTATTGGTCCTCGGTGGGGTTTCCGGCAAAGGCAGTGAGCTGAAGGACGACGGCGAGCACCACGGCGGCGGTCCCGGCGCCGGCGGCCACGAGGTTGTCGCGCTTCCGCCGCTTCTCCTGGCCGCGCCGGAGCTCACGCTTGGCTTCCATCTGCTGGATGCGCCGTTTTGTTTCGCGTGCACTGCGTGAACTGGCCGCCAAGGGTCCTCCTGATCGTCGGGCTGCTGGTGCCCGGCGGTGGACCGCAGGGCGCAGGTAATAAGGGCCAGGCTGTGCGGGCCCGTTGCATTAGAGATGCACACGGATGACGCATAAACTGGCTGCCGCACATAGTTTATGCATGGCTGGCTGTGCTGCAGCCGTACGCCGCATCCAAGCGGCGCGTGGGGCAGTTCCGGCAGGCCTTTCACCCTTAGGAGAACTTTCCCCATGGCACGCACCGCCTCCCTGTCCGGATTCCCCGAGTGGCTTCCCGAGGAGCGGCTGGTGGAGCTGCATGTGCTCGATACCCTGCGCCGGGTCTTTGAACTGCATGGGTTTGGTTCGATCGAAACCCGCGCTGTGGAGACGGTGGGCCAGCTGCTGCGCAAGGGCGATATCGACAAGGAAGTCTACGGACTCAGCCGGCTCCAGGAGGATGAGAGCGAAAACCCGGTCAAGGGCGGCAAAGCTGATCCCAACGCGCTTGCCCTGCATTTCGACCTCACCGTTCCCTTCGCCCGGTATGTGGTGGAAAACGCCGGCTACCTGGCCTTCCCGTTCCGCCGCTACCAGATCCAGAAAGTGTGGCGCGGAGAACGGCCCCAGGAAGGCCGGGCACGGGAGTTCACCCAGGCGGACATCGACGTGGTGGGCGACGGCGACCTTCCCTTCCGTTACGACGTGGAGATCGCCCTGGTGATCGCCGAGGCACTCAGCGCCCTGCCCATCCCCGATTTCCGGCTGCGGATCAACAACCGCAAGCTCGCTGAAGGCTTCTACCGGGGCATCGGCCTGGACGACACTGCCGGGGTGCTGCGCAGCATCGACAAGCTCGAAAAGATCGGTCCCGCCAAGGTGGCCGAACTGCTTAAGACCGAACTCGGCGCAAGCGATGAGCAGTCGGCCAAGGCCCTTCAGCTTGCAGCCATCCGCACCGAAGACACGTCCTTTGTGGCCCAGGTCCGTGCCCTCGGCGTCAGCAATGAACTCCTTGACGAAGGCCTGGACGAACTGGAACAGGTCATCGATGCCGCCGTGCAGCGCGCGCCGGGTAAGGTCCTGGCCGATCTCAGCATCGCCCGAGGCCTGGACTACTACACCGGCACCGTGGTGGAAACCGTGCTGGTGGGTCACGAACAGCTGGGGTCCATCTGCTCCGGCGGCCGCTATGACGCCCTGGCGTCGAAGGGCAACCGCAAGTTCCCCGGCGTCGGGCTCTCCATCGGCGTAACCCGCCTGGTGTCCCGGATCCTGAGCCAGGACCTGGCGAAAGCCTCCCGTTCGGTCCCCACCACGGTGCTGGTGGCCTTGAACCATGACGACAGCTGGGGCTCTGCCCAGGACGTCGCAGCGTTGCTGCGCAGCCGGGGAATCCCCACTGAAGTGGCGGCCAAGGCGGACAAGTTCGGCAAGCAGATCAAGTTCGCGGACCGGCGGGGGATCCCCTTCGTGTGGTTCACGGACGAGGACGGCACCCACCAGGTCAAGGACATCCGTACCGGCGAGCAGGTGCTCGCCGCCCCTGAAACCTGGATGCCGCCGCTGGAGGACCTGGCGGTGCAGGTTGAAACAACCGCGGCCGCAGCAGCTTCGGTTTAACCGGGTGCTTACCGCCGGGGCCGGTGCTGCCGGAAGCGCAGCACCAGCCAGCGTCCGGCCACGCCTGCGGCCAGGACTCCCGCCATGGTCAGGACTGATGCCGGCGGCAGGGTGAAGGCCAGCACCAGGCAGGCCACGAAGCCGACGGCGTTCAACCACTTGGGTGCGTACCCCGGGTGCGCTTCCAGCGTGAAAGCGGAGGCGTTGGCCACGGCGTAATACAGCAGCACGCCGAAGCTTGAGAAGCCCACCACCGTCATGACGTCCGTGGTCAGGAGCAGCAGGATGACGACGGCGGCCACGGTGAGTTCTGCGACAAACGGAACTGTGTGGGTGCCGCCCACCCTGGCCAGCGGCCGCGGAAGGTCACGTTCCCTCGCCATGGCCAGCGTTGTCCTTCCCACGCCGGTGATCAGCGCGAGGAGCGCGCCCAGGCACGCGGCCGCGGCTCCCGCCTGCACCAGCGGGGCAGCCGCGGCCAGTTGTGAGTCCAGCACTGCGTCCAGCAGGGGAGTCCTGGTGGAGGCAAGCCGGTTCCCGAGGTGGGCCTGCAGGATCAAGGCCAGCAGCAGGTAGATGGCGAAAGCGGCCGCCAGGGCCGCGAGGATGGCGCGGGGGATGGCCCGGGCGGGATCCTTGACCTCTTCCCCCAGGGTGGCGATCCGGGCATAACCGGCGAAGGCGAAGAACATCAGCCCGGCGGCGGGGAGGACGCCGCCTGCACCCCCGGAGGATGCGCCTGCCGGGGCCGCCGCGGGGTGGGGACCCAGCACGGCGGCGATGGCAACAAATACCAGTGTTGCCAGGACAAGGCACAGCAGGATCCGCGTCAGCAGGGCAGTCCGGGTAATCCCCAGCAGGTTGACGCCGGTGAGGGCCACGACGGCGGCCACAGCGACCGGGACTGCGTAGTCCGGCGCCACGTAACTGCCAAACGTCAAGGCCATGGCCGCGCAGGACGCCGTCTTGCCCGTGACGAAACCCCAGCCGGCCAGGAAGCCCGGCCATTCGCCCAACTGCTGGCGGCCGTACACATAGGTTCCACCGCTGGTGGGGTATTTCGCGGCGAGGGCCGCGGAGGCCACCGCGTTGCAGTAGGCCACAACCCCCGCAACCGCCACGGCCAGGACCAGCAGGTTTCCGGCCAATGCCGCGGCCGGGGCGAACACCACAAAAACGCCGGCACCCAGCATGGAACCAAGGCCGATCGCGGTTGCATCAAAGGTGCCCAGCCGGCGTTGCAGCTGTTGCGGTTCGCTCATGCGGCGGCCGTCCCTTTCCAACAGGTAAACTCGGACGGGATCGTTCCCGCAACGATCATATTGAACTTCCCGCTGTTACCCCGCAGAAAGGCGTGCTGTGCTGCGCACACATGACCTCGGATCCCTTCGTTCCGAGCACATTGGACAAACCGTAACCCTGGCCGGCTGGGTGGGCCGCCGCCGTGATCACGGTGGTGTGGCCTTCGTTGACCTGCGCGATGCTTCCGGTGTAGCCCAGGTGGTGGTCCGCGAGGAAGAGGTCTTCCACGGGCTCCGCAACGAGTACGTTCTGCAGATCACCGGCACCGTCTCCAAGCGGCCCGAGGGCAATGAGAACCCGGCACTTGCAACCGGCGCAATCGAGGTCATGGCGGACAAGGTGGTCATCCTCAACACCTCCGAGCCGCTCCCGTTCCAGATCGACGAGCACGTTGAGGTCGGCGAGGAAGCACGGCTCAAGCACCGCTACCTGGACCTGCGCCGGCCCGGCCCCAGCCGCAACCTCCGCCTGCGTTCCGAGGCCAACCGGGTGGCCCGGGACATCCTTCACCAGGACGGCTTCGTGGAAATCGAGACACCCACACTGACGCGTTCGACGCCGGAAGGCGCCCGGGACTTCGTGGTCCCTGCCCGTCTGGCCCCGGGTTCCTGGTACGCCCTGCCGCAGTCCCCGCAGCTTTTCAAGCAGCTCCTGCAGGTGGGCGGCTTCGAGAAGTACTACCAGATTGCCCGCTGCTACCGGGACGAGGACTTCCGCGCGGACCGCCAGCCGGAATTCACCCAGCTGGATATCGAGGCCAGCTTTGTGGACCAGGACGACATCATTGCCCTGGGCGAAGACATCGTCAAGGCACT
>DATIMT010000117.1:0-2478 GCA_035475035.1 Arthrobacter sp.
CCGGCGCCGGCCGTCGTCGCGGTCCATCAGCAGGGCACCAAAGGCCGCCAGCGCCCAAAACATAACGAAAATATCCAGCACGGAGGTTCGGGACATCACGATCGCATGCCCGTCCACAGCAAAAAGCAGGCCGGCCACCGCGCCCAGGATGGTGGAACGGAACATCTTCTGCGCGATCAGCGCCAGCAGGAACACGGAAAGCGTTCCGATTGCCGCAGCAGAGAAGCGCCAGCCAAAGCTGCTGGACGGACCGAAAAGCCACATGCCGAAGGCGATCATCCATTTGCCCACCGGCGGATGCACCACATATTCGGGTGTGTTCTGCAGGAAACTGAAATCGCCCACGACGAAGTGGTCGTTCGCATGGTCCGCCCAGTTCCGTTCGTAGCCGCTCTGCAGCAGCGAATAGGCGTCCTTGACGTAGTAGGTCTCATCGAAAACCAGCGCGTGCGGGTCGCCCAGCCGGACAAAGCGCAGGATGCCGCCGACGACGGCTGCCAGGGCCGGTGCCAGCCAGAACCACAGGCGCAGCGAGATAGGGGTGTCCAGCCAGCGCCAGCGCGTGCCCAGCAGCCGCGAGGTGAGGGAGGTGAGCGTGAACGCGGACTTCGGATCCTGGACCCAGCGGCGGCGGTGCTCCTGGTCCGCGGGCAGCAGCGGGGCGGCCGCGGGATCGGTGGCGTTCAGGGTCACCTGCCCATGCTACCGTCGGGATGCTGTGGAGCTGGTTGCCGCGGCAGGGGAACCCGAAAGAACAGTAGGCTTGCAGGATGGACTCGGAGGCCCCCAGCGGCGGAATGCACGACAGCGGCTTGCAGCATGGCGACATCCACGACTTTGAATTGCCGCACCGCGGAGCCGGTCAGTCCGGGAACGGCTACATTGTGCTGGCGGCGACCCCCATCGGCAACACCGGCGATGCTTCTGCCCGCCTGCTGGAGTGGCTCTCGGCCGCGGACCTGGTGGCCGCGGAGGACACCCGCCGGCTGCACCGGCTGGTCCAGTCGCTGGGCGTCGAAGTCAACGGGCGGATCGTTAGCTATCACGAGCACAATGAGGCGACCCGGACCGCGGATCTGCTGGCGCAGGTGCAGCAGGGCAAGACCCTGCTGATGGTGACCGATGCCGGCATGCCTGCCGTATCCGACCCGGGCTTCCGGTTGGTGGAAGCGGCGGTGGCGGCCGGTGTCCGGGTGACAGCGGTGCCAGGCCCGTCCGCGGTGCTGACCGCGCTGGCGCTGTCCGGGTTGCCGACGGACCGGTTCTGCTTTGAAGGTTTCCTGCCACGGAAGGCGGGGGAGCGGGCCGGCCGGCTGGCTGAATTGGTGGCCGAGCGGCGCACGATGGTCTTCTTTGAGGCACCGCACCGGCTCGAGGCCATGCTCCGGGCGCTGCATGAGGCCTTCGGGGCGGACCGCCGGGCAGCAGTGGCACGAGAGCTCACCAAGACTTATGAGGAAGTGCTCCGCGGGCCGCTGCGCCAGCTTCTGGAATGGGCCGAGACCACCGAGGTGCGAGGGGAGATCGCCGTCGTCGTCGCCGGGGCCAAGGAATCCGCGGCGGCAAAGCCGGAGGAACTGGTGGACGCAGTCACTACACTGGTGGGCCAAGGGATCCGGCTCAAGGACGCCGTCGCAGTGGTGGCTGAGGAGGGCCGGGTCAGTAAGCGTGAGCTCTACGCAGCGGTGCTTGCTGCCCGCTCCCCCTAGGAAGTACAATTTGTTGTACGGACTGGAGGTGTTGCCATGCGGACCATGAGCTACTCGGAATCCCGGGCAAAGTATGCCGAAACCCTGTCGGCTGTTGTGGATGACCGCGAAGAGGTCATCATTACCCGAGCCGGCCATGACCCTGTAGTGATGGTGTCTCTGGACGAGTACGAATCGCTCAGGGAGACTGCCTACCTGCTGAAGAACCCTGCGAATGCCCGTCGATTGCTGGGCTCGATTGAACGGCTGGAGTCCGGCAAGGGCATTGAACGCGACCTCCTCGAGTGAAGTTCGTCTGGGACCAGGACGCTTGGGAAGACTACGAGTGGTGGCAGACCCAGGACCGTAAGATCCTCAAACGCATCAATCTGCTCCTCTACGGCATCGCACGCAACGGCAACGAGGGGATGGGAAAGCCGGAACCTTTGAAGCATGGCTTCCAGGGCTATTGGTCCCGCCGGATTACCAGCGAACACCGCCTTATCTACAAAGTGGAAGGCCAGGAGATCCGCGTGGCTGGATGCCGTTATCACTACGGCTCCTGAGCGGCCAGGGGAAGAGGCGGAGCCGTCTTGTGCAGCTGCACAACACGAACGCGGTCCGATGGTGCTTAGATGCGTAGACACTTCTCCGGCCTGAGAACTACCGTGAGAGTCGGAGTCACGCACGTGCATGACGTCTGTCACATCCCTGACGAATCCCCGCTGATCCCGGCGATAGCGCCTGACGAAGGAGTCCCCCATGGCTGCCAGTACCCAGACCATAACCT
>DATIMT010000118.1:0-11105 GCA_035475035.1 Arthrobacter sp.
CGCGGACCACCCGCTGTTCGCCGTCCCCGAAGGCCGCATGGCCGTGGGCATGGGTATCCACGGCGAACCGGGCATCGACGAAACAGACATCCCGACGGCGGATGAGCTCGCCGAACTGCTGGTGTCCAAGCTCCTGACCGAAGTGCCGGACGGCGTCACGTCCGCAGGAACCAGCACAGGTGCCCGCGTGGTCCCCATCCTTAATGGCCTGGGCAGCGTGAAGTACGAGGAGCTCTTCGTGGTCTACCGCCGCGTGGCCCAGCTCCTCGCCGAAGCAGGACTGCAGGCAGTGGACCCACAGGTGGGCGAACTTGTCACCAGCTTCGACATGGCTGGCACTTCCCTCACGCTGTTCTGGCTCGATAACGAACTCGAGACCCTCTGGAACGCACCCGCCGACGCCCCGGCCTTCCGCCGCGGTGCAGTCACCGCCGCCGCACTCGAGCCAAGCGACGGAAGCGAGCCGGCCGACGTCGAACGTTCCATCCCTGAAGCGACCGCCGAGTCCCATGCAGGCGCCGCGCGCGTCCTCGCGGCTCTGGGGGCGGCAAAGGACGTCGTGGATGCCAACGCCGCGGAACTGGGCCGTATCGATGCGATCGCCGGCGACGGCGACCACGGCATCGGCATGCAACGCGGCGTCCACGCCGCAGTCGAAGCCGCGGCAGACGCCGTCGCCCGCGGTGCCGGCGCCGCCACTACCCTGCACTTCGCGGGCGATGCCTGGGCCAACAAGGCCGGCGGTACCTCCGGCGCGCTATGGGGCATGGCCCTGCGCGCGGTCGGCGACGCTTTTGGGGACGAGAAAGCGCCCGACGCCGGTGCTGTCGCCACCGGAGTCGCCGGTGCGGCCGCGGCAATCATGGAGTTCGGCAAGGCCAAGGTGGGCGATAAAACCCTGGTGGACGTGCTGGTCCCGTTCCGCGACGCCCTGACTGCCGGCGTCGACGGCGGGCGGGCCTTGGCCGACGCCTGGGACGCTGCCGCCACCACCGCCCAACAGGCTGCCGAGGACACAGCCAACCTGCTGCCCCTCATGGGCCGGGCCCGCCCGCACGCCGAGAAGAGCCTGGGCACGCCGGACGCCGGCGCCGTCTCCATGGCCCTGATTGTGCGGGCCATCCACAACACCCTCACCCAGAACAACACCATCAAGGAGAACGCATGAGCACCAAGCTGCGCCTGGTCGTTGGAGCCGACGACGCCGGTTTCGACTACAAGGAGGCCCTCAAGGCTGACCTGGAAACCTCCGAGCTGGTGGAATCCGTAACCGATGTGGGGGTGGACGCCACCAGCCACACCCCCTACCCGTCCGTGGCCATCGCCGCCGCGGAACTCATTGCCGCCGGCAAGGCCGACCGCGCCCTGCTGGTCTGCGGCACCGGACTCGGCGTGGCCATCGCCGCGAACAAGGTCCCCGGCGTCCGTGCCGTTACCGCCCACGACAGCTTTTCCGTCGAACGCGCCATTCTGTCCAATAACGCGCAGGTCCTCACCTTCGGCCAGCGCGTCGTCGGCCTGGAACTCGCCCGCCGCCTGGCCAGGGAATGGCTCACCTACACCTTCGATGAGACCTCCGCCTCCGCTGAAAAGGTCGCCCTGATTAAGGACTACGAGGGTGTCACTTCCTGCTAACAACCGCGCCGGCGCGGGCCCCAAGGCCATCATCGGCGTCAGCCTGAAGATGTACTTTGGCTACACGCGCTCGGTGGACTACTGCCGTGACGTGGCTGCCATCGCGTTCGCCCACCCGGCGGTGCAGAACGGCGACATCGAGCTGTTCGTCCTGCCCGTCCTTCCGGCACTGCCGGAGGCCGCCCGGATCCTGGGACCGGCCGGCGCTGCCAGCGGAGCGCAAGACATCTTCTGGGAAGACGAGGGCGCGTACACCGGCGAAGTCGGCGGCAGGACCATCGCCGAACTCGGCGGCCGGTATGTGGAAGTGGGCCACGCCGAACGACGCCGCATCTTTGGTGAGGACCACCGCATCATTGGGCTCAAGACTGCTGCTGCCTTCCGCAACGGCCTGACGCCCGTCCTCTGCGTCGGGGAGCTGCAGCGGGGCTCCGTGGAGGAAGCCATCGTCCAGTGCACGGCCGAGATCGACGCCGCACTCAACCGGGCTTCGTCCCTGGTTCCCGCGGGCCGGACCATCGTGGCGTACGAGCCGCAGTGGGCCATCGGCGCCCCGGAACCGGCCACACCTGGTTACATCAGCGCCGTCATCACGGGCCTGGACGCACACCTGCGCAGCCTGCCCGGGCAAGAAAACAGCCGGGTGATCTACGGGGGCAGCGCCGGACCGGGGCTCATTCCGCAACTGGAGCCCGCCGTCGCCGGGCTGTTCCTGGGCCGCTTCGCCCACGATCCCAAGGCGCTGAAGACCATCCTGGACGAGGCCGCCGCGCACCTGGCTGCAGTGGAGGTGGCGGCATGACCCCACGAATTGGGCAGAGCAGGATCGGATTAAGCAGTTACGCGTTCTTCTGGCAGCTCTCGGACAAGGTCTCCCGGCCCCTAAGCATCCACGATGCCCTGGAGCGGACGGCGGAACTAGGCGTGGACCTGTTCCAGATCTGCGACTACGCGCCGATCGAAGCCATGACGGACGCCGAACTCCAGTCCGTGCGGAGCACCGCTGACCGGCTGGGCATCGCGTTGGAGCTCGGCACCAAAGGCATCCGCCCCGACCACCTGCGCCGGTTCCTGCACATCGCCGGGATCCTGGGCTCGCCGCTGCTGCGCACCATGTTCAACGTCCCCGGGCACACTCCCACCGCTGAGGAAGCGGTCGCCATCTTCAAGGACGTGCTGCCCGACTTCGAGGCTGCCGGGGTGAAGATCGCGGTGGAAACCTACGAACAGGTCCCCACGTCCCGCATCCTGGATGTGATCCGCGGCGTGGACAGCCCCTACCTGGGGATCTGCAGCGACCCCGCCAACACGGTCGCGGCGCTGGAGATGCCCCTCGAGGTGATTGACGCCGTCGCGCCCTACGTCCTGAACATGCACATCAAGGACTTTGCCTTCAGCCGCAAGGACGGGTGGGTGGGCTTCACCTACTCGGGCGCCCCGCTCGGCGAAGGGCTGCTCGACTACGGGTACATGGCCGAAAAAATCCGCCCGCACGAACGAAACATCAACCAAATCGTCGAACACTGGCTGCCCTGGCAGGACTCCGAGGCGGAAACCATCCGGCTCGAAAACCAGTGGACCCGGCAAAGCATCGAATTCCTAAGGAGCAAGTGAAATGTCAGCAGAAACTTTGACCGTCGCCGTCATCGGAGCCGGAGGCAAGATGGGAATGCGCGTCTCGCGCAACCTCCAGAAGTCCGGCCACACCGTCTTCTACAGCGAGAACTCCCCCGCCGGCCAGGAGCGCGTCCGCGCCGAAGGCCGCGAAATCACCGCCACGGACAACGCCGTCAAAGGCGCCGATGTGGTGATCCTCGCCGTGCCGGACACCGTCCTGGGCATCGTCTCCGAAGGCGTCGTACCCCAGATGAAGTCCGGCGCCATCCTCCTCACCCTGGACCCTGCCGCCGCCTACGCCGGCCTGCTGGCCAAGCGCGACGACGTCGTCCAGGCAGTTGCGCACCCGTGCCACCCGTCCGTGTTCCTGGAGCGCACCACCAAGGAAGAGTGGGCCGACACCTTCGGCGGCGAAGGCGCCCCGCAGAACGTTGTCGCCGCCATCGACGAGGACGCTTCCACGGCCACGCGCGACTCGGCCGAAGCCGTCATCCGCACCATCTACGCCCCGGTTATCGACGTCCACTGGGTCACCGTCAAGCAGCTCGCCATCCTGGAACCCACCTTGGTGGAAACCGTTGCCTGCATGATCGGCACCTTGCTCAACGAAGCCCTGCACGAGACCGTCCACACCGCCGGCGTGCCGGAAGAAGCCGCCAAGGCCATGCTGTTCGGCCACGTCCAGATTGCCCTCACCAACGCCCTGCGCGGTTCCAACCCGTTCTCCGAGGCTTGCGAAATCGCCATTCAGTACGGCAAGGACACCATCATCAAGGACGACTGGAAGAAGATCTTCGACGACTCAGAGCTCGACGGCGTCATCGCCAAGATGCTCAAGCTCGAAGCGGTCAAGCGGTAGGACCGCCTGCAAACGGCGGCTGCCGCCCCGGTCCTTTCGGCCGGGATTGCAGCCGCCTTTTGCTATCTTCGCGGCGAGGACCCGCCGCCGTTCCGCCTGGTCATGCGCCCGCCGCTGCCCGCTCCAAATTGAAGTAGGACCGCGCGTCCGGCGGCCGGATGTCGGCCACAGCGTCAGTGAATATCCGCATCGGATGCGGTGTGAAAGGGTGCTCTGCGATCGCGTCAAAGTCGAGTTCGATGCCCAGACCCACCCCTTCGGGGATCAGCACGTCGCCCTCCTTCGTCAACTGGAGGCGCTCATTCGAAATTTCGCTCCGCCACGGCACATCCGAGGCCATGATCTCCAGATACCGGAAGTTGGGCAGCATTGCCCCAAGCTGGAGGGTAGCTGCAGTACTGAGCGGCCCGCTGGGGTTGTGCGGTGCAAACGGAATGTAGTGGGCCGCAGCAAGCGTGGAGATGAATGACAACTCCAGGAATCCGCCGGCGTGCGTGACATCGGGCTGGACGTAATCCACTGCCTTCCGGGCGAGAGCGGGAACGAAAGTGTTCCGTCCCATCCACCGCTCTCCCGCCGCAATGGGAACCGGGGACTTGCTGCGGACCTCGATGAGCGCATCGATGCCGTCCGGCGGGCACGGTTCCTCAAAGAACACCGGCTGGAACTGCTCGAGTTCCCGCGCCACCCGGACCGCGGTCGGGACATCGAACCGGCCGTGGCCTTCGATAAACAATTCAACGTCGTCGCCCACGGCCTCGCGCACAGCCGCCACGGGTTCAAGCATTCGCCGCAGGTCCCGTGGTTCCAGGATGAGGTCCGCGGCTTCAAACGGATCCCACTTGAGTCCGCGGAAGCCTTGGGCAACTGTCTGCACGGCCGCCTCGGCGAAATCTTCGGGAGATGTTGCTCCTGAGAACCAGCCGTTGGCGTAAGCCCGGACCCTGTCGCGGACCTGTCCGCCCAGCATGCGGTGGACAGGGACGCCGAGGGCACGCGCAGAGACGTCCCACATTGCCATTTCCAGTGCGCTGAGCGCCGTCATGGAAATGGGCCCACCGCGCCAGTAGGCGTCGCGGTTCAATTCGTAGATGGTTTGGCTGATCCTTGTTGGGTCCTTGCCGCGGACAGCCTCGGCGAGCACCGCCACCGCGCCGCGGACCGCGTGCTCCTGGCCCTCAAGGGTTGCCTCCGCCACGCCGGTGAGGCCCTCATCTGTGCTCAGCCGCACGAAGATGAGGTTCGTCCTGTAGAAATCGACGACGACGGTGTCGACGTTGGTGATCTTCATCTTTTGGGCCTTATCCTTCGACGGTGGCTGCGGGAGGGGCAGTGGACTCGCGGACGATAACCTGGGTGGCGAGTTCCACGCGGTGGGAATCAAGGACTTCGCCGCGAACCTGGCGCAGGAGTGACCTCAGGGCGGCCCGTCCCATCTCCTCAAGGGGTTGGGCCACGGAACTCAACGATGGCACCGATTGCTCGCCCTGGTTGGTGCCGTCGAATCCGATCAGGCTGATGTCTTCGGGAACCCTGATGCCGTGACGCCGCGCTTCGCTCAGGACGCCCAGGGCAATGGTGTCACTTCCGGCGAAGATGGCCGTGGGCCGCGGGTCGACGTTCAGCAGGGCCTTGAGTCCGTTGACGCCGCTCTCGGTACGGAAGCGGCCGCCGGAAACGATGTAGCGGGGCTCCACCGGCACACCTGCTGCCATGAGGGCGGCCATGTACCCGTGCAGCCGCGCCTGGTTGCATTCAGCACCCTCTATGCCGCCAATGTAGGCGACGCGCCGGTGCCCCAATCCGAGCAAGTGCTCGGTGGCAGCCTTACCGCCCGCCCAGTTGGTGGCTCCAACACTGACAACGTCGGCTGAAGGCGGATTGAGCGGGTCGATGACGACCACCGGAATCTGGCGGCGCCGGAAGGCATGCAGTTGCGCCTCACTGAAGGCCGAAGTGACCACGATCATCCCCGCCCTGCCCTCTTCCAGCATGCGCTGGGCCCGGCGTTCCGGGGTATGCCGGCCGGGGGTGGATTGGCCGGTCACGCTCACCAGGATTTCGACGTCGGCACTGGCTGCGAACTGCAGGATGCCGTTCAGGACCTGGATGGTATAGGCGGAGTCGAGCACATCGATGACCACTTCAACCACAGTCCCGCTTTCCATGGCTGCGCGGCGCTGCACCGGCGACTGGTACCCAGCCTGCTCCAGTGCAGCGAGAATTCGAGCCCTTGTTTCAGGCGCAACATCTTCCCGGCCGTTCACCACCTTGGAAACGGTGGGTGTCGAAACCCCTGCCTGCCGGGCGATCGTGGCGAGCGTGGGTTTGGTCCGTTCCGGCATCTTCGTTGACATGAAGGTTCGCAACCTTTCGAAAGTTTCGTGCTCCCATTCTGTGGAACCTGCAGGAGTCCCGTCAAGGGAAGTCAGCGAGAACAGCAAGTATTCCTTCGTTTTTCTCTTGACCTCCGCTAGTCCGCGCCTTTAGTTTAGACCGTGACCCAAATTACATGATCGAAATCTTTCGGATCCCGTAACGCGGCGATCGAACCCTAGATGTTTGCAAAGAAGCAATTTCAGATGGAGAAGCAATGAAGCAGCCCCAGACCTCCCGCCGCTCTTTCCTCGCCCTTGCTGCCCTGACTCCCTTCGCCGTGGCAGCGACCACCGCCTGCGGGACATCCGGTCCCGGCGCCTCCAGCGGCAACGGGGGCGCCAGCATGTGGTTCCTGTCCGGCGAGCCAAACCAGACCAACATGCAGAAGGCTGTGGATGCCTTCAACCAGGCAAACCCCGACAACAAGATCGCGGTCACCTTCTTCCAGAACGACGCCTACAAGACCAAGATCAAGACCGCCATTGGTGCCAACCAGGCGCCCACCATCATCTACAACTGGGGTGGCGGCACACTGAAGACGTACGCGGAGGCGAACCAGGTTGAAGACCTCACCAGCTGGCTGGATTCCGAACCCGACTTGAAAAAGAAGTTCTTCCCGTCCACATTCAGCGCCGCCACGGTCAACGGCAAGATCTATGCCCTGCCCAACATGTATGTCGGTCCGGTTGTCCTGTTCTACAACAAAGACATTTTCCAGAAGGCCGGCGTCCAGCCACCCAAGACCTGGGAGGACGTCATGTCCCTGGTGAAGACCTTCAACGGAATGGGCGTGGCACCCTTCTCCCTCGGCGGGCAATCGCGCTGGACCTCCATGATGTGGCTCGAATACCTGCTGGACCGCATCGGCGGCCCCAACGTCTTCAAGGCCATCTTTGAAGGCAAGCCGAATGCATGGATGGACCCCGCAGTGATCGAAACCGGCACCAAGATCCAGGAACTCGTCTCCGCCGACGGTTTCATCAAGGGCTTCTCTTCCATCACGGCTGACTCGAATGCAGATCAAGCCCTTCTCTACACCGGCAAGGCCGCCATGATGCTGCACGGTTCCTGGACGTACGGTCCGATGAAAAAGGACGGCAAGAACTTCGTCCAGGACGGCAAGCTGGGATTCGTCCAGTTCCCCGCCGTTGCCGGCGGCAAGGGCGACCCGAAGAACGGCGTCGGCAACCCGGCAAACTATCAGTCCATTTCCGCCAAGGCCAGCGACAAGGAAAAGGAGTCCGCCAAGAAGTTCCTCAAGGACGGCATCATGACCGATACGATGATCGATGCCTACATCAACTCCGGGTCCGTGCCCATCGTCAATGGGATCGAAAACAAGCTGAACACGTCCCCGGACAAGGATTTCCTTAACTTCGTCTACGACCTGGCGAAGAACGCCCCGAGCTTCCAGCAGTCCTGGGACCAGGCGCTGAGCCCCACCGCAGCAGAGGCCCTGCTGAACAACATCGACCAACTGTTCCTGAAGTCGATCACGCCCCAGCAGTTCGCCGAGAACATGAACGGCACGCTCGGGAAATGAGTAACGCCGTCTCCACTGCTCCCAAGGCTGCGGTCAGGAAAAGTGACTCCAGGGACGCCGGACAGCGCAAGGCCGCCCTGGCCTGGCTGACGCTGCCTGCGTTGTTCTTCTTCGTGGTGTTCGCCGTCATCCCGCTGGCCGGTGTGCTCATCCTGAGTTTCACCAGCTGGGACGGCATCGGTGCCATCGGGGCTGCCGGCATGGATAACTGGTTCTCCGTGCTGGCGGATCCGGGGCTCTACAACGCCCTGGGGCTGACCTTCCTGATCATGATCGTCTCCTGGCTTGTCCAGACTCCCATCAGCCTCCTGTTGGGTGTCTTCACCGCGGGGAGCCAGCGGTACAGGGCTGCCCTTGCAGTCCTGTACTTCCTGCCCCTGCTGCTGTCATCGGCCGCCGTGGCCATTGCCTTCAAGGCCCTGCTGGATCCCAACTTCGGCCTGGCAACCGGCCTGGGGCTTCCGTTCCTGGCGCAGGACTGGCTGGGGGTTCCGCAGCTGGCGCTCGGCCTGGTCATCTTCGTGATCGCCTGGCAGTTCGTGCCATTCCACACCCTCATCTACCAGGGCGGCGTGCGGCAGATCCCGAAGTCCCTCTACGAGGCAGCCCAGATCGACGGGGCAGGGACGGTGAAGCAGTTCTTCCACATCACCCTCCCCCAGCTGAAGTACACCATCATCACCTCGTCCACCCTCATGGTGGTGGGTTCGCTGACCTATTTCGACCTGATCTTCGTCCTCACCGGCGGCGGACCGGGTAACTCCACACGGATCCTGGCGCTGGACATGTACCTCCGGGGCTTCCGCGCCAACCTGATGGGCCCGGCCAGCGTCATCGCCGTCATTCTCGTCATCATCGGCCTTGCACTTGCCTTGTTCCTCCAGCGCCTTGGGGGCAAGGACAAGCAGGGCAGCCAATTGGAAGGTTTGTAGGGTGAGCACCGCAATAAAGAGCAGCACGGCGGAGGCTGCCTCCGGCTCCCCCGCCAACGCCTCAAGCCCCAAGCGGGGACTCGGCCCGCGGTTGAGGCGCCTTAACATTCCCGGCGGCCTGGGCGGCTGGATCTGGCTGGCCGTCATCATCCTTCCGGTCTACTACGTGGTCATCACCAGCCTGAAGACCCAGGCCGGGTACTTCGGCCAAAACCCCCTGGCGGTGCCCACTTCACCCACGCTGGAGAACTACCAGATGGTTCTCGAGGCAGATTTCGCAAAGTACTTCATGAACAGCGCCATCGTCACCCTCGGCTCCGTGATTCCCACCGTGCTGATTTCCTTCATGGCCTCGTTCGCGATCGTCCGCGGCAGCGGACGGTTCCTCAAGCTGGTCAACGGCATGTTCCTCATGGGCCTTGCCATCCCGCTGCAGGCGACGATCATCCCGATCTACCTGATGATCATCCGGCTCAACCTGTACGACAGCCTGCTGGCGCTCATGCTGCCGTCCATTGCCTTTGCCATCCCGCTGACGGTCCTGATCCTGTCCAACTTCATCCGCGACGTCCCGAACGAACTCTTCGAGTCCATGCGGCTGGACGGCTGCAGCGAGTGGCAGACCATGTGGCGGCTTGCCCTGCCGCTGACCCGCCCTGCGATCGTGACCGTCGCCATCTACAACGGCCTGCACGTCTGGAACGGCTTCCTGCTTCCGCTGGTGCTCACCCAGAGCCCAAGCCTGCGGGTCCTGCCCCTGGGCCTGTGGACTTTCCAGGGTGAATTCAGCGTCAACATCCCGGCCGTGCTTGCCTCGGTGGTGCTCAGTACGCTGCCCATCCTGGTGCTTTATGTCATCGGCCGGCGGCAGCTGCTCGCAGGCCTGACGGCCGGCTTCAGCAAGTAGAAAGGAACTCCCGATGCCCGAGAACAAACCCCTGCGCGTAGGAATGGTGGGCTACGCCTTCATGGGTGCCGCCCACTCCCACGCCTGGCGCACCGCCCCCCGGTTCTTCGACCTGCCCCTGCAGCCACAGCTCACCGCAGTGGCCGGAAGGAATGCCGACGGCGTTCGCGCCGCCGCGGACAAGCTGGGCTGGGAATCGGTTGAGACTGACTGGCGGCGCCTGCTCGAGCGGGACGACGTCGACCTCATCGATATCTGCACGCCCGGCAACACCCATGCCGAGATCGCCATCGCCGCCCTTGAGGCCGGCAAACACGTGCTGTGCGAGAAGCCGCTGGCCAACTCCGTGGAGGAAGCGGAGCGGATGACACTGGCCGCGGACTCCGCCGCCAAGCAAGGCATCTTCTCAATGTGCGGCTTCAGCTACCGCCGCACCCCCGCCCTGGCCTTGGCCAAGCGGTTCGTGGAGCAGGGCAGGCTCGGCGAGATCCGGCACGTGCGGGCGCAGTACCTGCAGGACTGGCTCTCGGACGCCAACGCCCCCATGACCTGGCGGCTGGACAAGAGCAAGTCCGGCTCCGGTTCCCTGGGCGACATCGGTGCACACAGCATCGACGCCGCCCAGTGGGTCACGGGCCAAAACATCAGCGGCGTCTCGGCCATGCTGGAAACCTTTGTCCGCGAGCGTCCACTGGCCGGTGACCTGGTGGGCCTTGGCGGCCACGGAGACCTCAGCAGCGACGCACCTCGCGGGACGGTCACCGTCGATGACGCGGCCATCTTCAGCGCAAAGTTCGACGGCGGCGCCTCCGCGGGTGCGATCGGCGTGTTTGAGGCAACGCGCTATGCCCTGGGCAGGAAGAACGCCATGCGGCTGGAAGTCAACGGCACCAAAGGTTCCCTCGCCTTCGATTTCGAGGACATGAACGTCCTGTCCTTCTACGATGCGGCCGAGTCCCCCGACGCCGGTTTCCGCCGGATCTTCGTCACCGAGCCCGAGCACCCTTATGTAGGGAATTGGTGGCCTACCGGCCACGGCCTGGGGTACGAGCACGGCTTCACCCACCAGGTGGTGGATCTCGTCACCGCGATCGGCGAAGGCCGCCAGCCGGAGCCGTCCTTCGCCGACGCTTTGCAGGTCCAGCGGGTCCTCGCCGCAGTGGAATCCAGCGCCGCAAATTCCAGCCAGTGGCAAAAAGTCTGAACGCCAACCAGCTTCAAGCAACCAAGGAA
>DATIMT010000119.1:0-12921 GCA_035475035.1 Arthrobacter sp.
GCCAGGGTCAGCCCCATGTTCATGGCGTTGCCCACGGCATGGCCAACAACGGTGTGGGACCGGTGCACCGACCAGCCGAAACCCTGGCGTTCAGCCCCCGCCCAGAGCTCGTCTTCCTGTGCGTAGTAGAAATTCGGCACCGGAAGCCGCGGCTCCTCTTCCCTGAACGGAGTGTCCGGCATCGGGCCCGAGCCATATGCCTCAAAGGGACCCAGGTAATGCTTCAGCCCCGTCATCAGGGCCACATGCTCCACCGGGGCGTGCCCCAGCGCCGCCAGCAGGTTGCGCAGCATTGCCGCGTTGACGGCAATGTTCTCCTGCTCGGTGGCCTGCCGCGCCCACGCAGTGAAGAACACGTGCGTGGGCTGTTCGGTGTGAAGGGCCTCCGAAAGATTCTCCGGCGAGGAAAGGTCTGCCGGAATGTGCCTTGCTGCCAGGCCCGGGACGGGGCGGCGGGACAGGGCGAGGATGTCCCAGCCGCCCTGCTGCTGGAGGTGTTCGACGATCGCGGAGCCGGCAATGCCGCTGGCGCCCACCACCAATGCGGTCTTCCTGTGATTTGAACCGGAGTTGCTGAACGTCGTCACTGTGGTTCCTTCCGCTTGGGGCTGGCACCCGACGTGCCTTTTCGAGCCTATCCGGTGCCGGCTGCCGCGGGACGCGGCAGGGCAGTCCGGACCCTGCGGCGATCACGTACTGAATTCCGCGGCACCAGCCGGCTGGGCTCAGGCGGCCCTGACCAGTGGGAGTTCGTCCCAGTGCGTGGTGTACCTGGGTGAGCGCATCTCCCGCTTCATGGTCCAGTCCAGACCGGACTTAATGCCGGCATACCCCAACCCGATAGAGCCCCGCCCAAACCGCCGGCTCACGTCCTCAAGCAGCGGCCCGATGCCGCGTTCCTCGTGCCGGTTCTCGAACGGCTCCAGCGGTGGCTGCTTTCCGGTGGGCCGCAGGTCGGTGAGCATGAGGCCCGCCTTTGCGTACTTGAGTCCGTCCCTGATCCCGGGCAGCAACGCATGCGCCGCTTTGGTGAGCACGAGTGGATCCGCCGTGGGCATCGGCAGGGAGACGCACACCGATGGGTAGGCCTGTTCGTGATCCCTGAAGGGGGAAGTGGCAGCGAACGCCGTCAGGACTTTCGCCTGCAGTCCATGCTTTGAGAGCCTGGCGCTCGCCTGCTGCCCGTAAACGCTGAACACCTCGCGCAGGCCGGCCGTGGTGGTCACCGGGGTGGCGAAGGAGCGGGAAAAGATCAGCTGGTCGCGGCCGATGCGCTCCTCCTCCATGGGAATGCAGGGGGTGCCGCGCAGTTCCAGGACGGTGCGCATTACCACCACGGAGAACTTGTCCCGGATCATGACCGGATCCGCCCGGGCCAGGTCCAGGACGGTGAAGATCCCCAGAACGTTGAGCCGCTTCATCAACCGCCCGGCGATGCCCCAGACCTCGTCTACGGGCAATCGGCCCATGAGTGCCTCCCGCACATCTACCGGGACCGACTCCCACAGGCAGACGCCGCCAAAAGCGGCATTGTTCTTGGCCCACTTGTTGCACAGCTTTGCCAGGGTCTTGGTGGGGGCGATGCCCACGCAGACCGGCACTCCCACATGCCGCCGCACCGCATCTTTCATGCTGCGGCCGAGGGTCAGCAACTGTTCCGGCCCGCCCTTCACACCCAGGAATGCTTCGTCAATGCTGTACACCTCAAGCCAGGCGGAGTACCTGCCCAGCAGTTCCATTACGCGTGCGCTGATGTCCCCATAGAGCTCATAGTTACTGGACTTCGCCACCAGCCCCCACTCTTTCGCCCGCGGGGCGAGTTTAAACCAGGGCTCCCCAGTGGAGATACCCAACGCCTTGGCCTCCGGGGAGCGGGTCACCGCGCAGCCGTCATTGTTGGACAGCACCACCAGAGGCCGTCCCTCCAGGGAGGGGTCGAACGCGCGCTCAGCCGAGGCGTAGAAGCAGTTGACGTCCACATGGGCAATCTGCGGCATCCGCCGCATGAGCACAGGCCTAGCCATCGTGTTCCTCAAACATGGTGCAGGCATCTGGTGGCAACACCCCAGATGGTCAGCTCGGACAGGGCAGGGACACGGATGTCCGGATACTTTGGGTTCTCCGCCTGGAGCACCACGCCGGTCCGGGTGATGCGGAGCCGCTTCACCGTCAGTTCCCCGTCCAGCACGGCGATGACCACGGACCCGTCCTTCGGTTCCAGTGCCCGGTTCACGATCAGTTCGTCGCCGTCACTGATGCCGGCGCCCTCCATGGAATCCCCGGTGACCCGGACTACGAATGTGCTGGTGATGTCCTTGATCAGGTGAGCATTCAGGTCGATCCGGCCGTCGAAGTAGTCCTGCGCCGGGGACGGAAAACCGGCCGCCACCGGCACGGGCGAGATCAGCACCGAGAATAACGAGGCGCCCGCATCTATCACGCGGGGACCGACAATAACGCCCACAACACACCTTTATTCGAAAATATGTTCGATAGATTGAGTGTAGCCCCGGAGGCTGACAATGGGCACTCCCGCATGGCGGTTCAGCCCCAGGCGCCGGGGTGCTTCACTGGGAGCACGACGGCGGCCTGCCGCCTTCCGCGGGCATGGGAGGTACCAGCATGCGCAAGATCATCCTGTGGATGTCGATGTCCCTGGACGGGTTCTTTGAGTCCCTGGACTACGACATCAGCTGGCACCAGGTGGACGACGAACTCCTCCGCCACATGAACCATGAGCTGGGGCAGATGGGGGCCTTCATGCACGGCCGCAAAACCTACGAATTAATGGCCGGTGTCTGGCCCGCCGCGGGTAATGACCCGGACCTTCCGCCACTCATGGCAGAGTTCGCCGGCATCTGGTGCACCATCCCCAAATTCGTCTTCTCCCGCAGCCTCACCCAAGCAGGCTGGGGCACCACGGTGCTTCCCGGCGTCGTCCCTCAACATATTGCGGAGCTGAAGGCGCAGCCCGGCGGCGACATTGCCCTCAGCGGCGCCAACCTCGCTGCCGCCTTGATGCGGCACGGATTGGTCGACGAATTCAGGATTTACGTGCACCCGATCGTGCTGGGGCAGGGGCGTCCGCTGTTCGAAGATCCCGACATCCGGCTGAACCTCACGCTCAGGCAAACGCACCGGTTCGGCAACGGCGTGGTCCTGCTCCACTACGCGAACGACGCCGGCCCAACGCCGTAGACTTGCAGGATGCGGCTGGTTGCAAGCGACATTGACGGAACAATCCTTGGGCACGACGGAAAAATCAGCCCCCGCACCATCCGCGCCTTCCACGCCTGCCGTGATGCCGGCGTCGAACTCGTCTTCGTCACCGGACGCCCGCCGCGGTGGCTGCACCCCCTCGAAGAGCAGCTGGGCCACACCGGACGCGTGATCTGCTCCAACGGTGCCGTGGTGTGGGACCTTGAAGCGGACCGCCTGGTCTCCGCCCGCACGCTGGCGATCGACACCGTCCTGGAAGCCCGCCGCATCATCAAGGAGCTCCGCCCCGCCGCGGTGTTCGCCGCCGAAACGCTCACCGGCTTCCACCTTGAACCGGGCTTCATTGAGAACGAATCCAGCGAACTGCTCGCCGAATTCACGCCGGCGCCGCTGGAGGAAACACTCACGATCGACGACTCCGTGGTTAAATTCCTCGCCATCGTCCGTGACGGCACGCCCGACGATTTCCTCGCCGAGGTGGCGCCCGCCGTCGAACACCTGGCCGCGACCACCCACTCCTCGCCCGGCGTCCCCATGCTTGAACTCTCCCTGCCCGGCGTCAACAAGGCCGTCACCCTGGCCGAATACGCCTCGGCGCTGGGCATCGACGCCGCGGACGTGGTGGCCTTCGGCGACATGCCAAATGACATTGAAATGCTCCGCTGGGCCGGCCACGGCTATGCGATGGCCAGCGGACACCCGGAGGCCATCCGCGCGGCGGGGCAACAGGCGCCGCATTTTGACGACGACGGCGTGGCGCAGGTGTTGGAAGCCAGGCTCGCCGCCCTGGGCGTCCAGATTTCCTGAAGCCGCTTTTCCCAATCCATCCCCAATTTCACAGCTGGCGCTCACCTTACGTTTACTTTTCGGCCGTAGCGTGAGACGTGGAAAGCAGGCACCTCCCACGCCGGCTCATAGGGGGTAACGATGGCGAAGAACGTCAAGCACAACGGCACCGATGCGCCTCTGCGCACGGCAATGCCCGCTCCGCACTGGAAGCAGCTGCGCCAGGGCGATCGGGTCCGGGTCCTGTTCCGGCCGGGCTTTGAGGCAAGCGGCGTGGTGGACGCCATGACGGTCGACCACACGGCGGTATGGGTTTACCTGGACGGTGGCCGCGGCCGGACCCTGCTGCACTGCGGCGACGGCGTGGAAATTCTCCCGGCTGCCTCTTGACCGTGGCGGCTGCCTGCCGGGGATAACGCGCCCGCGGCTCGGGTACGCTCGCAGGGTGACCCTGCCCTTTTTTGAGAACGCGGACGACGACGCGCGGCAGCTTCCCATCGCCATGGCCCACCGCGGGTTCTCCACTGAGGGGCTGGAGAACTCCATGGCCGCGTTCCGCGCCGCCACCGACCTCGGCTTCCGTTACCTCGAGACGGACGTCCACACCACGGCGGATGGGCTGCTGCTGCTCTTCCACGATGAAACCCTGGACCGGGTGACGGACGGCAAAGGCCGGGTGGCGGACCTGCCCGCGGCGGAGGTGGCTAATGCCCGCATCAACGGCCGTGAGCCCATCCCCACGTTCGACGAGTTGGTGACCCAGCTTCGCGAAGCCCGGCTGAACCTGGACATCAAGGACTGGAATTCGGTCCACAGCACCGCAGCCGCCATCGAGCGGCACCAGGCGCACCACCGGGTGCTGGTCACCAGTTTTTCGGACCGTCGACGCCGGGCGGTGCTGAAGCTGCTCAGCCGGCCGGTTGCCTCCTCCGCCGGAGTGGCCTCAAATGCCCTCTTCACCCTGCTGGGCCCTATGCTCCCGCGCCTGGTGTTCCGGCGGCTCATGCGCCGGGTGCTTCGCGACGTACAGGCGCTTCAGGTTCCAGTCCGCTATGGGCGGCTCCCTGTTGTTACGCCGGGATTCATTCGGCGCGCCCATGACCTTGGCCTGGTGGTTCATGTCTGGACCATCAACGATGCCGCCGAGATGCACCGCCTCCTGCAGCTCGGCGTGGATGGCATTGTCACGGACCGGGCAGACCTGCTCCGCGACGTGCTCCATCGGCGCGGCCAATGGCCGCAGGACCACCCGACCGTGCCTGGTTCCTAGTAGTCCCGTCCCGTGCTGGTTGACGGGTCCTGATCACCTTCGGAGGGATCCGCCCGAAGATCATCCGGGTTGCTCTCCGGAAGCCCGGCGGACCCTCCGGCGTTGCCCTGGGCTGGCCCTGCCCCGCCTGTGGGCGCTGTGGCGTCGCCGGCCAGTCCCGCGTCGTCCGGCGCAGGCCCGGTCTGCTCGGCGCCTTCTCCGTTGCCTGTCCCGTCTGCGTCGCCGCCGAACGGGTTCTCGGAGACCGGTGCCGGGGCAGCCCCGGTCTTGAGGCCGGGCGCTTTCTGCTTCTCGGCTTCCATGGCGTTTGAACCTTCGCTCAGGGACGAGTGGACTTCCACGTCGTCATTGGGGTCCACGGGGTCGGGCACATCCGTTTTTTCCGTCGGCTTGGATGTCCCGGCCAGGTCCTCCATGGCGTTTTCTGCTGCCTTGCCGATGCTGTCGCCGATTCCCATCTGACTGCTCCTTCCGACATCGCATGCCGGCGCCCCAGCGGCTACCGGCCCTACTCCTCCAGAATTATCAGCATGCTTACAATTAGTCCAGTGCTGGGGAATCGGACCGCAGCCGGAGAGGAAGGAAACGCACCATGAGCACTTACCATCCGGAAAATGACCCCGCGAACCCCGACCGTCCAGGGGCTGAAAACGTTGGTGCCGCGCAGCCACACCTGGCGGAGCAGCGCAGCAAGGAGTCGGCGGATTCGCCTAACCCGGATCCGGCGGAGGACAACGTCACCGGCCTGGAACCTGGCGGGGGAGTGCCTCCGGGAGAGACGCCCCCGGCGGAGGACCAGATGAGCAGGGACCAGGGCCACTCCGAGTAGGGCCTGAAATCAGCGGGGCGGCAGGCTTAGTGCCCGGCCGCCCCGCTGATTCTCAAAGTTCAACTGTCAGGAAGAGTGTTTGCCTTGGCGCGCCCGCGATTCGTCGGACGCCGCCACCTGGCGCTCCAGGCCATCCACATCCAGGCGCGTGTTCCAGTTGGCCCAGTCCTTGGGCCGAACGGACGGCCGCCCCAGCAGGTAACCCTGCCCGGCGCTGATGCCAAGCTCGGTGAGGACCATAAGTTCGCCTACCGTCTCAATGCCTTCAGCCACCAGGGTGATGCCGGTCTGATCCGTGAAGTCCACCAGGCAGGCGGCCAGCGCCCGCTGAAGGCCGTCCTTGTCCACGTCCCCGATCACATTGCGGCCCACCTTCAGGAAATCGGGACGCAGGTGGATCATGCGGCTGAGCGAGCCGGAGCCCGCGTGGGTGTCGTCGACGGCGATCCGCAGGCCTTGTTCCCGGAAGGGATTAATGGCTGAAATGAACTGCAGGTATTCCTCTTCCGGGATGTCCTCGGTCAATTCGAGCACCACGCGATCGACAGGGAGTTCAATGTGCTCGAAGAGTTCCGGCAGCCGCGGGTCCATGCAGGACGTAGGCGAAATGTTCAGGGACACATAAAGGTTTTCGGACAGGTTGCGGGCTGCTGCCGCTGCGGATCCCAAAGCCGAGAATTCCAGATTTGCGCCAAGGCCCACGGCGGCGGCCTCGGCGAACCATAGTTCCGCGGCTGCGCCATCGTCACTGACGAAGCGGGAGAGGGCTTCCACTCCCACTACGGTTTTCCCTTCAAGCCCGTAGATGGGCTGGAAGGCGGTCATCACCATCTGGTTTTCAAGCAGCGCGCTGATCCTCGATATGCTGCGGATGGCGTCCAGCTGCTCGGCGAACTGCGGCGGCAGGGTGGGCGGCGTAAGGCGCATTTCCCGGGCCGTTTCCAGCGTTTCCGTCGTGTTGGCGTCGCTGCGCCGGGTCTCGAGGAGATACTCCAGCAAGGCCCGTTCGGGCACGCCGGGATTCTCGTCGAGGCTGTTGCTCAGCCGTTGCCGGACGGCGGCTCCCGCAGGATCCGTATCCGCCAGCACGGCGGCAATGATTCCCCATGCCTGTACCCGAACCGACATTAGCAACGCCCCCAGTTGACGAAGTAATGACCCCATGGCCCATTAATGTTCAAATTTCCAAACGCCTTATAAAAGTACGGTGCTGTGAGACCTGATTTCCGTGGCGGCGAAAAACCAGACACCGCACGCTGATCGTATAACGGCGGCCGGAAAAGCGCAGTAGTTTTGCGCTACTGGTTAGCGCTTTCCTGCTGGTCAGCCAGCAGTTCCGGAATCTGGGCAGGCGGAACCGGCCGGCTGAAGTAGTAACCCTGGGCGCTGCTGCAGCCCAGGCCGCGCAGGATCTCCGCCTGCTCCGCCGTTTCGACGCCCTCCCATACGGCTTCCAGCCCGCACGCCCGCACCAGCTGCAGCACTGCCGCGACCAGCGCCGGCTGGCTGGGGTCGCTCTCCAGCCCGGTGATCAGCGATCTGTCCACTTTGACCCGATCCACTGGAAGCCGCCGGAGGTAGCTGATGGAGGAATAGCCGGTCCCAAAATCATCAATTTCGATGCCCACGCCCAAGCCGCGGAGCCCGCCCAGCGAATACCTGTCCAGCTCGTTTCCTTTGACGATGGCCACCTCGGTGAGTTCCAGAACGACCTGTTCGGGCCTGACCCCGGTCTCCTTGAGCACGTTCCGCACGTCTTCGATGAACTGCAGGCTCTGCAGGTCCGTGGCGGAGATGTTGATCCGCACGGAAAACCGGCTGTCCACCAGGGACGCATCTATCCAGGCCCGCAGCTGCCTGACGGCGGTCCTGAGCACCCACAGGCCCAGTTCCGAGATCAGTCCCGCCTCCTCGGCGAGGGGGATGAACTCGTCAGGCATGATGAAGCCGCGGGTGGCATGGTTCCAGCGGACCAGCGCCTCCACGCCTTCGATCCGTCCGGTGCCGAGCTCCACCACCGGCTGGTAGTGCAGTGTCAGTGCGTCGCCCTTGATGGCGGCCCGCAGGTCATCGACCAGCTGGCTGCGGAGCCGCCGCACCAGCAGCAGGGCCGGCTCGAACCGGTGCAGCTTGTTCTGCCCTTCGGCCTTGGACGCATACATGGCGACGTCGGCCTCCATCAGCATGTCCTCCGGGGTTTGGCCTTCGCTGCCCACACTGAGTCCGATGCTGGCGCCGCAGCGCACGCTGCGGCCGGGGAGCTCGATGGGCTCGCTAAGGGCCGTAAGGATCCGGTGCGCCACGATGGCCGCCTGGTCTGCCGACGCCGTCGGCATGACGATCGCGAATTCGTCACCCCCCAGACGGGCGACGACGTCGGACACGCGGACCGCTGTCCGGAGCCGTTCGCCCACGGTCACCAGGACCTGGTCCCCGGCCGTGTGCCCCAGGCTGTCATTAATGGACTTGAACGCGTCCAGGTCCATCAGCAGGATGGCGGGGCCCTCTTCCCCAGGCTGGCCGTCCGCAGCGGTGCGGGCGGCCAGGGCCGCGCGAAGGGCCTCGATCAGGGCGGACCGGTTGGCCAGTCCGGTTAGGGGGTCCTGCATGGCCATCTTCTGCATCTCGAGGTGGGCCTCGTGCAGCAGTTGGGTCCGCACCTGGACCCGCTGCTCAAGCTCTTCGTAGATGATCTGCAGGTCTTCGGCCAGCAGATTGGTGCCCATGATGATCGCGTCGAGGTCATCCCGGGCAGGCGATACCTCTATCCGGGAGCTGAGGTCGCCGGAGGCGAGCCGGACAATGCCTTCCAGCAACTGGGAAAGCCGTGGGTCGTCGTCGGCAAACATGGCCATTCCTCCTTCGACGCCTAGTTGGCCTGGATGCGGTCGGTGCCGAGGGGGAGGCTGACGGTGACGGTAGTCCCGGAGCCCAGGGTGGAGGCGACGTCGATCCGGCCGCCGTGGCGGTCCACGATGTCCTTGGAGATGGCAAGGCCGAGGCCTGTTCCCGGGATGGCGCCGTTCATGGCGTTGGAGGCTCGGTAGAACCGGGTGAATACGTGGTTGATCTCATCGCTCGAAATGCCGATGCCGGTATCGGCAATGCGCACAGTGGCCCATTTGGAGCCGTCCGCCGCGGCGTGGGACTCGCTGCCCACCTCGATCCGTCCGCCGCTGGGCGTGAACTTGATGGCGTTGGAGACGAGGTTGGTAAAGACCTGCTGCAGCTGGACCTCATCGGCGAGGACTTCCGGATCCTCCGGCACGGGGCCCACGTCGATGGTGACGTTCTGAAGGGTCGCCAGCGGCCGGAGCGCCGCTGCCACCAGGTCCAAAGTCTGTCCCAGTCGCACCGGTGACAGCTGCATCGCCGTGGTATCCAGGCCGCCGCGCGAAACACTGAGCATGTCCTCGATGAGCGTGCGGAGCCGTTCGGTGTTGCGGACCACGATATCCAGCATCTGGTGGACCTCCTTGGACACCGGATGCTCGGTGCTCTCCTGGATCATGTCCAGGTACGCCATGATCGAGGTCAGTGGCGTGCGAAGCTCGTGGTTCACGGTGGCCAGGAAGTCTGTCTTCGCCTTGTCGAGTTCGCGCAGCTGCTTCACCACCTGCTGCTGGCTGCTGATCAGGTGGCTTTGGATGAGCCCGTAGGCGGCGTTGCCGGCCACGTGCTGGATCAGCCCCAATTCAGCCCTGGACCAGGTCCGGTGGCTGTCCATCACGGCAATCCAGATGATGCCAAGTGAGGAATTTCCTTCGCCAATGGGCACCGCCAGCGTCGAGGTGGCTCCGGGGATGGCGGGGGCCGGTTTCGCCCCACTGTGGACGACGGCCTCGCTTGCGTCAGCGGACAGCGTCTCCGTCCCGGCCCAAAGGGCGTCGGCCGTGGCGCGGGCCTCGTCCTCGGGGGGAAGGGCATCCGCGGGCAGCTCCGCCAGGCCCCGCCGGTGCCACCTGGCCGTGATCACGGGGACCCGGTGGTCCTCGAACGTTGCCAGGACAACATGGTCGGCCTTGAAGGTCCGGCCGAATCCCGAGACAACGTGGTTTGCGATCTCCTGGGGATCGTTGGTGGCGCGAACGGCCGCAGAGACCTCACGCAGCTGCTCCCGGAGCCCCTCCGCCTCCTGCCGGGAGGCGCGCCGCCGGGACACCTGGTCGATGAGGGCGGAAGCGCGGTGGACCAGCTCCTTGGGTGCCGGCGGCTTGGTGATGCAGTCGTGGACGCCGGGCGGACTGGCAGCTGCTGTCTCTTCGGGATTGTCCAGGTCCACCATCACCAGGACCGGGGCAGTGGACTGGACGGCGGACAGGACGGCGTCCGCGACGACGACGGACGGTTCGTTGGTGTCCAGCAACGAGGCGAGGCCGGCGGCGTCAGTGGCTTCGAGGACGGTGTACCCGGCGTCGCGCAGTGCCTTTGCGTTGAGTGCCAGGCGGCCGGCGTCGGGATCGGCGACGACGGCGCTGCGGGGCAGGCGCGCGTCACTCGGGACAGCCGTCACAGTGCTCCCTTTCCTCCCAGTTGAGTACATTCTAGGGGGACAGGGGCGCGGCGGGACCACAGCGTGCGGACCTTTACGTGAACCTCCCCCGGGTGCCGTGGGGCCTATGGCACGCCGTAATGTTGCCAAAGGTGCGCCGGCGGGCCGGGCGGGACCATATATTTGAGCCGTGTCCTCAACAAAATCGCCGCGGTCCGCCTGGCAGAAGTACCTGATGATTCCCAAGCTCGTCAGGATGTCCCGGAGCGCGCCCAGGGACAGGCATCAGGCGTGGGACAGGTACTGGGCGGGCATCACGGCCACCGGCCCGGGCGGCGAGGTCCTGTGGGATTCGGGCAGCAACCATGAGTTCGAGGGCTACCAGGACAGCCTTCTGCGCCACCTGGACCCCGCACTTCCCGTGGTGGATACCGGCTGCGGGCACGGCAGCTTCACGCGGGCGCTCGCGGGCATTTTCCCCCGTGTCATTGGCGTGGATGTTTCGCCGAACGCTGTTGACCGGGCCCGGGCGGAGTCTGCCGGAATCCGCAACGCCACCTTTGAAGCGCGGGACATGACTGCGAAGGGCGCGGCGGCGGCCCTCGCAGAGTCCTTTGACCTGGATGCGGACGGCGCCAACGTCTTCATCCGCGGGGTCCTGCATGTCCTCGACCAGGCCCACCAGGCGGCGATGGTGGAAAACCTGCGGATCCTGGCGGGCAGCCGCGGCACTGTCTTCATGGCGGAAACCAACTTCCACGGGAACCCGGTGGATTATGTGACCCATCTGGGGGCAACCCCCCGCGGCATCCCGGCGCCGTTGGAACTGGCCATCCGCGGGCTCCCCATGCCGGGGCACTTCGGGCCCGAAGACCGCGAACGGGTCTTCCCGGCGTCGGCCTGGGAACTCCTTGAAGATGGCCATGTCGCCATCGAAACCAATCCCATGACGGGAGTGCCGGGCCAGGACCGGGTGCCGGGGTATTTCGCGGTGGTCCGGCCCCGCCGGTAATTCCTCCAGGCATTCCTTTCAAGCGTCCCGCAGACTTTACCCGCGTCTCCACATTCGGACCGCAGAGTGCGTTCCATCCCCTTGACAGCGGCCCGGATCCAGAGGCTCCATGGTAAGTAGACTTACTAGTTAGCCGGAGGTGAAAGGAAGGCCGCCGTGACAGAAGACAAAGGCACCAGGACCCGCGAAGCGGATGGCGACAGGGACGAAGATGACCTGGGTGCAGGCCCCGAGGGCGGGAAGATCCGGCACGGACCCAGCTCCTCAAAGTCCCTGAAGTACTCGCAGGAAGTCACCTCAACGGACGACGAACCGGAACGCGAAGGCCGCAGCCTGGCCACCACCCACCATGAAGTCATCAAGCAGTGGGCGGAGGAGCGGGATGGAGTTCCCGCCACGGTGGAAGGCACGGAACACGGCGACCATCTCGGAGTGCTGCGGATCGACTTCGGTGGCAAGGACAACAAGCTCCGCCACATCAGCTGGGACGAATGGTTTGACACCTTCGATGCCAGGAAACTGAATTTCATCTACCAGGAACAGCGCAGCGACGGCACCCCATCAAATTTCTTCCGGTTGGAAAATCCCAACCGGGAAGACGCCTAAGCCGCACCCGCGCCCCTGCGTTCGAGCCAGCACCGGATCATCCTCCGATGCCGCTGGGCCGACCGACGGCGCAAGACCTATAGGAACCATCATGAGCAACCTCATTCCGTCCGGCGCACTCCGCCGGATGCTGCTGCCCCCCACCTATGGACGGCACGTGACCCCCGCCACCGAATTCACCATCCTGTCCGTGGAGGTGTGGGCATCCGGACTGGTGGTCAACATCCACCTTCCCGCGAACGACGCACCCGAACCGCGGCTGAAGCTCCAGGACCACTTCGGGACTGAATACACGCTGCAGGAATCGGCCACCGTCGGTTCACGCAACCTGCAGGTGTTCACCCCGTCGGTGCCGCCCGGCACCAGGAGCCTGACCGTCAGGTCGGCCGACGACGCCGACGGCCGTCCTGTGGTGACCTTCGCCGTGCCGTTGATGGCCGTGGAGGAAGCCCAGCCGGACCTTGAAGCAACAGCCCGGGGGACCTCTACACCCGACGACGACTACCAGTCCGATCTCCGCCGACCCGCTTGACGTAGCGACCCGCCTCACCTGAGCCCGACTTAACGAAACCCCTGCCGAGAGAAAGGCCCGCCATGCCGGACACCAGCAACTTCACGCCCACCACGGCCATCGTCACCGCCTCCGATTCAGGGATCGGCAAGGCCACCGCCGTGGCGCTCGCCCGCGCCGGCATGGATGTTGGCGT
>DATIMT010000120.1:0-2452 GCA_035475035.1 Arthrobacter sp.
GTCGCTGGCTGAACCACGACGGCGCGTGGTCACCATCGCCGGGGACGGCGAGTTCCTCATGAACGGGCAGGAGCTGGCGACGGCTGCCCAATATGGCGCCACTCCCCTGGTGATCGTGATGGACAACCAGGAGTACGGCACCATCCGGACACACCAGGAGCGGCACTACCCGCAGCGCGTGTCCGGCACCCAGCTCAAGAACCCGGATTTCGGGCTGATGGCCAGGGCCTTCGGTGGATTCGGGATCACGGTGACCGAGGACCGGGATGTGCCGGCTGCCTTGGATGCCGCTTTGGAAGCCATCGACAGGGACGGCATGTTCGCGTTGATCCACCTCGTGGTGGAGCAGCGCGTCAAGGCGTACTAAGGCACGCCTGCGGTGCCTACAGCGCCGACCAGCCGCCGTCGGAAGCGAGGATGGCACCGTTGACGTTGGTGCCGTCTTCGCTGAGCAGGAAGGTGATCGAGGCGGCCAGCTGGGCGGCGGTGGCGGGTGCCGGGATGTTGGCCTGCATGAGCGGACCCAGGCGCTCGGCGGCCAGCTGCGATCCCCAGTTGGCCACGATGTTGGTGATGGTGGCGCCGGGGGCCACGGCGTTGAAGCGCAGGCCCTTGGGCCCATACATCACCGCCGAGTTCCTGGTGAGCCCAACCACGGCGTGCTTCGAGGCGGTGTAGGCGGCACCGGCGGCCGAGCCCCGCAACCCGGCCTCCGAAGCCACGTTGACCACCGAGCCGGCACCGGATTCCAGCATCAGGGGCAGCACTGCGCGGGTCAGCCGCATCAGGGCAGTGACGTTGATGCGGAAGACGCGGTCCCAGGTCTCGTCATCCACGTCGTGGACCGGTGCGAAGTTGTCCATGATGCCGGCCACGTTGGCGAGCGCATCAACCCTGCCTTCGGCCGCAGCCACCACCGCAGCTACGGCTTCTTCCGTTGAAATGTCCCCCGGCACCGGCACCAGGTCCAGTCCGGCGTTCTGCTCCACCAGCTCATCGAGCCGCTCCTTGCTGATGTCCGCAGCGATCACCCGGCCGCCTTCCCTCGCCACGCGCAGGGCTGTCGCCTTCCCTATGCCCGAGCCTGCGCCGGTGACGATAACGGTCTTGCCGGCAAAGCGGCCCTGTGTGACCACTTCCTGCCATGAAGCGTCGTTGCCCATGATGTCCTTCCAGAGTGGGAGCGTGATGCCACACACTTTATGACACACCGTGTCATTATGGAAGGGTTGGTGATGGCAACTGGAGGACGACTGGAGGATCCGAATGGATGAAGCAACAACGCGGGCCCCCGGCCGTCCGGCAACCATCGACGCCGAAGCAGTGGCACGGGTGGCAATGCAATTGTTCGCCACCAAGGGTTACGAGAACACGTCCATGGCGGACATAGCCCGCACCGCCGGGATCGGCCGCAAGAGCCTTTACCGCTACTTCGCCACGAAAGCCGACCTTGTATGGGGCGGCATGGAGCCCGCCCTTCACGCTTCCCTGGCCGCACTGGGGACGGAGGGCGCCGGGCCCTTCCCGGCGGGCGATCCCCTTGCCGGCCTGCGGAAATCGGCGGCTGCCGGTGCCGCTGCGCTGCCGGACCTCCCCCTCACCCGCGCGCGGCTGCGGCTCATCGCTGAACACCGCGAACTCCTCAACCGCAGCTACGACGCGCTGGCCGCGCAGCAGGGGCAGGCACTAACGTATCTGCTCGCAGCGGGAGTTCCGGTAGACACAGCGCGATACGTGTGCGCAGCTTTCGTTGCCGCAAGCTTCCAGGCGTGGCTGGAATGGGCGGCGGGTACCGATGGCGATCCGGCCCCCTACCTGCAGGCAGCTACGGAAATCCTCCGGATTCCGCCGACCTGAGCGGAGACTCCCTGGCCTGGTCCTGGACCTCGTCCCGGATCGGCGGGGATTTTAGTTGCTGCCGCGCCGCCGCTGGCCGCTACTGGCGCGCTGGATCGGCAGTGTCACCCTGGTGGGGGCGCCGAAGGGCTTGCCAGGCGGCGTCGGCGAGGACGCGTTCGGCGTGGGCGAGGTGTGCGGCCAAGGCGTCGGGCTCCGGTGTGGTGGAATGCCCGGAGGGTTCGATGGCGGCCCGAACGAGCTGTTCGGCGGGCCCGAGCCATAGCGCAAGGCTATGCTCGTGCGGCAGCGCTCGTAGCTCCCCAGTCGCAGCACGTTCGCCGAGCCAGCCGGCGAGCCGACCGTAAAAGTATTGTTTGAGCCGGGCTTCTTCGCCTTCGGAGATCTCGGCGACGTTGGGCTCGCGGCACTGATGCAGGTAGCCCATGGCGCGCGGATCGGCCCCGGCCCACTTCAGGTAGGCCACCACCAGCCCGCGGACGGCATCCTCGGTGCGCGCGTGGCGGTCAAGCTCGGCGAGCAGATCGCGCTGGAAGCGCTCCAGAAGTTCCAGGTAGACCGTGGCGGCCAGGCTGAGCTTGTCGCGGAAGTGGTG
>DATIMT010000121.1:0-6595 GCA_035475035.1 Arthrobacter sp.
AGGCCCTGGCACAGGCGGGCCAGCACCAGCAGCACCGGGGCCCACCAGCCGACGGTCTTGAAGTCCGGCAGGCAGCCGATCACGAAGGTGGAGGCGCCCATCAGCAGCAGGGTGAACATGAGGACCTTCCGGCGGCCCACCCGGTCGCCGAAGTGGCCCAGGATGATGGCGCCCACCGGCCGGGCCACGTAGGCGAAGCCGAAGGTGGCGAAGGACATGATCGCGGCGTTGGTGTCAGCGTCCGGGAAGAAGACCTTCGGGAAGATCAGGGCCGCTGCGGAGCCGAAGATGAAGAAGTCGTAATACTCGACGGCGCTGCCCAGGAAGCTGGCAAGGGCGGCCTTCTTGGGCGTCCCGCCGGAGGTGAGGGCACCCGCCCCGGCGGACGGAAGTGTCTGGCTCATGGTGTTCCTTTGATGTGACGACATTGTCGCGGATGGATCTGGGGTCGCAGCCGCCGTTGCCTTGGTGCGGGCGGGGGATGCGGCTGGAGTCCGGAAAAAGACCCGGCATTCGTAGCCACATGGTGGGAGCTACTTGTGCGATACAGAAACTATGGCTGTGAGGACAGTCACTTGTCAAGAAAATAATCACCATCTAGAAATAGCTCTCACAATGTGGCAACATCGAGAGCATGAGTGTGAATCAAGCCACAATGAACGAAGACGTTCAGCCCAACCCTCCTGAGCTGCCGGAGGAGTTGAACGGCGGCCCGAAAACCGGCGGGAAGAAGGCGGCCGACCGGACCGACATGGTGGGCAAGGCGCTGGGCCTCCTGGTGCTGCTGGGGGAGGAGCCCCGTGGGGCGAGTGCCGCCGAGATATCGCGGCGGGCAGAACTGCCGTTCAGCACCACCTACCGGCTCCTTGGATCCCTGGCCCGCGACGGGTTTGTGGACTATGAACCGGACGGCCGCCGCTACCACCTCGGCCTGCGCATCTTCCAGTTGGGCCAGCGCGTCTCGAACCACCATGGGTTTGCCGGGACTGCCACTCCCGTTTTGCGCAGGGTGACTGCCGCGACGGGGGAAGCCACCATCCTCAGCGTCCGCGACGGCCATCACCACTTGACGGTCAGCAAAGTGGATGGCCCGCAGATCTTCCGGGTGACCAGCGACCCCGGCCACCTGGGCTCCCTGTCCACCACCGCCGTCGGAAAAGCCCTGGTGGCTTTTGCCGAGGATGCGGAACGGGAAAAGCTCCTGGCGGAGTTGCCGCTCGAGCCGCTCACCGCAAAGTCCATCACGGACCGCGAAGCCTTCAGGGCCGAGATCGAGCAGGTGCGCCGCCAGGGCTACGCCGTCATGGATGAGGAAAACGAGGCCGGTATGCGCGCCGTGGCCGTCCCGCTGCTCAACAGCCAGGGGCATGCATTCGCGTCCCTGGCCACTGCCGTTCCGGTATTCCGGCTGGGCCTGGATGAGCTGAAGGCCCACGTTCCGCTGCTGCAGGAGGCTGCTGCAGAACTCGCCGCCAGGCTCCCGCAGCGCTAGCAGCTGGAGCTTCATTACCAATGTGACCCGCCCCTGTTCGCATCAAGAACAACCGTGCGATAAGTGAACAATTGATGTACCGTAATCCCTATCACCCTGCAGCACGGCCGGATCCGCGGCTGCCCGGTGCCGTACCAAAGGAGCTGCACGCATGAGCAATCGAACTGAGTCCTACCTGGTGGGACTGGTTGGTGACGGCGTCACGCCATCGCTCACGCCGCCCATGCACGAACGGGAAGGTGACGTGCAGGGCCTGCGCTACCTGTACCGGCCCATCGATCTGCTGGAGCTGGGGCTGACCGGGGAGTCCGTGGGTGCCATCCTGCACAGCGCTCGCACCTTGGGCTTCAACGGCCTGAACATCACCCACCCCTGCAAGCAGCTGGTCCTGGAACACCTGGACGAGGTGAGCCCCGACGCCCGCCGGCTTGGCGCCGTGAACACCGTGGTCATCCGGGACGGCAGGTTCATTGGCCACAACACCGACTTCTCCGGCTTTGCCGCCGCGCTGGCCGCAGGCCTCCCCGAGGCGCGCCTGGACCGCGTGGTCCAGCTCGGCGCCGGCGGCGCCGGATCTGCCGTCGCCTACGCCCTGCTGACTGCCGGCGTGCGGACACTGGACCTCGTGGACATGGACCCTGCCAGGGCCGCCGCGCGGGCCGCCGAGCTGCAGGGCTTCTTCCCGCACAGCACCGTCACGGCGGGTACGACGTCGGAGCTGCCGCAGCTGATGCGCCTGGCTGATGGGCTGGTGCACTGCACCCCCGTGGGCATGGCTGCCCACCCCGGCGTTCCGCTGGACCTGGACCTGCTGGAGCCGCGGCACTGGGTGGCGGACATCGTGTACCGCCCCATCGACACCGAACTGGTCCGCGGCGCCCGCGCCAAGGGCTGTGAGGTCCTGGACGGTGGCCGGATGGCGGTAGGCCAGGCCGCCGACGCCTTCCGGATCTTCACCGGCCTGGATGCGGACCCGGACCGCATGCGATCACACTTCCTGGAACTTGTGGCCGCCGAGGAGGTGGCCGCCTGATGCGTACCGGAATCGCCACCGTTTGCCTGTCCGGCACCCTGAAGGAGAAGATGCAGGCCTGCGCCATCGCAGGGTTCGACGGCATCGAAATCTTCGAGCAGGACCTGGTCACCTCACCGCTCAGCCCCGAGGACGTGCGGAAGATGGCCGCGGACCTGGGCCTTGGCCTGGACCTCTACCAGCCGTTCCGGGATTTCGACGGCGTCACCCCTGACCTGCTCAAGGCCAACCTCCGGCGCGCGGAGGCAAAGTTCAAACTCATGGCGCGCCTGGGCATGGACACCATCCTGGTCTGTTCCAACGTCGCCACCGCCACCATTGACGACGACGCCGTCCGGGCCGAACAGCTCGCCGAGCTGGCACAGCTGGCAGGGGACCACGGCGTCAAGGTGGCCTACGAGGCACTGGCCTGGGGCAAATACGTCAACGACTACGAACACGCCTACCGGCTGGTGGACATGGTGGACCATCCCAACCTGGGGACGTGCCTGGATTCCTTCCACATCCTGTCCCGGGACTGGGAGACCGCCCACATTGAGGGGTTCAATCCGGAGAAGATCTTCTTCGTACAGGTTGCGGACGCCCCCAAGCTCTCCATGGATGTCCTCTCCTGGAGCCGCCACTACCGGGTGTTCCCGGGCGAGGGACAGTTTGAGCTGGCCAAGTTCATGGGGCACGTGGTCCGCGCCGGCTACACCGGACCTGTTTCGCTTGAGGTCTTCAATGACGTTTTCCGCCAGTCGGACGTCGAGCGCACGGCCGTCGATGCCATGCGTTCGCTCATCTGGCTGGAGGAACAAAGCGCCAAATGGCTCGCAGGCACCGAAAGCGCGCCGGGCAACGGCGCCGCGGCCCGACGTCGTTATCCCATGGAACTGGCCACGCTGCCCAAGGTGAGCGAACCTGCCGGCTTCAACTTTGCCGAAGTGAAGGCGGACGATACCGCCCAGCTGGAAAAGCTCCTGGGGCAGCTGGGCTTTGCGTTCGAGGGCCGGCACCGCACCAAGGACGTCCAGCTGTGGACCATGGGCCAGGCCCGGGTGATCATCAATGAACAGGCCGCGCAGCATGCCGAGCCCGCCATCGCGGCGCTGGGGTTCGACGTCGATTCCCCCGTGATTGCCTCCGCCCGCGCCCAGCAGCTCAAGGCCCCCGTGGTGGCCCGCAAGGTGCAGGCCGACGAGGAAGTCTTCCAGGGCATCTCCGCCCCGGACTCCACCGAGATCTTCCTGTGCCAAGGCAGCCCGGACGGCACCGCAGCGTGGACGCATGAGTTCGGGGAAGGACTGGAACACCCTTCCACCGGAACCAATGCGGTCATCGACCACGTCAACCTGGCCCAGCCGTGGCAGCACTTTGACGAGGCCGTCCTCTTCTACACCAGCGCCCTGGCCCTGGAGCCGCAGCCGTTCGCGGAGGTGCCCAGCCCCAGCGGCCTGGTGCGGTCGCAGGTCATGCAGACGTCCGACGGCGCGGTGCGGCTGGTCCTGAACCTCGCCCCCATCCAGCAGGCACGGAGCGAGGTCCGCAAGACCTACCAGGAACACATCGCCTTCGCGGTGGACGACCTCGTGGCCACCGCACGCGCAGCCCGGGACCGGGGCCTGGAATTCCTGCAGATCCCGGCCAACTACTACGAGGACCTGGACGCCCGGTTCGACCTTGAGCCCGGCTTCCTGGCCACCCTGCAGGAACTCAACCTGCTGTTCGACCGGGACGCAGACGGCGAATTCCTGCACTTCTATACAGCCACCGTGGGCAGTGTGTTCTTCGAAATGGTGGAACGCCGCGGCGGCTATGACGGTTACGGCGCCCCCAATGCCCCGGTGCGCCACGCCGTCCAGTACGACTCGCTGCACCGCAGCACCTAGACCCCTGGCGCAACAAACCAAACCCATCAGAAAGGAGCCAGCCATGCCGGAAGACATCACCGCGGAGCTGGAGTCGGAGGAACTCGTGCCCCCGGCCGAACCGAAGGCTGCGCACCAGCCCCTGGACAAGGCCATCGAGTCACAGGCGGACCTCAGCGCAGAGATCAACGCCATCGGAGAGGCCTACCAGCGCGCCTTGAAGGACGGCGCCCAGCAGGAGACGCAGCCGCGGCTGGACTACCCGCCGTACCGCAGCAGCATCCTGCGCCACCCCACCAAGAGCCTGCAGCACGCTGATCCCGAGACCATCGAGCTGTACTCCCCGGCCTTCGGGCACCAGGACGTGCACGCCCTGGAATCAGACCTGACCATCCAGCACAACGGCGAGCCGCTGGGTGAGCGGATCATCGTTTCCGGCAAGGTCCTGGATGGCGACGGCCGCCCGGTGGCGGGCCAGCTCGTGGAGATCTGGCAGGCCAACGCGTCCGGCCGCTACATCCACAAGCGCGACCAGCACCCGGCTCCGATCGACCCCAACTTCACGGGCATCGGCCGCTGCATCACCGGCCCGGACGGCTCCTACCGGTTCACCACCATCAAGCCCGGCGCCTACCCGTGGAAGAACCACCTGAACGCGTGGCGCCCGGCGCACATCCACTTCTCGCTGTTCGGCACCGAGTTCACCCAGCGGATCATCACGCAGATGTACTTCCCGGGCGACCAGCTGTTCCCGCTGGACCCCATCTACCAGACCATCGTGGACCAGGACGCCCGCGACCGCCTGGTGGCCACCTACGACCACAGCCTTACCGAGCCCGAGTGGGCCCTGGGCTACAACTGGGACATCGTCCTGACGGGGTCCAAGCGGACCTGGACCGAAAACGAGGCACTTGGTGCAGACGGTGATGAGGAGTAGATACATGAGCACCAAACTGGTACCCACCCCCGGCCAGACCGTTGGCCCGTTCTACGGCTACGCCCTCCCGTTCGACAAGGACAACGAGCTGCTGGCACCCGGTTCACCCGGGTCCATCCGGCTGCAGGGCACCGTGTACGACGGCGCAGGACACACTATCCCGGATGCCATTCTGGAAATCTGGCAGCCGGATGCCCAGGGCAACGTTGTCCAGAAGACCGGCTCCCTGGTCCGCGACGGCTACACCTTCACCGGCTGGGGCCGCGGTGCCGTGGGCAACTCCGGCGTCTACACCTTCACCACGGTCAACCCCGGACCCACCAAGCCCGGTGCTGCCCCCTTCATCTCCGTGGCCGTCTTCGCCCGGGGACTGACCAACCGGCTGTTCACCCGCATCTACCTACCCGAGGACACCGAGGCCCTGGCCAACGACCCCCTGCTCAGCTCGCTGGACCCGGAGCGCCGGCAGACGCTGATCGCCCGCCGCGACCAGGACGGCGGCCTCACCTGGGACATCCGCCTCCAGGGCGAGGGCGAGACAGTCTTCCTGGACTTCCAGTGACCCACGCCGCCGCCCTGGGAGACCTGCGCGCCTTCGCGGAAGAGGCCGACGCCGGCCTGCTCAGTCCCGTATCAGCGTCACCGTTGGTGGCGGCGCTGACAGGGGACCGGGCAGTGCTGGCGGCGATCCTCGCCGTCGAGTCCGGCTGGGCAGCCGTGCTGGAGCGCGCGGGCCTGGCACCTGCCGGGTCCGCCGCCGTCGTGGCTTCCGCTGCCGAACCGGGACGTTACGACCCGGCCGATATCGCGCTGCGCGCCCAGGGCGGCGGCAACCCGGTCATTCCGCTGCTGGCGGACCTCCGGAAGAACGTCTCGGCGCTTGACACCGCCGGCGTCGGCGCCGGAAAAGCCGTCCACACCTCACTGACCAGCCAGGACGTCCTGGATACGGCACTGATGCTGCTGGCCCGCAACACCATCCACGCCGTGCTGGCCGACGTGAAGGGCACCGCGACGGCGCTCGCCGCCCTGGCGGAGCAGCATGCGCAGACGCTGTGCGTGGGCAGGAGCCTGACCCAGCATTCGCTCCCGTATACCTTCGGGCTGCGGGCTGCGCAGTGGTTCCAGGGCGTGGCCGCCGCGGGCCGGCAGCTGGCGGGCCTGGAATTCCCGGTCCAGTTCGGCGGCGCTGCGGGGACGCTCGCCGCCGGAACCGTCTTGACGGAGGGTTCCGCCGCCACGCCGTTCACCCTGGCCGATGCCCTGGCAGCCCAGCTGGGCCT
>DATIMT010000122.1:0-1925 GCA_035475035.1 Arthrobacter sp.
GTGCCGTACTCCTGGTTGTCCATCACGATCACCAGGGGAGTGGCGCCATATTGGGCAGCCGTCGCCAGCTCCTGCCCGTTCATGAGGAACTCGCCGTCCCCGGCGATGGTGACCACGCGCCGTCGTGGTTCAGCCAGCGACGCGGCGATGGCGGAGGGGACGGAGTAGCCCATGGAACCGTTGCGCGCGCTGATCATGGACGCGTAACGGCGGGTGGGGAAATACCGGTGGGCCCAGTTAGTGTGTTCCCCTGCGCCGAAGGTCACCAGCGCATCCTTGGGCAGCCGGGGCACAAGGTTGGCCATCAGGGTGTCCATCCGCGCCTGCCCAGCCGCCGGGGTGGCAGGAGGCAGCGCGGAAAAACGCTCCTGCTCCGCCCGCATCCGGCCCGTCCACGCCTTCCACTCGTCCTTCACCGGCAGGTGGATGTGCTCAAGGCCGCGCACGAATGCTTCCGGTTTGGCCAGGATCTGCCGCGACACCGGGCCGGACCTCCCGCGCAGTGAAGGGTCCACCGTGACCAGGAAGTTCTCCTTGTTCCAGTCCTGCCGGCAGACGAAACCGTCCGTAATGACGTCCCCCGGCACCGTTCCCACGAACACCAGGAGGTCGGTCTCCTCCAGCAGGTCGTAGGTGGGGCGTGGCCGGCCATAGCCGATGGGCCCCACGTAGGACGGCGAATCGAAAGGCACCGTTCCCTGCGTCCGCCATTCCGCCGCTGCCGGGATGTGGTGCCGTTCCAGCCATGCCGTGAGTTGGTCCGCGGCCTCCTGTGTCCAGTCATTGCCGCCGGTGACGAACAGCGGCTTGCTGGACTGGGCCAGCGCCGTTTCCAGGGCCGCTGCGTCCGTGTTGCCCATGCCGCCCGCAGCCACGGGGATGGCAGGATGCAGCACGGGGCTGATCGGCTGCCGGATGACGTCCTCGGGCAGGCCGACAACCACCGGCCCGGGCCTGCCGCTCATGGCCGCGAACATGGCTTCCGCCACGATCTCGGACGCCCGTTCCGGATGGTCAAGGACCATCACCCGCTTGGCGCCGGTATCGAACCAGGACTTGATATCGAACTCCTGGAACGCCTCACGGTCGCGGTGCGCAAACGGGATCAGGCCCACGAAGAGCAGCATGGGGGTGGAGTCCTGCCAGGCCGTGTGCAGCCCCACATGGGCATTGGCGGCACCGGGGCCGCGGGTCACCATCGCCACCCCCGGACGCTGGTTCAGCTTCCCGTCGGCTTCTGCCATGTAGGCGGCACCCCCTTCATGCCGGCAGACGATGGTGTCGATCGTCGAGTTATGCAGGCCGTCCAGCACGTCCAGGAAGCTCTCACCCGGAACCACATACGTGCGTTCCACGCCGTGGGCCACGAGCGAATCGACGATCACATGCCCCGCGGATTTCAGGGTGGGCTGCACCGGGGCTGACACCTTTGGCTGGGGGGAGTCGTGCGGGGCGGGGCCATGCTGGGGATGGTCGACGGCGGCGGGCCGGGAGGGGGAAGAGGTCATGGTGGACTGCGGCTCTGGTGTCATGTTCTTTCTTTAGCTCGAAGGGAGGCGGAAGAGTTTGCGTCAGGAGATAGGGGTGCGGTTGGCAATGACCGGGGAGGTGCCGGTGTAGCCGTCGCGGGTTTCGGCGATGTGGCGGATGCGGGTGCGGCAGGCGTACCAGCCGGCGACCATGAGGATGGAGGCGATGGCGGTGACGAGCATGGTCAGGGGTGAGTCGATGAAGACCATGATGAGGACGCCGATGAGGAAGAGGAGGGAGAGGTAGCCGGTGTAGGGGGCGCCGAACATGCGGAAGGAGGGGCGGGTGACCCAGCCTTTGTCGGCCCAGCGTTTGAGTTGGATTTGGCACAGGACGATGGTGGCCCAGGTCATGATGATGCCGACGGAGGCGATGTTCAGGACGATTTCGAAGGC
>DATIMT010000123.1:0-11127 GCA_035475035.1 Arthrobacter sp.
TTGGCATTGCGCCTGATGGCCTGGAACGAACCGTCCAGGATCTCCCCGAACATCAACGGCCGCAACGGGATGATTCCCGGCTTGGGCGGGGCTGCATACCGGGGCTGCCCGGGGTTGGGGGCGCCGTACGGGCCGCTGGGATACGGGACGTCCGCGTAGGGCGAGCCGTTGTACGGGGATTCTCTGTAAGGGGATCCGCTGTATGGCGGCGCCCCGGGGTACGGATTGCCAGGGTACGGCGCGTTCCGGTTCGGGGCCTCTCCGTGCCGCTGTTCCCACAGTGGCTGCTGCGGCGGGGCCGGCTGCTGCCACGCCGGGGCCTGCCCCCAAGCGGGTGGTTCCTGGCTGCTTTTGGCCTGCTGGCCTGCCTGCTGCCCTGAAGGGGGCGCCCACGGCTGCTGCCCGCCGGGCGGCACGGGGCCGCGACCATCCGCAGAGCCGGGTCCGCCGTCGTCGTCCCCGTCGCCCGGCCGTTCCTGCGCGGGCCCGCCGGGCCCCGACTCCTGTGGTGACACTGATTCCTCCCCCATACCAGTCCGCCTGCTCCGGGCGCCGGCACCCGGAAGGGGTGCACCGGCAGCGCAGAGCATGACCCCAAGACTATAGTTCCGGCGTCGGGCGGCCTAGTGTCCCGCCATGCCGGAAGCCGCTCAACAGGACAAACCCATCCCGATAAGGGAATATATAGCTATGAAGGCACGCATTCTGGTGGTAGACGATGACGAAGCGCTGGCCGAGATGATTGGAATTGTCCTCCGTAATGACGGCTTCGAGCCGGTCTTTTGCGCCGACGGCGCCCAGGCCCTCGACGTGTTCCGGTCATCGCGGCCGGACCTGGTCCTGCTCGACCTCATGCTTCCCGGTATGGACGGCATCGAGGTGTGCCGCCAGATCCGCGGCGAGTCGGACGTGCCTATCGTCATGCTGACCGCCAAGTCCGATACCTCCGACGTCGTCCGTGGACTGGAATCCGGTGCTGATGACTACGTGCCGAAACCCTTCAAGCCGGCCGAGTTGGTGGCGCGCGTGCGCGCACGCCTTCGCCCGGGGGACCAGAAAGCCCCCGAAACGCTCCGCATCGCGGACATCACCATCGACGTTGCCGGCCACACCGTCAGCCGGGGTAATGAGCGGATTTCCCTGACGCCGCTGGAATTCGACCTCCTGGTGGCACTCGCCCGTAAGCCCTGGCAGGTCTTCACCCGGGAGCTGCTGCTGGAGCAGGTTTGGGGCTACCGGCACGCCGCTGACACCCGCCTGGTCAACGTCCATGTCCAGCGCCTGCGGTCCAAGATCGAGCAGGACCCGGAAGCTCCGGAAGTTGTATTGACGGTGCGTGGTGTCGGCTATAAAGCAGGGGTCTGACCCCGCCGCGCAGGACGGGGAACCGGATCAGCGCGACACCCCGGACGCAACGGACGCCGGCCTGAAGCAGGGCGGCACCGACCAGGGCGGTACCGACCAGGGCGGCAAGGCGCGGGGTGACAGCGCCCTTGGTGGCAGCGTCGAAGACGCGCCGGAATCCGGCGACACCCCTGCTCCGGGGCTCCGGCACATGGCGTTCCGGGCAAGGATCTGGCAGCGGCGCGCCCTGATCGTGGCCCTGCGCGTGGCCAGGCTCGTCCTGACGGGTGTCCGTCGCTTCCTCCCCGGGCTGAGGTACCTTGGCCGTGCACTACAAAAGCGCTGGCGCCGGTCCCTGCAGTTCCGGACCGTCCTGACCACCTTGATGCTGGCGGTGACGTCATTTGCCGTGGTGGGCGCATACCTCTCCAACCAGATTGCCAACAACCTGTTCCAGGAGCGGTTGACCCAGGCGGAGTCGGAGACCCGCTACAACGTCAAGCAAGTGCAGGACACGTTCGACGGCGCCCAGGTCACTGACCAGTCCAGTGTCATTACCCTGGTCTCGGACACGCTCAGTGCAGTGGAAGGCCGGGGTTCGGTGATCCAAAGGCGCTACGTCTTCGAGGCCATGCCCAACCAGACCAAACCCCGCAACCGGTGGGTGGAGTCGCGGGCCTCGGACCAGCTGACGGTCAGCGTCATTCCCCCTGAGCTGCGCAAGGCCGTCCAGCAGTCGGGGAAGGACCAGTACTGGGCTTCCACCGTCATCCCGGTGGGCACCGAAGACCGGCCGGGGATCGCCGTCGGGAACAAGGTGACGTTTAACGGCACCGTGTACGAGCTGTACCTCATCTATGACCTGAATACGGCACAGCAGACGCTGAACGAGATCCAGAGCGTCCTCTGGGCGGGCGGCGCCGTGCTCATCCTCCTGATCGGCGCCGTCGCCTGGTATGTCACCCGCAACGTCGTGAGCCCGGTCAGCCACGCTGCCATGGTGTCCGAGAAGCTGGCGGCCGGGCAGCTGCAGGAGCGCATGGTGGTCCGGGGCGAGGACGAAGTGGCGCGGCTTGGCGCCTCCTTCAACCACATGGCCGCAAGCCTGCAGGAGCAAATCACCCAACTGGCAACGCTCTCGCAGATGCAGCAGCGCTTTGTCTCCGATGTTTCGCACGAGCTGCGGACCCCGCTCACCACCGTCCGCATGGCGGCAGAGGTCCTGTACGACGCCCGTGACGACTTCGACCCCATCAACAAGCGCTCGGCAGAGCTGCTCTACAACCAGGTGGAGCGGTTCCAGTCGCTCCTCTCCGACCTGCTCGAAATCAGCCGTTTCGATGCCGGCGTGGCGGTGCTTGATGCTGAACCCGAGGACCTCCGCCAGGTAATCGCCCACGTCATCGATGGCGCTGCGCCCGTGGCGGCGGAATACGGTTCGGAAATCATCTACACCGCTCCCGAGGACTCCATGATCGCGGAAATGGACGCCCGGCGGATCGACAGGATCTTGCGGAACCTGATCCTGAACGCGGTCGAACACGGTGAGGGCAAGCCGGTGACCATCACGGTGGCGGCAAATGAAACCGCCGTTGGTGTTGCTGTCCGGGACCATGGGATCGGGATGGACCAGGCGCAGGCCGCACGCGTATTCGACAGGTTCTGGCGTGCGGATCCTGCCCGTGCACGCACCACCGGGGGCAGCGGGCTCGGGTTGTCCATCGCCATGGAGGACACCAAACTCCACCATGGCTGGCTGCAGGCCTGGGGCAGGAAGGGCGACGGCGCCAACTTCCGCCTGACCCTTCCCTTGCGCCAGGACGGCGGGATCACCGAGTCGCCCGTCCAGTTGGAACCAAAGGATGTCACCAATCCGGGCGCGCCAGCGAGCGTTCCGGCAGAACAGGACTACAAGAACATGCTGGTGCTGCAGACCGGCACGGCCAAGCCTGCGCCGGCGCCGGCACCCGAGGAGACACCATGAGGGCCACCGTGCGCCACGCGAAGTACCCGGCGGCTCTGCTTGCCCTCCTGATCGTCCTCCTGTCAGGCTGCGCGCGGATCCCCACAGCCGGTCCAGTGGGGAAAAGCAGCGAAAGCAGCGCAGGAAACGTCAACGCACCCGTGTTCCTTCCGGCGGCACCCCAGCCCGGCTCGTCACCGGAGACGATCATCGACTATTTCTACCGGGCAGGCAGCGGCTACGAGGATGACTATGCGGTAGCCCGCCAGTACCTGACCCAGGCATCGGCGGTGTCATGGAAGCCGGACAAGCGCGCGCTGGTGTACCGGGAGGCGCGCGTTGTCCCCACAGCGACGGACAATGTCTTCAACTATGAACTGGATGTCTCCTACACGGTGGACGCCGATGGCATTGCCACGCAGTCGCCCCCGGGAACCGTGGAACGCATTCCGGTAACGGTTACCCAGGTGGACGGAGAGTGGCGGATTTCCGCGATTCCGGACGGGACCGCCATTGCGGAGGAAACGTTCAAGGTGATCTACGGTGCCTACCCCATCTACTTCTACGACCCCACCTTCACCTACGCCATTCCTGATGTCCGCTGGTTCCTCAGGAACAAGACCGTCAAAGCGATGACCAGTGCACTGTTGGCCGGGCCGGCGCCATACCTGCGCGGCGCCGTCGCCAGCGCCTTCCCCTCCGGGATCAAACTGGCCCGTGAATCCGTGCCGGTGGTCTCCGGTGCCGCCCAGGTGGATCTGACGGCCAAGGAGTTGACGGAAACATCGGCGGAGGACCGGCTCCGCATGCAGATGCAGCTGACCCTGACGTTCCGCAGCCAGCCCGATGTTGTCAACGTCGAACTGCGCGCCAACCAGGACCTGGTGCGGGTGGAGGACAACGGGTCCGTTCTCCCCCCGGTCCTGGACAAGAACGTACCCTCGCGCCAGATCGCCATCAGCGGCAATGAACTGGTGCGCTACGAAAACAACCGCGTCACGCCGCTGCCCGACATGCAGTCGGTTTCCGCGCTCAACCCCCGCTACCCCGCGGAATCGCCGGTGTCGCAGACTGCTGCCTTCCTCAATGACGGCCGCACCACCTTATACAGCATCAGCCCCGGCCAGCCCGCCCGCGCCCTGACCACCCGGAGTACGCTCAGCCGGCCGTCCTTCAGCGTCAAGGACTGGGTGTGGTCGTCCGGTCCCGGTGCCTCCGGCGCCACGGAAGTCGTGGCCTTCCATCCCACCGGAGTAGCAGAAGGAGCCCCTGTCCCGTCCGTGACGCTGGCACCGTCCTGGCTTGCCGGCCGGACGGTGAAGGAATTCCGTATCTCCCGCGACGGCGTCCGTGCCCTGGTCATATCCGAACAGAATGGGAAGTCCAGGGTGCAGGTGACGGGCATTATCCGTGCCCCCGACGGCACGCCCCGTGAACTGACCGCGCCCATCACCCTGGTGACTGCCGGCGACGCCGACCAAGGGGTCTGGGTGAACGGCACCACACTCGCCGTCATGAAGGGGGCGGCCGGCTCAAATGTCACACCGGAGCTGCTGTCCCTCACCTCCGGCCAGCCACAGCAGCTGGCCCCCTGGCCGGGCCTGGTAGCCATCAGCGCGGGAAATGGCGCCGATGACATTTACGTCCAGTCCGGGGAGGGTGTCTTCCAGCGCCTCGGCAATGGCTGGTCCCCGCAAATCAAGGGCCCTGTCGATCCTGCGTTTCCCGGCTGAACACCGCCAGGGCCGGAGCGCCCCGATGACGCTTCAACCCCCGGGGGATTGGCCTTATCCACATAGCCCATCCCGGCCCTCCAGGAGTGCCGGGCCCTGAGCCATAGTGGAACCGTGAACGGTCTATCTGGCGGAAACAGCGACGCTGGTTCCGGTCGGCAGCAGGCCCGGAGAGCGGATCCTGACCTTCAACCGCCCCCAGCCTCGGCCGCGCTGCACCGGGCTGAATACGCGACCGCCGTCCTGCGCCTTGTTGATTGGTTGGCCGGCGCCGCGGGTGATCTCCTCGCTTTGGCGGTCCCGGTGGACTGTGTCTGCTGCGGGGCGGAGGACCGGACTCTTTGTCCGCCCTGCGCCAGCCGTCTCCGGCAGCTGACCCGGCATCCGTTCCGGGCGGAAAGCGGAGCCCCAGCACTCATGGACGTTGCGGGGACCATCCTGCTTCCGGTCGTGGCAGCGGGGGTGTACCGGGACGAGCTGGCGCAGGGCCTGCTGTCGTTCAAACGGCACGGCCAACATCAACTTGGGAGAGCTCTGGGCCACGCGTTGGCCGGGGCAGTCCGGGCAGCAGCACCGGGTGCCAACGGCTTCCTGCTGATCCCGGTGCCCACCAGTACAGCGGCCTACGTCAACCGGGGCTTCAGCCCGGTCCACCTGCTGCTGAAAGGGGCGGTGCGCCGGCTTCCAGGCGTCGAGGTCGCGGATGTCCTCGGCAAAGTCCCGCGGTCCGGCCCTCTGCTGCCCGGCGGGCACCTGGGATCCGGGGGCCATAAAGCTCCGGCGGGGCAAAAAGGCCTTGGCAGGGGAGCCCGCGCGCAGCGCGTCCGGGGATCCATGCGGGTCAAATCCGGCGCCCGGGCGAAGGTTGCAGGGCGGCCCTGCATTATCGTCGACGACGTCCTGACAACCGGAGCCACCATTGGTGAAGCAGCCCGTGCACTGCATCTTGCCGGCGCCCAGGTGAGGGGCGCTGTCGTGCTGGCAGCGACACGCCCGCCGGATGCCGCGGACCCTGGGGCCGGGGCAGCGGGCCCGCCCGGGGAACGACCATGACTTAGAAAAAAATAAACCGGGAAAGGATGAATAACGAGTGGCTATGAACTAACGTCGGTGGTGGGTACCAAGAACAGAATGTACCTTTCGATGGCGGCTCGGAGAGGGGCTCGACTGTCAGGCAGCCCGGCCCAAGGAAGTGCCGCCGTCGTGTCACCGAAGTCATTTGGAGGGCACCATGGAGTTTATGATCAGCGGACGAAATCTGACAGTTTCAGACCGGTTCCGCGAATACGCCGGGGAAAAGATCGCAAAAATCGAGTCGCTGGGTGACAAGGTCCAGCGGGTCGATGCGAAAGTCTCCAAGGAGACCAATGCCCGGCAAACCGGCGACCAGTTGACCGTCGAGGTGACAGTCCTGGGCCGGGGCCCTGTAATCCGTGCCGAAGCGAGCGCCGCAGACAAGTTTGCCGCCTTTGACCTCGCCTACAATAAACTCCTTGAGCGGCTCCGGCGGGCCAAGGACCGCAAGAAGGTCCACCACGGCCGCCACACTCCCAAGGCTGTCCGTGAGGCCACCGCCTCACTCGAACCAGCCAGCGCCCACGAGCCGCTGTACCTTGAGGCCAACCACCGGAGCGACACCGCACAGGCCCCGGAGGAAAAATCCCCTTACGACGTGGACAATGACATTCCGGCCGGAAGCTCGCCGGTACTGATCCGGCGCAAGGTCTTTCCCGCTGCATCCCTTTCCCTCGACGATGCCGTGGACAACATGGAGCTTGTCGGCCACGACTTCTACCTTTTCGTGGACAAGGCGACCAACACGCCGTCCGTCGTGTACCGCCGTCGTGGCTGGACTTACGGGGTCATCACCCTGGACCATGAATGCGAGCCAGGAGACACGGTGGTGGAGGAAAAGATCCTTGCCTACCGCTCCGACGACGCCGCAGCCAACGCTTAGGGTGGACCAAACCACCACCAGAGAGGACTGAATTGTCAGCAACGCTGAGCCTTGACCAGGCACGGCGGATCGCACTGGCAGCGCAGGGACTCCATAAAGGACGGCCCACCGGCCCCGTGACAGCACGGGCGGTGGGCCGTACCTTTGCCCGTCTCCAGCTGGTTCAGATCGATTCCGTGAACGTCCTGGTCCGCAGTCACTTCCTGCCCTTCTATTCCCGCCTTGGCGATTATGACCGCGACATCCTGCAGCGCATGGCGGGGACGCATCCGCGCCGCATGCTGGAGTACTGGGCGCACGAAGCGAGCTACATCCGTCCTGAGCATTACCAGGATTTGCTGCTGTGGCAGAAGCGTTCCTGGGTGGGCGCCTCCCGGATGGACCCGGAGCTCCGAAATGACGTTGCGGCCAGGATCCTGGCGGTCCTCGCACGGTCCCGACCCATGACTGCCTCTGAACTGACTGCCCGGATTGGCCATGTCGAGGAAATACAGACGGCCAACTGGGGGTGGAACTGGAACGCCGTGAAACGGGTGCTGGAACACCTCTTCGAAGAAGGGCTGGTATCCGCGGCCTCAAGGACCGGGCAATTCGAGCGCAGGTACACGCTGACCGCCAAAGTCCTTCCGTACCAGGCGCCCCCGGGAGGGGACACGGATCCGGCAGCTGCGCTCCAACGGCTGACCGAAGCGGCCGCCCGGGCGCACGGAATCGGAAGCGTCCGCTGCCTCGCCGACTACTTCCGGATTCCGGTCAAGGCCACCACACAGGCCGTCGAACATCTGGTGGCGCAAGGCCGGCTGGAACGGGTCACCGTGACCGGCTGGGGCCGGGAAGTCTTCCGGCACGTGGAAGCCGTACTGCCACGGCGGGCCACCGGCCGCGCGCTGTTAAGCCCGTTCGATTCCCTGGTTTTTGAACGCCGGCGGCTGTTGGAACTGTTCGGTTTCCATTACCGGATCGAGATCTACACCCCGGAGTCCAAACGGCGCTTCGGCTATTACGTCCTCCCCTTCCTGCTGCGCGACAGGATCGTGGCCCGCGTTGATCTCAAAGCGGACCGGGCGGGTGGCCGGCTGCTGGTGAGATCCGCCTTTGCCGAGCCGGACGCACCGGCGGACACCGCCGTCGAACTCGCCGCTGAGCTGAAGCTGATGGGCCAGTGGCTTGGCCTGCCTGAAGTGGAAGTGGGGCCGGCAGGGGACCTCGCTGCCGGGCTGGGGCAGGAACTGGCACGCGCGTAAGGAGTATCCGCTCTTAGGGAAAGGGCGCACCGGCCGCGTGTCTCTCCCGTAGACTGAACACGCCAGAATTCGGCGGCATCAGACTGGGAGCATCTTCACGTGGCATCACTTATCGAAAAAATTCTCCGCACGGGTGACAAGAAAACACTCCGGCAGCTGAGGAACTATGCCGACTCCATCAACGCCCTCGAAGACTCGTTCAAGACCTTTACCGACGCCGAGCTGCGCGAGGAGACTGACCGCCTCCGCGAACGCCACCAGGACGGCGAAAAGCTCGACGACCTGCTTCCGGAGGCCTTTGCCGCCGTGCGTGAAGCGTCTTCGCGGACCCTGGGGATGCGCCACTTCGATGTCCAGCTGATGGGCGGCGCTGCCCTGCATCTGGGCAACATCGCCGAAATGAAAACCGGTGAAGGCAAGACCCTGGTGGCGACCGCTCCCGCCTACCTGAACGCCCTCACCGGCAAGGGCGTCCACGTGGTCACGGTTAACGACTACCTCGCCGAATACCAGTCCGAACTCATGGGCCGCGTGTACCGCTTCCTTGGCTTGAGCAGCGGCGTTATCCTCGCCAACCAGGATCCGTCCGTACGCCGCCAGCAGTACGCCGCCGACATCACCTATGGAACCAACAACGAGTTCGGGTTCGATTACCTGCGCGACAACATGGCATGGGACCGGACCGAATTGGTCCAGCGCGGCCATCACTTCGCCATCGTCGACGAAGTTGACTCCATCCTTATCGATGAGGCCCGCACCCCGCTGATCATCTCCGGCCCGGCGCAGGGGGACACCAACCGCTGGTACAGCGAATTCGCCAAGGTGGTGCTCCGGCTGCAGCCGGAGAAGGACTACGAAGTCGACGAAAAGAAGCGCACGGTCGGTGTCCTGGAGAGCGGGATCGAGAAGGTTGAGGACTACCTCGGCATCTCCAACCTGTACGAATCTGCAAACACCCCGCTGATCGGGTTCCTGAACAACGCCATCAAGGCCAAGGAACTGTTCAAGCGGGACAAGGACTACGTCATCCTGGACGGCGAGGTCCTGATCGTTGATGAGCACACCGGCCGCATCCTCGCCGGCCGGCGATACAACGAAGGCATGCACCAAGCGATCGAGGCCAAGGAAGGCGTCGAGATCAAAGCGGAAAACCAGACCCTGGCCACTGTGACGCTGCAGAACTACTTCCGCATGTACGGCAAGCTTTCAGGCATGACCGGTACCGCCGAAACCGAGGCGGCTGAGTTCATGAGCACCTACAAGCTGGGCGTGGTGGCGATCCCGACCAACCGGGACATGCAGCGCATCGACCAGTCAGACCTCGTGTTCAAGAACGAGGTTGTAATGTTCGACGCCGTGGTGCGCGATATTGCCGAGCGGCACGAGAAGGGCCAGCCGGTCCTGGTGGGCACCACCAGCGTCGAGAAAAGCGAGTACCTCTCCAAGCTGCTCGCCAAGGAAGGCATCCGCCACGAGGTCCTGAACGCCAAGAACCATGCCCGGGAAGCTGCCATTGTCGCCCAGGCGGGCCGGAAGGGCGCTGTCACCGTGGCCACCAACATGGCCGGCCGCGGCACGGACATCATGCTGGGTGGCAACGCCGAGTTCACCGCTGTTGCCGAGCTCGCCAAGCGCGGGCTGGACCCGGAAGAAAACTCGGAAGAGTACGAAGCAGCCTGGCCCGCAGCGATTGAAGCTGCCAAGCAGTCCGTGAAGGACGAACACGAGGAAGTCCTGAATTTCGGGGGCCTCTACGTCCTGGGCACCGAACGCCACGAGTCACGCCGCATTGACAACCAGCTCCGCGGACGTTCCGGCCGCCAGGGCGACCCCGGTGAATCCAGGTTCTACCTCTCGCTGACTGACGACCTCATGCGGCTCTTCAATTCCGGAGCCGCGGAACGGCTGATGAACAGCTCGGTCCCGGATGACGTTGCACTGGAATCAAAACTTGTATCGCGTGCCATCGCCTCTGCCCAGGGACAGGTGGAAGGCCGGAACGCCGAGCAGCGCAAGAACGTGCTTAAGTACGACGACGTCCTTAACCGCCAGCGCGAAGCCATCTACAGCGACCGCCGGCGCATCCTTGAGGGCGACGACCTGCATGAGAAGGTGCAGTTCTTCATTGAGGACACCATCACGGCCCTGATCGATGGCGCCACGGCGGAAGGGAACGGCGACGACTGGGACTTCCACCAGCTGTGGACGAACCTCAAGACGCTCTACCCGGTCAGTGTTACGGCTGAAGACATCATCGAGGAAGCCGGCGGAAAATCCAGGGTTACCGTCGAGCTGCTGAAGGAGGAGATTCTTTCCGACGCGCGGCTGGTGTACCAGGCCCGTGAGGAGGTCATCGGCTCCGAGAGCATGCGGGAGCTTGAGCGCAGGGTGGTCCTTTCCGTCATTGGCCGCAAATGGCAGGAACACCTCTACGAAATGGACTACCTCAAGGAAGGCATCGGCTTGCGCGCCATGGCGCAGCGTGATCCGCTGGTGGAGTACCAGCGCGAGGGCTTCGCGATGTTCCAAAGCATGATGGAAGCCATCCGGGAGGAAAGCGTTGGGTTCCTCTTCAACCTCGAGGTGGAAGTAACCCCTGCCCAAGATGTCGTCGTGCAGGACGCTGCCGGCGGACACACCGAGCACGTTGACCCGCAGGTCCACGCCGCCGGTCTGGAGGCGCCGGAAAAGCCGGCGCAGCTGCAGTACACCGCCCCCAGCGAGGGCGGCGGAACGCAGACCCGGGTGGAAACCACGTCCGGAGGCGGACGCTCCGGAAACCCTGCCAAGGCAGCCGCCCAGGACGCGGCGAAGCGCCCGGCGAAGAAGAAAAAGCGCTAGGGGAGCAACTCTAGACAGCCGCGGGCGGCGGCAAACGGGGCAGGG
>DATIMT010000124.1:0-6932 GCA_035475035.1 Arthrobacter sp.
AGCAGCGCCGTGAAGGTGGTCTTGATGACAAACCAGACCATGGGTTCGCTTTCGAGATCGAACTTCCTGCGGATCCTGCGCTCCTTCAGGGCCTGGATGAGCAGGGCCACTGTGGCGCCGACGCCCAGGATAACGGTGAGCCATTCGAGTACGGACGTGCCTCCGGAAATATCCGGAAGGAACCCGCCGCCCAGGGCCCGCAGTTCGGCGGGGAAGGGGGTGATCTGCTGGTTCTTCAGGGTGATGAGCGTGAGTCCGCGGAAGATCAGCATGCCCGCCAACGTGACGATGAAGGCCGGGATACCCACGTAGGCGATCCAGTAGCCCTGCCAAGCGCCCACCAAGGCGCCTACCACCAGGCAGGCAGGAATTGCGGCCCACCAGGGCCAGCCCCAGTGCACGATCATGACGCCGGCCACGGCGCCGATGAACCCTGCGACGGATCCGACGGAAAGGTCGATGTGCCCGGCAATGATCACCATCACCATGCCGATGGCCAGGATGAGGATGTAGCTGTTCTGGACCACCAGGTTGGTGACGTTCTGCGGTTCCAGCAGGATCCCGCCGGTCAGCCCCTGGAACAGCAGGACAATCAGGATCAGGGCAACGAAGATGCCAACCTGGCGGAGGCGGCTTGTGAGGAATCCGAGCGATTCTCGTAAGGCGGACATTTCGCTATTCCTTCTCTTTGGTCATGTAGTGCATCAGGGTTTCCTGGGTGGCCTCGGCAATGGGCACTTCACCCGTGATGTGGCCGGCGGCAAGGGTGTAGATGCGGTCGCAGATGCCGAGGAGCTCGGGAAGTTCCGAGGAAATGACAATCACGGCTTTTCCTTCGGCCGCGAGTTTGGCGATGATCGTGTAGATCTCGTATTTGGCGCCAACGTCGATCCCGCGGGTGGGTTCATCGAGGATCAGCACGTCCGGATCGGAGAACATCCATTTGCTCAGCACCACCTTCTGCTGGTTTCCGCCCGAGAGCTTCCCGGTGATGGCGGCCACCGAGGGCGCTTTAATGTTCATGCTCTTCCGGTAGCCGTTGGCGACTACGGTCTCCTGGTTCTTGTCCACAAAGCCGCGTTTGGCGAGCTTTCGCAGCGCGGCCAGGGAGATGTTGCGCCTGACGTCCTCAATGAGGTTCAGGCCGTAATGTTTGCGGTCCTCGGTGGCGTACGCGATGCCGTGCCTAATGGCGTCAGAGACGGTGGCAGTGTTGATCTCCTCGCCGTATTTATAGACCTTGCCGGACGTGGCGGTACCGTAGGTGCGGCCGAACACGCTCATGGCAAGTTCCGTGCGCCCCGCGCCCATCAGGCCGGCCAGTCCCACCACTTCGCCCTTCCTGACATGCAGGTTTGCGTTCCTGACCACCATGCGGGTGCGGTCCTGGGGATGCCGTACGGACCAGTCTTCGATCCGGAGGACTTCCTCGCCGATGTTCGGCTCGCGGTCCGGGTACAGGCTCTCCAGGTCACGGCCAACCATGCCGCGGATGATGCGTTCCTGCGTGATCTGGCCTTCATCGAGCCGGAGGGTTTCAATGGTCTTGCCGTCCCTGATGATGGTGACGGCGTCGGCCACCTTGCGGATTTCATTGAGTTTGTGGCTGATGATGATGCTGGTGACCCCTTGGCCCTTCAAATGGAGAATCAGGTCCAGCAGGTGGCCGGAATCCTCGTCATTGAGGGCTGCCGTGGGCTCGTCGAGGATGAGCAGCTTCACCTCCTTGGACAGCGCCTTGGCAATTTCCACCAGTTGCTGCTTGCCCACGCTGATGTGCTGCACGGGGGTGACGGGGTTTTCATCCAAACCCACGCGGGCCAGTAGCTTGGCTGCCTCCAGGTTGGTCTTTCGCCAGTCCACCCATCCGTTGGTGGCCTGTTCGTTGCCCAAGTAGATGTTCTCGGCGATTGAAAGGTACGGGCTCAGTGCCAGTTCCTGGTGGATGATCACGATGCCCCGCTTCTCGCTGTCCGAGATGCTGGAGAAATTGCAGGGTTCGTTTTCGAAGAGGATGTCCCCGTCGAAGGTGTTGTGTGGATATACGCCGGACAACACTTTCATGAGCGTTGACTTGCCGGCGCCGTTCTCACCGCAGATGGCGTGGACCTCTCCACGGTTCACATCCAGGGTGACGTCCTGCAGCGCTTTCACGCCGGGGAACGTCTTGGTGATTCCTCGCATTTGCAGAATGGGTGTGTTCATCGTCAATTCCCACTGACTGGTCGAAGCTTGGCCTTCCTGCTGCTGCAGGAGGTTGCGGGCGGGGCTGTGGCCGGATCGGAGTCCGGCCACAGCCCCCGGGCGCTGACTACTTGACGTCGGCGTCCTTGTAGTAACCCGAGTCGATCAGTTCCTTCTTGTAGTTGTCCTTCGTGATGATCACGGACTTCAGCAGGAAGGCCGGGACAACCTTGACCTTGTTGTTGTAGGTCTTGGTGTCGTTGGTTTCCGGTTCCTGGCCCTTGAGGACGGCGTCGACCATCTTGACAGCCTGTGCGCCGAGCTGGCGGGTGTCCTTGAAGATGGTGGAGTACTGCTCGCCGGCGACGATGGACTTGACGGAGCCCTTTTCGGCATCCTGGCCGGTGACCACCGGCAGGCTTCCCTTGGCATAGCCGCCGGTACTGGTGAGCGCTGAGATGATGCCGATCGACAGGCCGTCGTACGGGGACAGGACGCCGTCCAGCTTGGTGCCCGAGCTGTAGGCAGAGGTGATGACGTCCTCCATGCGCTTCTGCGCCACAGGCGCCTGCCAGCGAAGGATCGCGGCCTGCTCAAACTTGGTCTGGCCGCTGGGGACCTTCAGGGTGCCTGCATCCATGTACGGCTTGAGGGTGTCCATGGCGCCGGTCCAGAAGAAGTTGGCGTTGTTGTCGTCCGGGCTTCCGGCGAAAAGTTCGATGTTGAAGGGGCCCTTGCCGTCCACCTTCTTGCCGCTTGCGTCGACGAGGCCCAGGCCGGTCAGCAGCGAGGTGGCCTGCTGGACGCCCACCGTGTAGTTGTCGAAAGTGGTGTAGTAGTCCACGTTCGGGGTGCCGTTGATGAGGCGGTCGTAGGCGATGACCTTGACGTTCTGCTCCTTGGCCTTGGCCAGGACGTCGGTCAGTGTGGTGCCGTCAATCGCGGCGATGATCAGGGCCTTGGCGCCCTTGGTCAGCATGTTTTCGATCTGGGAGACCTGGGTTGGAATGTCGTCGTTGGCGAACTGGAGGTCTGTCTTATAGCCGAGGTCTTTCAAGGACTTCTCAACGTTGGCGCCGTCGGCAATCCAGCGTTCGGATGTCTGGGTGGGCATCGAGATGCCAACCAGCGAGTCGCTGGGCTTCGCCGCTCCGCTGGATTCGCTGGTTCCGCCACGGGAGCCGCAACCGGTGGCCCCCACGGTCAGGGCGAGGACAAGGGCCACCGCGCCCATGAGTTTTTTGATTCTCACCATTTTCTCCTTCCGCGGCAGCATTGCCGCGAAGTGTTGTTGGACCGGGAAGCAACGATGCTCCCGGTCCTGGCCACATTGTTGATGTGTCGGTTCAATATAGACCCATTTGTGAACGCTAACAAGACGCTCGTCCCGGAAACCCCGAAAGAATTTCGACTTCATTGACTTCTCCTTTGTTAGCGTTCACAATTACTGCAGCACTTAGCTTGACCCTGACCCTACAAAAACCCGGTAATGAGGCCTGGCCTCCCGGATGGAGGCAACCCCATGCCAGATGCGTTGTTCACTTCCAGCTCCGACCCGCGTCACGACCACTGCGTGATCGGGGTCGACTACGGAACCCTTTCCGGCCGTGCAGTGGTGGTGCGCGTCCGCGACGGCAAGGAGCTCGGCAGTGCCGTACACGAGTATCCCCATGCAGTGGTGACCGACTCCCTGCCCGACGACCTAGCGGGCGGGACAGCCGACGGACAAGCCGTGAGGCTTCCCGGGGAATGGGCGCTTCAGGTGCCCAACGATTACCGGGACGTCCTGCGCAATGCGGTCCCGGCCGCGGTGGCTGATGCGGGGATCGACCCCGCCGCGGTCATCGGCATTGCCACCGACTTCACCGCCTGCACCATGGTGCCCGTCAAGGCCGATGGCACACCCCTGAATGAACTGCCGGGCTATGCCAACCGGCCACATGCCTACGTAAAGCTCTGGCGCCACCACGCAGCACAGGGGCAGGCCGACAGGATCAACCGGCTCGCTGGCGAGCGGGGTGAGGACTGGCTTCCCCGTTACGGGGGGCTGATCTCGTCCGAGTGGGAGTTTGCCAAGGGGCTCCAGTTGCTGGAAGAGGACCCGGAGACCTATGCCGAAATGGACCACTGGGTGGAGGCGGCGGACTGGATCGTCTGGCAGCTGTGCGGCCAATATGTCCGGAACGCCTGCACGGCCGGCTACAAGGGCATCTATCAGGACGGGCGATATCCGTCGGAAGACTTCCTGGCTGCCCTGAACCCGGATTTCAAGGACTTTGTCAGCTCCAAGCTGGAGCACACCATCGGGCGGCTGGGGGACGCAGCCGGCACCCTGACGGCGGAAGCGGCAGCCTGGACCGGTCTGCCGGAGGGTATCGCCGTTGCCGTGGGCAACGTCGACGCGCATGTCACCGCCCCGGCCGCAAAGGCAGTCGATTCCGGCCAGTTGGTGGCCATCATGGGCACCTCCACCTGCCACGTCATGAACGGCACGGAACTGCGTGAGGTGCCGGGCATGTGCGGGGCGGTGGACGGCGGAATCGTGCCCGGGCTGTGGGGCTACGAGGCCGGGCAGTCCGGAGTGGGGGATATCTTTGGCTGGTTCACCAGGAACGGGGTCCCGCCGGAATACCACCAGGCGGCCAAGGACGCGGGGCTGGGGATCCACGAGTACCTGACCGAACTGGCGTCGCGGCAGGCCATCGGGGAGCACGGCCTGATTGCACTCGACTGGCACTCGGGCAACCGCTCCGTCCTGGTGGACCACGAGCTTTCCGGCATCGTGGTGGGCCAGACCCTGGCCACCAGGCCCGAGGACACCTACCGCGCGCTGCTGGAAGCCACGGCCTTCGGGACCCGCACCATCGTGGACGCTTTCCGCGACGCCGGTGTTCCGGTCAAGGAATTCATCGTGGCCGGCGGCCTGCTCAAGAACAAATTCCTGATGCAGATCTACGCCGACGCCACCGGCCTCCAGTTGTCAACCATCGGCTCGGAGCAGGGCCCGGCCCTGGGATCGGCGATCCACGCGGCCGTCGCGGCAGGCGAATACGCGGACATCCGTGAAGCTGCCGCCGCCATGGGCGCAGAACCCGGCGAGGTCTACACGCCGATTCCGGAAAACGTGGCCGCCTACGACGAGCTGTTCCAGGAGTACAAGACCCTGCACGACTACTTCGGCCGGGGCGCCAACGATGTCATGCACCGGCTCAAAGCCATCCAGCGCCGCGTTGCGGGTTCCCCGGTGGGTTCTGCCTCTGCTGAGGTTGCCGTGGAGGTGTCCGCATGAGCGCCGGAAATGGAGCCGAAGCCGTCATCCTGGAAACCATCGCCCGTGTCCGCGAGGAAGTGTGTGCGCTGCATGCCGAGCTGACCCGGTACGAACTGGTGGTGTGGACCGCGGGCAATGTCTCCGCCCGGGTGCCAGGCACCGACCTCATGGTCATTAAGCCCTCCGGCGTCTCCTATCAGGACCTGACCCCGGAGCAAATGATCGTGACCGACCTCTACGGCACACCCGTCAGGGGCACCAACGTCGGTGGCGGCGGCACGGTGGATTGGGGCAACCCGCCGTTGTCGCCGTCGTCGGACACTGCCGCGCACGCCTACGTATACCGGCACATGCCTGAGGTGGGCGGCGTGGTGCACACGCACTCGACCTATGCCACCGCCTGGGCCGCCCGGGGTGAGGCCATCCCGTGTGTGCTGACCATGATGGGCGACGAGTTCGGCGGCTCCATCCCCGTGGGTCCATTCGCGCTGATCGGCGACGACTCGATCGGCCACGGCATCGTGGAGACGCTGAAGAACTCGAATTCCCCGGCGGTCCTGATGCAGAACCATGGCCCGTTCACCATCGGCAAGGATGCCCGGTCGGCTGTGAAGGCCGCCGTGATGTGCGAGGAAGTAGCCCGCACGGTCCACATCTCGCGGCAGTTGGGTGAACCGCTGGCCATCGACCAGGGCTCCATCGACTCCCTCTACGCCCGCTACCAGAACGTCTACGGCCAATAAACCAAGCAGGCCGGTAACACCCACAACTTTCCAGGAGAATCATGAGCACCGCAGCAAACACCTCCCTCGATGGCTACGAGGTCTGGTTCCTCACCGGCAGCCAGCACCTGTACGGGGAGGAAGTCCTCAAGCAGGTGGCCGCCCAGTCACAGGAGATCGCCAACCAGCTCAACGCCAGTTCCGCCGTTCCCGTAAAAATTGTCTGGAAGCCGGTCCTCACGGATTCGGATGCCATCCGCCGCACCGCGCTGGAGGCCAACTCGGATGATTCGGTGATCGGTGTAACGGCCTGGATGCATACCTTCAGCCCGGCCAAGATGTGGATCTCGGGCCTGGACCTGCTGCGCAAGCCGTTGCTGCACCTGCACACCCAGGCCAACCGCGACCTGCCCTGGGCGGACATCGACTTCGACTTCATGAACCTGAACCAGGCCGCCCACGGTGACCGCGAGTTCGGCTACATCCAGTCCCGCCTCGGCATCGCCCGGAAGACCGTCGTCGGGCACGTCTCCAACCCCGAGGTTGCACGCCAGGTCGGGTCCTGGCAGCGGGCCGCCGCAGGGTGGGCCGCCATCCGCACCCTGAAACTGACCCGCTTCGGCGACAACATGCGCAACGTCGCCGTCACCGAAGGTGACAAGACCGAGGCCGAGCTGCGCTTCGGCGTTCAGGTCAACACCTGGGGGGTCAACGAGCTGGCCGATGCCGTGGCAGCCGCATCCGAGGCCGACATC
>DATIMT010000125.1:0-2689 GCA_035475035.1 Arthrobacter sp.
GTCCGGCCGGCGTGGTGCTCGGTGACCACCGGCGTGTCCCGGGCCAGGCCGATGACGTAGGCGCGGTACTGTGCAATCAGTTCGATCACCTCGGACATGGATTCGGTGACAATGTATTTGGCGCCGTCTGCCATCACCAGCGTGGTGTCCGGGCTGGCGTGGATCCGCTCAATGAGGTCAGGGTTGATCGCAAACTCGCGTTTGTCCAAACGTGTTACTACGATCATCGGATTTTTTCCTTGTCTGCGGGTCCCTTGGGGGACGTCACAAGCTACTGTCGGCCGGTGGCGGGATTTTGTTAGCCATGCGTCATTTCCGTCCGCGTTTTGCGCGGGCAGGAGTCTCTCTGAGCAGCGGAACAGGCGTGGCCTATGTGTCCTTGCGTGACACGCTGCCCTTGCGCAGCCCGGCCGCGGTTCGTAGGCTCGGCAGCAGAATCAAGAGTTCCAACATCAAACCCTGGTTTGTTGGACGGCAACCCTCTCGCTGTAGCGGGGTGCCCCAGGTGACGATTCGGCCCGGCACGACACCGTGCGGGCAAGTACGGCGCCTCTTCCCTTGAACGCGCCCGGCGATAAGGGGTCTTCTGTAATGTCCATTGCCCAAACCGAGCTGATAGCTGCGCCCGGACTGCGCGTACGCGACAAAAAGCGGGTGCTCACCTCCGCCTTCATTGGCACCACCGTGGAGTGGTATGACTTCTATCTCTACGGAACCGCATCGGCCCTCATTTTCAATTCGCAGTTCTTCCCCGGATCATCACCTCTGGCCGGCGTGCTGGCATCCTTTGCGACCTTTGCCGTCGGCTTTTTCGCCCGCCCGGTGGGCGGAATCCTGGCCGGCCATTTGGGCGATCGGATCGGCCGCAAAGCAATGCTGGTCATCTCGCTGCTGAGCATGGGCATTGCCTCCACCGCCATCGGCCTGCTGCCGAACTATGCCAGCATCGGCTGGATCGCCGTCGTCGGACTGGTGGTCCTGAGGCTCCTGCAGGGCCTGTCCACCGGTGCTGAATGGGGCGGCTCAGCACTGCTTTCGGTGGAGCATGCACCCAGGCACCTGCGCGGCTTCTTCGGCAGCTTCACCCAGGTCGGCTCGGCGATGGGCATGCTGCTGGCCACCGGAGCCTTCGCTTTGACCCGCGCCTCGCTCAGTACCGCCCAATTCAACTCCTTTGGCTGGCGCCTGCCGTTCCTGGCCAGCTCGCTGCTGGTCGCGGTCGGCCTGTACGTCCGGCTGGGCGTTGAAGATGCCCCCGAATTCAATCGGCTCAAGGCCGAAGGGAAGACGGCCCGCACGCCGCTGACCACTGTGCTGAAAGACCACCGGAGAGCATTACTGGTGACCGTTGGCCTGCGGCTGGCGCAGCCGGCGCTGTTCGTCATCCTGACCGTCTACATCCTCGGCTACATCAGCACCCGCCGCGGGGACACCGGTTCCGGCCTCACCGCCGTCCTGATCGGCTCGGCGCTCGGCATCGTCTCCGGCCCGTTCTGGGGCTGGCTGTCCGACCGAATCGGCCGGCGCCGGGTCACCGCGGCCGGGGCCGCGGGCATCGGCATCTTCGTCTGGCCGTTCTTTTGGTTCCTGGACCACGGCTCCCTCGCGCTGCTGCCGGTGATGATGGTTCTCGGCATGAACGTGCTGCACGATTCGGTCTACGGACCGCAGGCCGCCTGGTTTGCCGAACAATTCCCGATCCAACTGCGCTACACCGGGGTCTCCTTCGGCTACCAGGTGGGCACCGTCATCTCCGGCGGGCTCACCCCCTTCATCGCGGCAGCCCTGTTGCCGGCTGGCGGCAACCAGCCCTGGCTGATCTGCGCCTACCTCACCCTGCTCGCCGCCTTGTCCGTGGTCGCAGGTCTGGCCGCTAAGGACCCGGCCCGCGCCTTTGCCCGAAACAAGAACACTCCCGATAGCTTCTAGGAGACATGGTGCCCAAACCGATACTGCTCAACGCCTTCGAAATGCTGGTGCCCGTGCACCAATCCCCCGGATTATGGCGGCATCCCGATGACGAGAGCCACCGCTACGCGGATCTGGGGTACTGGACCGAACTGGCCCGGACCCTGGAAGAGGGTGGCTTCCACGGCGTCTTCTTTGCCGACGTGCTGGGCCAGTACGACGTGTACGGCGCAAACGCGGACGAGGCGGTCCGCGGCGGGGTGCAGTACCCGATGCTGGACCCGATGCTGCTGGTCAGCGCACTTGCCGCGGCCACCACGCGGATCGGGTTCGGCGTAACCGCCTCGGTCACCTACGAGCAGCCCTACCTGCTGGCCCGCAAGTTCAGCACCCTGGACCATCTGACCAACGGCCGGGTGGCCTGGAACATTGTGACCTCGTACCAGGATTCGGCGGCCCGGAATCTCGGACTGGGCGAGCAGATCCCGCACGACCAGCGGTACGACCGTGCCGACGAATACATGGACGTCGTCTACAAGCTCTGGGAAGGATCGTTCGACGACGACGCCGTCCGGGCCGACAAGGCCGCGAACGTTTTCGTGGACCCGGGCAAGGTCAGGAATATCGGCCACCAGGGCGCGCACTTTTCGGTTCCCGGGCCGGCGCTGGCCGAACCGTCCCCGCAGCGCACCCCGCTGCTGTTCCAGGCCGGCGCCTCGGCCCGCGGCCAGGCCTTCGCCGTCAACCATGCCGAAGCCATTTTCTTCAGCGGATCCTCGCC
>DATIMT010000126.1:0-3182 GCA_035475035.1 Arthrobacter sp.
TGTGGCGCGGCTTGCCGGCGCGGGCTGCCGGGGTGCGGCACCTCTCGCTTCCCGCCGACTCGGCAGAGAACGACATCGTGGACCCGTACCGCCGTGCGCCCGAGGTGTACCGGGAGATGGAGGACCAGCTGGCCCCGGCGATAGTCTCCATCCTGCGCCATGCCCGCCTTAATTCCCCGGCGAGCCCGAACGCGTCCCAGCCGCTGTAGGGCACGGCCGAAGCCACACACGGGGGCCACGCCTGGAACCCTTAGGTGACGTTTTGGCTACTCCTGTAGCCAACGGGGGCATGCCGGACGGACACTGATCCCACCAGTCACAATGAGGTGGAGGCGTCATGAGCATCCCAGGCGGTTCTGATCCATCCGGACCGGGCAATTCCGGTTCTGTACCGCCGGGTCCGCCCGGTTCCCACCGCCCCGCCTGGCTGCTGGCCCTGGGCCGCCGCCGCTGGATCGCCGCCCTGATTGTGCTGGCCCTGGTGGTGGCCGCCGGCGTCGCGGTCTTCACCTTGAGCCGCGCCGGAAAGGAAGTACAGCCGGCAGCCGCCCAGTCCCAGTCCCCCACCGCAACACCTACGCCTACGCCCACTCCCTCTGAAACTCCCCCGCCGGCCCCTGCTCCCCCACCCCCGCCTGCCCCGATCGGGGAACTGCCCGCAACGGCCATGAATGTATTGGTCATCGGCAGCGACAGCCGGGAAAACGCCCGGGCGCAGGCCGCCCACACCGCGGAAACCGGCGAGGCGTCCGACCAGCGCTCGGATGCCCTGATGCTGGTCCACGTGCCCGCGGACCGGCACACCCTCTATGTCATATCGATCATGCGCGACCTGTGGGTGGACGTCCCCGGTGTGGGCGGTTCGAAGATCAACGCAGCCCTTCAGTACGGCGGCGTCGACCTCACCACCCAGACCGTGCAGCAGCTGCTGGGCATCACCATCGACCACACACTGATGCTGGACTTCAACGGCTTCAAGGCGCTGACGGACGGGTTGGGCGGAATCGACGTCAACGTCCCCTTTGCTTTCCAGTCCACCATCGAAACCCAGCACGCCTTCACACAGGGGATCAACCATCTTGACGGGCAGGCGGCCCTGGAATTCAGCCGCGAGCGCTACGCGTTCACCGACGGCGACTACCAACGGGTGCAGGACCAGCGCATCATGCTCCGCGCCATCCTGGCCCGGCTCACCGGCGGCGGCGCCCTGAATGACGTGAACGCGGTCCGGTCGCTGGTGGACTTCGCCTCGTGCTGCCTGACTGTGGACAAGGGCTTCGATCCCGTCCAGGCCGCAATCCTGGCCTACAGCCTCCGCAACCTGGATGTGAACGCGATCGGCACCATGACGCTGCCCACCGCGGGTACGGGAATGGCCGCCGGCCAGTCGGTTGTGTTTCCCGACTATGGCGGCATCAACGCGGTGGCAGCCGCGCTCCGGGAAGGCAGGATCGGGGAGTTCGCGACGCCCTAGCGCAAGCAGGTCCAGCGGGCGCTGCCACCCCCTGTTCAGCAGCGGCTAACCGGGGGTTCACCGGTGGGACAGAGTCCGTGCGCCCGCTCGCGGAAACCTGAGGGGCATGACTGAGATTTCACGCCGCACCATTGTCAAAGGTTCCGCCCTCGCCGCTGCCCTCGCGTCCGTCCCCGCCGCCGCCCACGCGGGTACACCCACGCAGTCACCGGCCAGCGTCGCGCTGGTCCGCAACCGCCTCACACTGCCCAGCGGCATCGCTACCGGCGACGTCACCTCCGATTCGGCCGTGCTGTGGTCCCGCGCGTCGGGCCCCGGCCGGATGACGGCCATCCTGCGGGCAGTGGACGACGGCGGCGAGGTCCTGCGTGGGCGCGGCGCCTTCGAGCGGGTCCTCCGCGGGCCCCGCGCCACCCAGGCCTCCGACTTCACGGCCAAGATCCACGCCGGCAACCTGCCGTCCAACACCCGCTTCGCACTGGAGATCAGCTTCGAGGACGACGGCGGCGCGGCCGGCGAGGCGGTTAGCGGCAGCTTCCGGACTGCCCCCGATGCCGGGACGGTCAACGGCAAGGGACGCACCGGTGCCACAAGCAGCGGCGGTGACGTCCCGGCGTCGTCCGCACAAAGCTTTGTATGGACCGGCGACACGGCGGGCCAGGGGTGGGGCATCAACGAGGAGATCGGCGGGATGCGCGGGTACCGGGCCATGCACCAGACCCGCCCGGACTTCTTCATCCACTCCGGCGACACCATCTACGCCGACGGACCGATCGCGGAAAGCGTAGTGGAAAAGGACGGGCAGGTGTGGCGGAACCTGGTGACCGAGGAGGTCTCCAAGGTGGCCGAAACGCTCACCGAATTCCGCGGCCGGCACCGCTACAACTCCATGGACGCCAATATGCGCGCCATGTTCGCCGACGTGCCCGTCATCGCCCAGTGGGACGACCATGAGACCCACAACAACTGGTACCCCGGCCAGATCATCGACGACTCCCGCTACACAGTCCGGGACGTCAATACCCTCGCGGCCCGCGGCCGGCAGGCGTGGCAGGAAAACATGCCCATCGCGGACAGCTCAGCGCTTTGGCGCCCGGGGACATTCGACGACGCCGGGCAGTACCAGCCGGCCCGCATCTACCGGAAGATCTCCCGCGGGCCCCAACTGGACATCTTCTGCCTGGACATGCGCACGTACAAGTCGCCCAACACCGACGGCAAGGAGCCCTATGCCACCTCCATCCTCGGCCAGGAGCAGGTGGACTGGCTGATCAGCGAGGTGTCCAAGTCCAAGGCAACCTGGAAGGTCATCGCCAACGACCTGCCCCTGGGCGTCGTGGTCCCGGACGGCCCGGTGAACGAGGAAAGCGTGTCAAACCGCGACGCCGGCGCGCCCTTGGGCCGCGAGCTGGAGATCGCCGGGGTACTCAGCGCCTTCAAGCGCAACGGCGTGAAGAACACGGTGTGGCTCACCGCCGACGTCCACTACTGCGCCGCCCACCACTACTCCCCCGACCGCGCCGCGTTCACCGACTTCGATCCGTTCTGGGAGTTCGTGGCCGGGCCGATCGCGGCGGGGTCGTTCGGTCCCAACGCCATGGACGGAACGTTTGGGCCGGAGGTTGTGTTTTCCAAGTCCGGCCGTTTCGCTGGGGAGTCCCCGCGCGACGGCGAAAACCAGTTCTTCGGGCACGTCCAGCTGGGTGAG
>DATIMT010000127.1:0-43350 GCA_035475035.1 Arthrobacter sp.
CGAGGTTGGTCGTGGTCCCGTCTGTTGTTCCGGTCCCGGTCCCTGTGGTGGCACCTCCGAGACCAAGGTTGACGTCAGCCGCGGCGGCCAGGTCGGTGGTGCCTGTGGTTGCGGGGTCGGTGGTGATGCCGCCGAGGCCCAGGTCCACGTTGGCGTCGACGACGGCGAGGTTGGCCGTGGTCCCGTCTGTTGTTCCGATACCGGTGCTGCCGGTGGTAGTCGGACCGAGGCCAAGGTTGACGTCTGCGGCGGCAGCCAGGTCGGTGGTGCCTGTGGTTGTGGGGTCGGTGGTGATGCCGCCGAGGCCCAGGTTCACGTTGGCGTCGACGACGGCGAGGTTGGTCGTGGTCCCGTCTGTTGTTCCGGTCCCGGTGCCGGTGGTAGTCCCACCGAGGCCAAGGTTGACGTCCACTGCAGCGGCGACACCTGTTGAGCCGGCCGGCGTTGGGTCACCCAGCAGGCCCAACGACGTCGAGTCAGCGGGTGCCGCCGCCGAGATGAGGGCGGAGGCGGAAAGGCCCGTCCCGCTGGTGGTGTCCGCTGCGTTGGCGGCAACGGAGCCGAAGGCCAGAAGGCCGCCGGCAAAGAGGGTGCTAAGCAGCCCCCTGCGAAGGGTGCAGTTCATGATGGATACTCCTGAAAAGTTGAGGGTCGGGCGCTGGTCCGCTGCCCGTAGAGCCACGTGCTGCCCGTGAAGGGCAGGCGGCCTCAACTAGTCAGGAGAAGAGCCGGGGTCGAAGGACACCGGTGCAGGAGCGTGCTCAGAGGAGGTAACGGCGAGGACATCGCCGGGACGTTCAAGGCCAAAGTCGAAGGGGCTAAGCCAGGCAGCGGCACCGGACGGGCCGCTGGATGTTCCACTGCTCCCTGTCCCGGACGCCGGTGCCGCAGGAACGTGGGCGGGCACCGGCGAGGGGTCTGCAGTAAGGGGCTGCTCAGATGCGGGAACGGCCAGATCGGACACGGCAGGCTGCAGGATGGAGGTGTTAGCCAGGACTGCAGCCCCTGCGGTCACCAGGCTTGCGTTGCCGTCGGCAGTCCCTTTGGTGGGCGATACTTCCGCGGCCGGGTCTGGTCCGGGTCCCGTTTCGAGGGCAAGGGTGGCAGCTTGCAAGTCTGCAGACTGGGACGCAGCGGGAGCGGGTGCGAGCACGGCAGGAAGGTCCGTTTGTACAGGCTCCGTAGCTGAAGCAGGCAGCGGAACAGCGCCCGTCAAAATGTCAGAAACCGGTTGGAGCGCCGGTTCGAGTATAAGGACAGCGTCCGTTGCGGGAACCACAACGACTTGCACCACACCGGCCGTGACGGCATCGGCTACCTCAACAAGGGGTGCCGTTACCACGGAAACAGTTCCCGACGGCACCGCCTGGTTTACCACGGGAACGGCGGCTATGAGATTGTCCGCCAGTCCGGAAACCTGCGTTAGTGAAGGCTGCACCAGTCCGGGAGTTGCTGCGGGTCCAGCGGGGGAGCCGGTGGGAGAGAGTGAGACCGTCTCCGCAAGATCATGGGTCAACGAAGAAATCGAGCCGGTGACACTGCCGAGAAGCGACGAGGAATCGGGCGCGGTGTCGGCAGACGCAGCCGCTGGTGAAAGCGTCAGCCACGCAACTGCGGCTGCCCCGGCAAGAAGTGCGGGGCGCAGGGCACGCCATGGAGAACTCATTCGAGCCATGCGTACCACCCCCCAGTGACCGGCGCAATCGATGCTGGCTAAAGCCTAAGACCGGTTATTGCTGGAAGTCCAGACTTCGCTAAAGGGATTTTACAAAAGGCGACAATATTCTCGGAAAGTGTCAAGGGTGCAGTGAAGCAATCACATCCATGACAGTGCCGCTTAGGCCGCACGGCCGTCGTCGAACGTTCCTCAAAACGTCCCTCTAGTGACCGTCGTTGGGGTAGGTCACGCCGAGCTGAGCACGAACGCCGTCGAAAAGGCGCATGGTGTTCAACGTGTCCTCAAGCGGCATGACCGGGCTTTCAGTCAGCCCCTGCTGGACGCACCGCATCACCTCGCGCAGCTCATAGGCGTAGCCCTTGCCTACAACGTCGAAGGTTTCGGTCCGGCGGTCTTCCCACCCCTTGGTAATGATGAGTTCGCGGGGGTTGTTGATGGAACCCACACTCTGCAGGAAGCCCAGGCTTCCGGCGACGGTGGCAGTGCGGGGTCCGTGCGCCAAGAGAGAGGAGGTGAGCTGGACCTGGGCCGCGTGGCTGTAACCGAGCGTCATGGAGTTTTGGGCGTCCACGCCGTCGTCATTGACAAAACCGGTGGCGCTGACTGTTTGCGGAAATCCCAGGGTGCCCAGCGCCCAGAGGAGTGGATAGACGGACAAATCCAGCAAGGCACCCCCGCCGTCTTGCCGCGCCCACAGCCTGGCGGTTGGGGAATAGGGGGCAGGGAAGCCCAGGTCCGCGGTGATCCAGTGGATGTCGCCCAGTTCACCGGAGGCCGCGATCTCGAAAGCGCGCTGCATGGAGGGCAGGAACCGGCTCCAGACCGCCTCCATCAGGAAAAGCTTTTGGCGGCGCGCTACGTCGATGAGCTCTGCTGCTTCCCGGGCGTTGATGGTGAACGCCTTCTCGCAGAGCACATGCTTGCCGGCGTTGAGGGCGGCAAGGACGATCTCGTGGTGCTGCGCGTGCGGGGTGGCGACATAGACAACATCCACGTCGTCATCGGCGAGCAGCCGCTGGTATCCGGGCACACCGCCGTCGTCCCCGTAGGCCTTTGCAAAGTCGTACGCCACCGCGAACGCATCTGCGCTGTCCTGCGCCCGGGAACTGACCGCGTACAGCTCGGCGTCTTCAAGCAGCGCGAGATCTTCCGAAACGGCGCGGGCAATGCCGCCCGTAGCAATGATCCCCCAGCGCAGGGGAGCCCCGGAAGCAGTGCGGGGATCCTGGTCAGGCTGGCTGGAGAGCCACGGCTTGGCGATGGGAGCAGTCATAGCGCAATCCTGACACAGAGCTCCGGACGGGAGGGGCAATTTGGGCCACGGCGGGAGAACAGCGCGTCAAAAAAGGGGCCAAAGGTGAGGGGCGCGGATCCCCGGTACACCTGTGGCCCCTTTTGCCCATGTCAGGCGGTGGCAGCCACTGCCCGGCTGTGAACCGGCTCTTCCGTCAGCCTGCCCTGCTGAAGCCGGAAACGGCGGTCCGTCTTGTTTGCGAGGGCCCTGTCGTGGGTGACGACCAGGATGGTGGTGTTGTGGTCGCGGCGCAGCGCACTGAGGAGCTCGATGATGTGGTCTCCGGTCTGCTCGTCCAGGTTGCCGGTGGGCTCATCGGCCAGGATGAGCTTGGGTTCGTTGGCCAGGGCCCGGGCGATGGCCACCCGCTGCTGTTCGCCACCCGAGAGCCGGTTGATGCGGCGCTCGTGCTTGGACGGATCCAGCTGGACCTGCTCCAGCAATTCCTGGGCGCGCTGCAGCCTGGCGGCCTTGCGGACCCCGGCGAACTCCATGGGAAGCATGACGTTGGCCACGGCGGACAGGTTGGGGATCAGGTTGAACTGCTGGAACACGAACCCGATATCCCGGCGGCGGTATTCCGTCAGCTTGCTGTCCGGCATGCCCGCCAGGCTGACGCCATTCACGACGACGTCCCCGCTGGTGGGCTTGTCCAGAGCGCCAAGGAGGGACAGCAGAGTGCTCTTGCCGCTGCCGCTCTTGCCCACGATTGACGCCAGGGTGCCCTGCTCCAGGACGAAGCTGACATCGTTGACCGGCTTGATGGTTCGGTCACCGGAGTTGAAGGTGCGGACCAGGTTTTTGACTTCAATCATGGCTATTCTCCTCGCAGGACTTCGATGGGACGGATGCGGGCAGTGAGCAGCGCGGGCACCAGGGCGCCGATGATGGCGACGCCGAACACGGCAGCAATGCCACCGGCGATCACTCCCGGCGATGCGCTCGCGGTCACGGAGTTCAGCAGCTGGGAGGCACCACCGAAGGGCCCGCCCTGGGCGCCCGGGAACCCGCCGGCGGCACCGCCGCCCGCCCGGCGGGCGGCTGCGCCCGTAGTGGTTGTGGTGGTGTTGCTGCTGATGAGCGCAGAGGCGATGCCGCCACTGGCGAACGAGGCAATGGCTGCGCCCACGGCGCTGCCAAGGGCTGCCAGGACCAGGGCTTCGAGGACGAACTGCAGGCCGATGGTGCGGTTCGGTGCACCAATTGCCTTCAGCACCCCGATCTCGCGGCGGCGCTCGCGGACCAGCATCACCATGATGAGCAGGATGATGAGGCCCGCGGTGCCAAGGGCAGCGATGAAGGCGATGAAGGAAATGTTCTTGACGCTGTCCAGGGAGCTCACCGCGGTCTGCAGGTTCTGGCCCTGGGTGACGTCAGCCTTGTCCGTTCCCAGGGCTGTTTGCAGGGCCGTCTTGGTGGAGGCGACATTGTCCATGGAATTGACCGTGACGATCATGCTGGACAACTCACCCGGTGTTCCGGCGAGGCTCTGGGCGGTGGGGAGGGTTACGTACACGGCGTTGTTGCCGAAGGCGGTTCCGGCGTCGAAGAGTCCCGCGACCGTGTAGGTCTGGTCGTTGATGGTGAACGTTGAGCCAATGGTGAGGTTGTTTTTCTCCGCCAGGGTGGTACCCAGCAGCGCGTCGGTGGATGCTGCCGAGTAGTCGCCGAGCCCTGTGCCCTGCGTGATGCTCAGTGCCTTGCCGGCGGTGTCCACCTCGCCGCCGATACCGGTGGCCGTGATGGGCAGGGACCGAACGGGCTGGGTGGTTCCGGTAGAGCCCGTGGTTCCGTTGGCCTGTTGGTTGCGGTTGCCAAGGGTGCCTGCATCCACCGCCGCGGTGAGGCTGGTGGTCAGGGTGGCTGCCGCCTGGCCGCCGGGACCACCCTGACGGGCTTGACCGCCGGGGCCGGTCTGGCCGGTTGCGGCCTGTGCTGCGGCTGCGGCGGCGTTCCGTAGCCGCAATGAGGATGTCCCGACGACGGCACTGACGTTGGGCACGCCGGCAGCCGTGGTTGCCTGGTCGGTGGTGAGCGGCTCACCGCCGCCTTCGAAGCCTTGCCCGCCAGCCGGGTTGACGGTCAGGACAGTGCCCACGGAGGCATTGAGCTCCTGGACTTTCGCCCCCACTGCCTGGTTGGCCACCAGCATGGCCAGGGCAAGGCCAATGGCGACGGCCAGCACCGCGACAACAGCTGCGGTGCGGACCTTGTTTCTGAAGGCATTGCCTACGCTTCGGGCAAGGACGCTCACGTTACTCCTATGACTCAGGTGCCGGCGCCGAGGGCCGGCTTCGCATCAACCCTCCCGTTGCATCCTGTGCAGGCGTCCGGCCCAGCCTGTGTTTGCGCTGTGAAGAAGTATTGACAGTTTTGTCACAACGGGGATAAAAATTAAGAGCGCACTGAGAAAACGTTTTCCAGCCAAGCGCAATATCCCATCCGATGCAGCACATACCAAGGCATGTGGTCTTTTGGCATGCCGGAAATCCAGGCCAATGACGTCCGTAGCGAAATCTCCCAACCGTAGAGGCACATCACTCCGCCGGCATCGTGCCGGTCTCATCTCCGCCACCATTGCCGTTGCGCTTGCTGCCGGAGTTGTGGCGGCCGCTCCTGCCCAAGCCGGTCCAGCGCCTACCGGCGGCGGTGTGATCCGTGCCGATGACAGGGCACCCAGTGGATGGGCCGCCGTCGGAAACGGAACGAATGGAGGCGCAGCAGCACCTGCTGAAAACCGTTATGACGTCAGTACTCTCGCTGAGCTAAAGGCGGCCCTGGCCAACCACGGTGATCCGACCGCGGCCAAGATTGTCTATGTCACTGGAACCATCGACGGCAACGAATCTTCTGACGGGCGCATACTCGGTGAGCAGGATTATGCGCCCGGGTACGACATCAATAAGTACATGTCCTGCTTCGGGCCGGAAGGAAAAACCTGGAGCGACCAGACTTTCGACTACTGCAAGAAACAGCGTCAGCTTCGGCAGACGGGCAGCAACAACATGAAGCGGCAAATCGAGGTCAGCGTACCCAGCAACACGACACTCGTTGGGGCTGGCGACGACGCCGGCTTTGTGGGCGCCAACATTGTCATTCTCAACGCCACCAACGTTGTCCTCCGCAACTTCAGTGTCGAGGCGCCAGTGGACTTCTTCACTACCTGGTCTCCCGAAGATGGCGAAGGGGCCTGGAACGCGCGCTTCGATGCCGTCTCCTCTGTGACATCCACCCACCTTTGGATAGACCATGTCCAGTTGACGGACGGAAGGTTCCCCGACAGCGAGGCGCCTATGGGCTTCCGCGGCAAGCCCGCCAACCGGCATGACGGACTCCTGGACCTGAAGGACGGCACGGACTTCGTCACCATCTCAAACAGCAGGCTCTCCAACCATGACAAGACCATGCTGCTGGGATCCGGTGACGAGCACGTGGACAAGGACGGCGGAAAGCTGAGGGTCAGCTATATCGGAAACTACTTTGAAAACATCCAGCAGCGTGGACCACGTGTGCGGTTTGGCGAAGTCCATGTGGTCAACAACTACTTCGTTGGGAGCACTGACCACCCGCAGTATCCGATGGTCAGTGAAGGGCAGGGCGGACACAGCTACTTCCTCGGCGCCGGGTATGAGTCCCGCATCTATTCGGAACGCAACGCCTTCGATTACACCGGCCCGGGCGCCGACCAAACGGTGATGGTCAGCAGCTACAACGGCAACCGCTTTAGCGATACCGGCTCCTGGTTCAATGGGGAGGAAGCCGATCTCAACGCCGTAGCCCGGGCCTCATTCGAGGCACACCGGGCGGATGCGCTTGCTGAAGCAGAACGTACTGGAACTCCTGCAGCGGACTGGACCAGCTGGGACTTCACTACCGATGTCGGGTGGAAGCCCGCTGACGCGTACAGCTACAAGGCGTTCGATACCCCTCAGGCCGTTCGAAACCATGCCCTCCAGTTCACCGGGCCGGGGGTGCTGGGAGTACAGCGGTAAGCGGACGCAGGAATGCCCGGCCCCTGGGAAGGGACCGGGCATTCCTGTTGCCGGCGGTACCGGCTGTTTCTAACGGGTGTTACTTGGTGATCGGGCCGAGTACCGGATCGTCGGTGTAGGCCGTCTTCACGTTTTCCTTGGTCACGATGACCGGGGGAAGGAGGAAGGCGGGAACCACCTTGTTGCCGTTGTTGTAGGACTTGTCGTCGTTGACCTCGGGCTTCTTGCCGGCCTGCAGATCCTTCACCATGGTGATGGCGTGCTCAACGAGCTTGCGGGTGTCCTTGTTGATGGTGGAGTACTGCTCGCCGGCCATGATCGACTTGACTGACTCAACCTCGGAGTCCTGCCCGGTGACGACGGGGGTGGGCTTGCCGGCGGCCTTGACGGAGGTCAGGACTGCGCGGGCCAACGTGTCGTTGGGGGAGAGGACGCCGTCCAGGTTTGCGTTGGTGTAGCTGCCGGTGAGCAGCGTGTCGGCCCGGCGCTGGGCGTTTTCAGCCTTCCAGCCTTGGGTCACAGCCTGCTCGAAGCTGGTCTGGCCCGAGACAACCTTGAGCGTGCCGTCATCGATCTTCGGCTTCAGGACGCTCATGGCACCGTCGAAGAAGACCTTCGCGTTGGCGTCGTCGGGGGATCCGGCGAACAGTTCAATGTTGTACGGGCCCGACGGCTTCTTGGCCTTGAGTCCGTCCAGCAGTGCCTGGCCCTGGAGCACACCGACCTTGAAGTTGTCGTAGGCCACGTAGTAGTCGACGTTGGTGGTGTTCAGCAGGAGCCGGTCGTAGGCGATGATGGTGGCGCCTGCGTCCTTGGCCTGCTTGAGCTGGGTACCAAGCTGCGAACCGTCGATGGCGCCCACGATGATGACCTTGGCACCCTTCGTGACCATGGCGCTGATCTGGTTCTGCTGCTCCGAAACGCCGCCGTTGGCGAACTGGACATCAGCCTTGAACCCGGCGCCATTGAGGCCGTCGTTGAACAGCTTCTCAGCGAGGACCCAGTTTTCACTGGTCTTCTGCGGAAGGGCGACACCGATGGAGGAACTCTGGTCGAATCCTCCGGCGCTGGCGCTGGAGCCGCCTGTCGGTTCAGAGCGTCCGCAGCCGGTCAGCGCCAGTGCTGCGATGGCAGCAACCGCTGCGGCCTTCCCTGCATTACCAAACATTCGCATTGTTGGTTCTCTTTCTTTATGTGATGGAACGGTATTCAGGCTGCAAACTTCAGGCTTCCCTGGCGATCGCTTCCTTGGTGGAGGTGGTTTCGTCGGGCTGGATAGGGTTGCTGGGCCCCGAGGTGGGGCGGTTCATGTTCCTGGTCAGCATGCCGATGATGGACCGCTTGCCCTGGGTCTTGTTGTAGACGTCGAAGGCGACGGCGATCAGGAGCACCAGGCCCTTGATGATCTGGGTGAGGTCAGCGCCGACGCCCAGCAGCTGCAGGCCGTTGTTGAGGACAGCCATGACCAGGCCACCGATGATGGAGCCCACCACGGTGCCCACGCCGCCGGTAACTGCCGCGCCGCCGATAAAGACTGCGGCGATCGCATCAAGTTCCCAGCCCACGCCGTCGAACGGGCCCGAAGCGGTGGAGCGGCCCACGAAGATCATGCCGGCCAGGCCAGCCAGGATGGACATGTTCATCATGACCAGGAAGTTGACCTTCTTGGACTGCACACCGGACAGTTCGGCCGCGTGGCGGTTGCCGCCCACTGCGTAGACGTGGCGGCCGACGACGGTGCGCGAGGAGATGAAGCCGTAGATCAGGACCAGGACAGCCAGGATCAGGCCGGGGATGGGGAAGGACGTGCCGGGGCGGCCTGTGGCGAACAGGTAGGTGGCGTAAAGGATTGCCGCGCAAATCAGCACGAGCTTCAGCACGGTGACCCACATTTCGGGGACTTCAGCGCCCAATGCCTTGGCCCTGGCCCTGGAGCGAAGCTCGCCTACCACGACGAAGGCCGCAACGGCGATTCCCAGCAGCAGGGTGAGGTTGTTGAACCCGGTGTCCGGTCCCACTTCCGGCAGGTAGCCGGAACCCAGGTACTGGAAGTTTTCCGGGACGGGAATGGTGTTGGACTTGCCCACGAACTGGTTGAAGCCGCGGAACAGGAGCATGCCGGCCAGCGTGACGATGAAGGCCGGGATACCGACATACGCCGTCCAAAGGCCCTGCCATGCTCCGATCAGCGCTCCGAGCACCAGGCCCAGGAGCACGCCCGCGTACCAGGGAATTCCCCAGTCGCGCATGGCCAGGGCGACGGTGACGCCGACAAACGCGGCCACCGAACCGACAGAGAGGTCGATGTGGCCCGCGATGATCACCAGCACCATGCCGATCGCCAGGATCAGGATGTAGGAGTTGCCGTTGAAGAGGTTGATGACGTTGCCGGGAGTGAGGGTGCGGCCATCGGTGAAGATTTGGAAGAAAATGATCAGTGCCACCAGGGCGAAGATCATGCCGAATTGGCGGGTGTTGCCGCCAAACAGCTTTTTGAGGGCGTTCATGGTGTCAGTCCTTGTGTCCGGAAGGTTCTGGAGTTGGCCAGAAGGTCAGGCGGCTTTTCGGGTGGCGGAGGTCATCAGTTTCATCAGGCTTTCCTGGCTGGCCTCGTCTTTGTTCAGGACGCCGGTGATGGCGCCCTCGAAGATGGTGTAGATGCGGTCGGACAGGCCCAGGAGTTCGGGGAGCTCCGAGGAGATAACGATCACTCCTTTGCCCTGGTTGGCGAGCTGCTGGATGATGCCGTAGATCTCATACTTGGCGCCAACGTCGATGCCGCGGGTGGGCTCGTCCAGGATCAGCAGGTCGGGGTCGGTGAACATCCACTTGGCGAGGACCACCTTCTGCTGGTTGCCGCCGGAGAGCTTGGCCACGCCCTCCTCCACGGACGGCGTCTTGGTCCGCAGCGACTTGCGGTACTGTTCCGCAACCGTGAACTCCTGGTTGGCGTCCACCACGAAGTTGTGGCTGATTTTGCGGAGGTTTGCCGCCACGGTGGTGGTCTTAATGTCATCGAGCAGGTTCAGGCCCAGGGATTTCCGGTCCTCGGTGACGTAGCCGAGGCCGGCGTCGATTGCCTGCCGGACGTTCTTGAGGACCACCTCCTTGCCGTCCTTGTAGATGTGCCCGTCGATGAAGCGGCCATAGGACCGGCCGAAGACCGAGCGGGCCAGTTCAGTGCGGCCGGCACCCATGAGCCCGGCGAAGCCAACGATTTCACCGCGGCGGACAAAGAAGTTGGAGCCTTTGCACACCAGGCGGTCCTGGATGGCGGGGTGGCCCACAGTCCAGTCCTTGACCTCGAAGAACACCTCGCCGACCTTGGGCGTGTGGTCCGGGAACCGGGATTCCAGGGTCCGGCCCACCATGCCCTTGATGATCCGGTCCTCATCCACGCCGTCCTTCTTGACGTCCAGCGTCTCGATGGATTTGCCGTCGCGGATGATGGTGATCGAGTCAGCGACCTGCTCAATTTCATTGAGCTTGTGCGAAATGATGATGCAGGTGATGCCCTTCGCCTTCAGGCCCAGCATCAGGTCCAGCAGGTGCTGGGAGTCGGACTCGTTCAAAGCCGCTGTGGGCTCGTCCAGGATCAGGATCTTCACGGACTTGTTCAACGCCTTGGCGATCTCCACCAACTGCTGCTTGCCGACGCCGATCTCCTTGATGGGAGTGTCCGGATCATCGCGCAGGCCGACCCGTGCCAGCAGGTCCAGTGACCGCAGCCGGGCCTCAGCCCAGTCGATGACGCCGCGCTTGGTGGGTTCGTTGCCCAGGAAGATGTTCTCCATGATGGAAAGTTCGGGGATCAGCGCGAGTTCCTGGTGGATGATCACGATCCCCGCGTGCTCGCTGGCCCGGATGTCCCGGAACTGCTGCACCTGCCCCTGGTAGACAATGTCGCCGTCGTAGCTTCCGTACGGGTACACGCCGGACAGAACCTTCATGAGGGTGGACTTGCCGGCACCGTTCTCACCGCAGATAGCGTGGATCTCGCCGGCCTTGACCCGGAGGCTGACCTCCGAAAGGGCCTTGACCCCTGGAAACTCCTTGGTGATGGAGCGCATCTCAAGGATGACCGGATCGGTTTGCGTGGTTTGGGACGTCATGAGCCCTTACGCCTCCAATGCATGACTTCTTTGTCCGCCCAGCAAAGCACTGGGCCGTCTGATGAAAAAGTAAACTTGATCACAGCTGTTGCCGTCAAGTCTTTAACGCAATTGCTGGATAACGAAATGGACTACGGCTTCCGTATTCCGGCGTGCTGGAACACCAAGGCGGCTGCGCCGAGGGCCTCTGCGCGGTCGCCGAGGGAGGACATGGTGAGCGTTGTTGTTTCCCCGATAACCGGCACGGCGTGCCTGATCAGGCCCCTCCGGATGGGGTCCAGCAGGATGTTGCCGAGCCCTGCCAGCGGGCCCCCCACCACGATGACCTCAGGATTGATCAGGTTGGCGACGTTGCCCAGCGCGCGGCCCACTGCCAGGCCCGCGTCGTCCACGACACGAAGGGTGGCGGGATCGCGGTTCAGGGCTTTCCTGACGATATCGGCCGGGGTCAGCGGCCGGTCCTCGCCGCGGCTCAGAAGCTCGATCATGGTGGTGGTGGAAGCGATGGTTTCCAGGCATCCCCGGTTGCCGCAACGGCAGATCAGGCCCTGCTCATGGATGGTGGCGTGGCCAATTTCGCCCGTGATCCCAACGTTGCCGTAATAGGGCGCTCCATTGAGGATCAGGCCTGCGCCGATACCGGAGCCGATCTTCAGAAACATCAGGTTGGCCACCCCTGTGTGCTGCCCCCACGTGACCTCGGACCAAGCCCCCAGGTTGGCGTCGTTGTCAATAAAGACGGGGATTCTCAAGGTTTCCTCAAGATGGGGGAGTATGTTGATGCCTACCCATTCGGGGAGGATCGCGCCCTGCGCCACGGTCCCCGTCCGCCGGTCGATTGGACCGGGGATTCCGACGCCGGCGCCCACCATGGAGCTGCGTTCGACGCCGCTTTCCCGCAGCAACTTTTCCAGCAGTGCCACGGCCGCCTTGATGCCTTCGTCCGCCTGGTGGCCCAGCGGGAGCATGATGGATTCCTCGGCGATCACGTGGTAGCTCAGCGAGGCCAGGACGACGCGCAGGTGGCGCCGGCCAAAGTCGATGCCGACCGCGACGGCGCCGTTGCTGTTCAGCCGTACGTTTAGTGCCCGCCGGCCTGAACTGGTGATCGGCTCGGTGGACGCCAGCCCGGAATCGAGCATGATTTTGACGATGTTAGAGACCGTGGCGGTGGACAGCCCCGTCTGCCGGGCCAGTTCCGCCTGGGTGGACGGACCGCCAATGAGGGTCTCGATGATCCGCTGCTGGTTCAGCTGCCGCAGGGCGGACTGTGAGCCGGGATTCTTGGGCTTGCTCCTCGTTGAGCGCGGGGTTGCGGACATGCTAAGAAGATTGCCCTATCGCCACTGTTGTAGTCAAGAAGTTAACGCAACACACGGTCCGTGGTTCACGCAATCACGTTCGAAAAGCCATTTGCTGCTTCCGGGCATTCCGTCCCGGCGCAGGCGCGGCCGGGTCCAAACGACCCGTTGCCCTCCCGATCCGGCTGGCTACGCTGGAAAGTGAGAACAGTCCGGCCCATCCATTTCCATGGACGGGCAAACAGAAGGTGGTAACGATGCTGCTGTCCGTCCTGCAGGCGAATGCCGTGGTCCTGGATGTTGAGGCCAACCTCCGGACCATCGACGATGCCGCAAAGCGGGCCGCGGACGCCGGCGCCGACCTTCTCCTCACCCCGGAGCTGTTCCCCGTGGGCTACGCCCCGCTGAGGGTGCGCGCCGAACTTGACCCGGCAAAGCTTCCGGCCATCCGCGAACGGCTGGCGGATATCGCCCGCCGGAACAGGATCGGTATGGTCTACAGCCTGCCCGCCGAAGCAGATGGGTACAACAGCGGCGGCAGCCCCGACTGGTACATCTCAGCCACCTTGATCGATGCCACCGGCGCCGAACTCCTCACGTACGCCAAGGTCCACCTCTTCGGCGGCGAGGAACGCCAGGCGTTCGTCGCAGCCGCGCAACCTCCCGCCGTCGTGGATTTCAACGGCATCCGCACCTCCGTGCTGATCTGCTACGACATCGAATTCCCGGAGGCCGCCCGGGCAGCCGCCGGCCGCGGTGCCGAACTGCTTCTGGTGCCCACGGCACTGTCGGCCGGTTACGATGCCGTGCCCCAGGTGCTCATCCGTGCCCGGGCACTCGAAAGCCAGCTGAACGTGGCGTATGCAAACCACTGTGGCGCGGAGGACGTTTACGAATTCGGCGGCGGCAGCGTCGTGGCCGGACCCGATGGCGGGCTCCTCGCCCAAGCCGGGGACACCCCTGCGCTGCTTTTCGCCGAAACAGGTCCGGAGGCCGTGCGCGCCGCCAGGGACAAGGTGCCGTACCTGCGGGAGCGCCGGCCGGGGCTGTACCGGGAATGGGAGGAAAATTTGCCACGGGAAGCGGGCGATTCGGGGGACAGCGAAGCTTAAAGTGGCGGCCCGTGGTTTGCCATCAACCCGTCCCGCCGGCCAGCCCTTCGGTGTACTGCAAGGCAATCCAAAGCTCAGCCCGCACCTGTGCCTGGTTAAGGTCCCTCCCGAGCAGATCGGAGAGGACCCCGATCTGCCGCCGCACACTGTTCCGGTGCAATCCCAGCAGCTTCGCAGAGCCATCCCAGCTGCCGTTTTCGCTGAGCCAGCCGCGGAGGACGGCCAGCAGCGCGTCGCGCCGGTCCGGTTCGAGCTCCAGGACCGGATGCAGGAGGCGCTCCGCCAGCAGCGTGCCGGCCTCGCGGCCCAGGAGCCCGGTGACCGACCAGGACACCTCGTCCGCGCGGATGCTGTGGCCACCCCGCTGGACCTGGCCGCGAAGGGACGTGGCGTGCTGGTATGCGGCGGGAAGGCTGGCCAGTTCGGTGGGTTCGCCGATTACCAGCCGCCACCCGAGCCTCTCAACTTCGCCAAGCAGCGCATCGTCCACCTTGAGCCGGGTCACCGCGGCGAAGCCGTAGTCCGTGATCTCCACTAACTTGGTGTCAAACATGCGGCGCCACTGCAGCAGTTCCCTCACGGGGCTGTCTCCGGCCGGCCACTCCGGGGCGTCCATTTTGACTCCCTGCACCACGCGCACCGGCGCGGAGCGGGTGGAGGAAAGGCTTTGCGCCAGCAGGTCTTTGAGCCCGTTCAGATGCTTGGTGCCCCCGGTGGTGAGGCTCTCGGGGTGCAGCAGGACTGCAGTGGCCAGCTGGCTGGGAGCAAGTGACCCGCTGGTGCGCTGCCGGACAAGCAGTTCAAGGAGTCCGACGGCGGACTGGACCATGTTGTTCTGCGCAGGGGTCAACGGAACGTCGGAGCCCAGGATCAGGGCGCCCAGGTTGGCGTCCCTGGTACTGCGGAGCGGGTGGCCCACCACCAGGGCCGACCCGGGCTGGTCAAAGCCGTCCATTTCCACGCGGGGGCCGCGGCCGGACAGGAGCCGTTCCAGCATGGGTTCCAGCAGGGAAAGCTCGACGGCGGTGCTGCCGCCGGCGCTGGTGCCGTGGGCCCGGACCCGGCCGTCCGCTCCCACCATCACTGCCCACACGGGCACTCGCTGGACCAGTGCGGCCAGCAGTTCGTGTTCCGGTTTGGGGGAGAGGACCGCGCGCATGAGTTGCCGGTTGGTTTCTGCCAGCTGGCGGAAGACCCTGGCATTGTCGGTCTCCAGGAGCTGCGAAAACTGCAGGCCGATTGCCGCGAAGGGCAGCGACTCCGGTACCTCGAACAAGGTGAGGTTGTGACGCCGGCACGCGTCGGTGACAACGTCCGGGACGGCGTCGAAGTAGGGCTGGACCCCGAAGCCCAGCGCGGCGACCTTGGCGTCAACCAGCCGCCGGACGTACGCGTCCACGCTGACGGCCGATCCGCCGTCGCCGAGGAAGGGAAGACCCGCCGTGAGCAGGAATTCGCCCTCCGGAAGGTAGGGTGTGGGGTCCTCCAGCTCGCTGGGCTCAACCCACCGCAGCAGCTGGCCCCCGCTGCCGCCATCATGAAGCATCGTCAGCACCGGAGGCAGTTGGTCGAGGAACTGCTGGAGGGTGACAAAGCTCAGCGGCCCGGACGTGGCGGGCCCAGCCGGCATGGGTGTTTTCAGGGCCGGCACGTTATCGGCAATCGTTGCAGATGAATGGTTACCTGGTCCGGCAGCACCGCCGGGGCCGATGTCTGGGCGTGTGCATTAAGTCTCATGATGGATCACTATAAGTCATTTTGCACCGGGCTGAGAGTTGCCTCACATGCCAACCTTGGGGAGGGGAAACACCGACAACTACTCTGAAGGGACGTCAACGGTGACTGTGCCTGTGACCACCGAAAAAACCATTGCGCCAAGCGGCGGCCGGCCGGGGCTTCGGGCGCAGCTGCTGCGCCGCAAGCCGATCGGCCAGATGGTCAGCGAAGCCGGAAGCAGTGAGGGCGGCACCGGACTGGTGCGCAGCTTCGGCGTCCTCCAGCTGACCATGATCAGCGTCGGCGCCACCCTGGGGACCGGCATCCTGGTAATCCTTGGCGAATCAGTTCCGCTGGCGGGCCCTGCCATCTGGATCTCGTTCGTCGTCGCCGGCCTGGCCGCGCTGCTCTCTGCCGTGTCATACGCCGAAATGGCCGGCCTGGTACCGGTGGCAGGCTCGAGCTACTCCTACTCCTACGCCACCATGGGCGAGGGCATGGCGTGGATTTGCGGCTGGTGCCTTGTCCTTGAGTACGCGGTCTCTGTTGCCGCCGTGGCCGTGGGCGCAGGCCAATACGTCAACGAGACGCTGGCGGCGTTTGGGCAGGTCTTGCCCGGCGCCATGTCGCAGCCGCCGGGTGACGGGGGCCTGGTGAACGTTCCAGCCGTGGCCATCGTGGTGCTGGCCACGGTCCTGCTGGTCCGCGGTGCCCGTGAAAGCGCCTGGATCAACACGGCCATCGTCACCATCAAAATAGGCATCCTGCTGTTCTTCTGTGCCGTTGCCTTTACCGCCTTCAACGCCGGGAACTTCGAACCGCTCCTGCCCATGGGCGCCGCAGGTGTCTCCGCCGCAGCCTCACGGGTGTTCTTTTCCTACATTGGCTTTGACGCTGCATCCACTGCCGGCGAAGAAGCCAAAAACCCCAAGCGCGATCTTCCCCGCGCCATCCTGCTGTCCATGGTGATCGTCACCAGCATCTACGTCCTCGTGGCCGTCGCCGCCATCGGCGCGCGGCCTTGGGGCTGGTTCGACGGTACCGAGGCTGCCCTGGTCCAGATCCTTGAGGAGACCACCCACCAGCCGTGGATCGCCCTGGTCTTTTCCGTTGGCGCGGTCCTTGCCATCGCCAGCATCGTGCTCACGGTCCTGTACGGCCAGACCCGCATCCTGCTCTCGATGTCCCGGGACGGCCTGGTGCCCAAGATCTTCGGGCGCGTCTCCGCGCGGACAGGCACCCCTGCCGCCGGAACCCTGATCGTTGGCACCGCCGTCGCCCTCACTGCAGGCCTGGTCCCGCTCGGGGCCCTCGCCGACGCCACCAGCATCGGAACCCTGTTCGCGTTCGCTCTGGTCAATGTCGCCGTGATCTACCTGCGCCGCAACCGCCCTGACCTGAAGCGAAGCTTCCGGGTGCCGCTGTACCCCCTGACACCTGTGCTGGGCACGCTGATGTGCGCCTACCTCATGGCGAACCTCGGGGCCGATACCTGGGTTGTCTTTGGCGCCTGGATGCTCGTGGGCGTCGCCATCTACTTCGGCTATGGACGCCGGAACTCGAAGGTAGCGGCTCTGAGCGAGCTCGACTACCGTGAATTGACCGCCAAGGCCCCGAGCCAGGAACCTGTGAAAGCAGAACACTCATGACCACCGCCACCGAACTCCCGGCCTTCGATCCCTCCAGCACCTCCGCGACTCCCGCGGACGCCGCTGGACGGAGGACCGGCGGGCACGCAGCGCCCATCACCATGCTGAACCCGGACTTTCCGTTCAGCTACGACCACTACCTGGCTCACCCGGAGGGCCTGGGCTCCGTCCCGCCGGAGCTGTACGGCACGGAGATTGCCGTCATCGGGGCCGGCCTCTCCGGCCTGGTGACCGCCTACGAACTGATGAAGCTGGGGCTGCGGCCGGTGGTCTATGAAGCCGACCAGATCGGCGGGCGGCTCCGCACCGCCGCCTTCCCGGCAGCACCTGGAGTGGTGGCGGACCTCGGCGGCATGCGGTTCCCCGTCTCCGGCAAGGCGTTCTACCACTACGTGGACCTGCTGGGCCTGGAGACGCAGGACTTCCCCAACCCCCTCGCCGAAGCCACCTCGAGCACCGTGATCGAGCTGGCCGGCAAGAAGCACTACGCGGAAAAGCCGAGTGACCTTCCACCGTTCTTCCGCGAGGTGGCCGATGCCTGGAAGGCTGCGGTCAATGACGGCGCCAGGTTCGTGGAGATGCAGCAGGCCATCCGCGCGCGTGACATGGCCCGCATCAAGGAACTCTGGAACGAGCTGCTCACGCTGATGGACGAGCAGACCTTCTACGGCTTCATCGCCGCCAGCGAATCCTTTAAGAGAGCAGGCTTCGCGCACCGGGAAGCCTTTGGCCAGGTGGGGTTCGGCACCGGCGGCTGGGACACGGACTTCCCCAACTCCATCCTGGAAATCCTCCGCGTGGTGTACACGGACGCGGACGACCAGCACCGCTTCATCCGTGGCGGAGCGCAGCGGCTGCCCGAGGCACTGTGGCAGCACGCGCCGTCGGACGTGGTGCACTGGCCAGCCGGCACCTCCCTGGCCTCGCTGCACTCCGGCTCGCCCCGCGGCGCGGTGGGAAAGATCAGCCGTGACCCGGACGGGAACCTGCGGATCCGTGAACGCTGGGGCCGTGAGGCCAGCTACCCCGCTGTGGTGACCACCTGCCAGTCATGGCTGCTGTCCACCCGGATCCACACGGAGGAGGCATTGTTCCCGGCCGAGCTGTGGACCGCGATGGAGCGCTCGCACTACATGCAGTCCTCCAAGACGTTCGTCATGGTGGACCGGCCATTCTGGAAGGACATCGACCCTGCCACCGGCAACGAGGTCCTGTCCATGACACTGACCGACCGGCTGAACCGGGCCACCTACCTGCTGGACAACGGCCCGGACCAGCCCGCCGTGATCCTGCTGTCCTATACCTGGAACGACGACGCGCTGAAGTGGCTGGCCCTGGACGCGGACGAACGCGTGGAACTGATGCTGCACTCGCTGGAGCAGATCTACCCCGGGGTGGACATCGCCGGGCACATCGTGGGGCAGCCCATCACCGTGTCCTGGGAGGCGGACCCCAACTTCATGGGCGCCTTCAAGGCCAACCTGCCCGGGCACTACCGCTACCAGCAGCGGCTGTTCACGCACTTCAAGCAGGACGCACTGCCGGAATCCCAGCGCGGCATCTTCCTGGCGGGCGATGACGTCTCCTTCACCGCCGGCTGGGCAGAAGGCGCCGTCACCACCGGCTTGAACGCAGTGTGGGGCGTGGTGAAGCACCTTGGTGGGTCATCGGCCGCGGGCAACCCCGGTCCGGGCGACCTGCTGGACGAGTTCGGCCCGATCAGCCTGGATTAGTTGTGAAGCTCGCGGTGCTTCGCCGCGAGCTCCACGTAGCGGCTCGCGTTGGCGCGTACGCCGTCGAACTCTTCCTCCGTGAGTTCCCGGCGCACCTTGCCGGGCACGCCCGCTACCAGTGACCGGGGCGGAACCACCGTTCCTTCGAGCACGACGGCGCCGGCGGCCACCAGCGAGCCGGCGCCGATCACCGCGCCGTTGAGCACCGTGGCGCCCATACCGATCAGGCAGTCGTCCCCCACGGTGCAGCCATGCACGACGGCGGCGTGCCCCACACTGACCCGTTCGCCGACTGTGCAGGGGAAGCCGGGGTCGGCGTGCAGCACCACGTTGTCCTGCAGGTTGCTGCCGGCACCAACCACGATGGCTGCGGTGTCGGCGCGGACGGAGACGCCGTAGAAGGCACTTGAGTCCGGACCCAGGGTGGCGTTGCCGATGATGGAGGCCGACGGGGCTACGAACGCTGATTCATGGACAGCCGGCGTGCTGCCGGCGAAAGGATATAGAGGAGCCATGGGTTCACCCTAGGCCACCAGGCGGAGAGCCGCTTGGTGGCCTACTTGGGTTAAAACCGGTTTAGTTGAAGACGACCGTCCGGTTGCCGTCCAGGAGCACGCGGTGCTCCGCGTGCCACTGCACGGCCTGGACAAGGGTGCGGCCTTCCACGTCGCGGCCCATCTGGACGAACTGCTCGGGGGTGCGGGCGTGGTCCACCCGGATGACTTCCTGCTCGATGATCGGCCCCTCATCCAGGGCAGCGGTCACGTAGTGCGCGGTGGCGCCGATCAGCTTCACGCCGCGGGCGTGGGCCTGGTGGTACGGCTTGGCGCCCTTGAAGGAAGGCAGGAACGAGTGGTGGATGTTGATGGCCTTGCCGGTCAGTTCGGTGCAGAGTTCGTCGGAGAGGATCTGCATGTAGCGGGCCAGGACGGTCAGCTCGATATCGTGCTCGGCGATGATGCCGCGCAGCTTGTCCTCGGCCTGCACCTTGGTGTCCTTGGTGACCGGGATGTAGTGGAACGGGATGCCGTAGAACTCCGCGAGCCCGGCGAGGTCCTGGTGGTTGGACACGATGGCGGGGATCTCAATGGGAAGAGTGCCGGAGCGCTGCTGGAAAAGCAGGTCATTGAGGCAGTGGGCCGAAGTGCTGGCCATCACCAGGGTCCGCACCTTGTCACCGACAGTATTAAGGTTCCACTGCATGGAGAAGGCGTCCGCTACCGGTTCCAGCGCGGCGCGCAGCTCAGACTTGGCCGCTGCCGTGGTCACCTCCACCCGCATGAAGAAGTTCCCGGTAGAAGGGCTGCCGTACTGCTGCGAATCGGTAATGTTGCACCCTGCCACCATTAGTGCTCCGGCTACGGCGTGGACGATTCCGGGACGGTCCGGGCAGGACAGGGTTACGACATACGCTTGGTTCAGCTGCTCTTCATTCACGCGTAATAGCCTACCCGCGCTGGGGGCGCCGGTTTTGGTAGTCTGGGGTGGTCGCAACTGGCGTTGGGTGGCTAACCACCAGGGAGCGGCAATCACGAAGACCACGGATCGTACGCCTGGGCCGAGGGTCATGTCTTGCCGGAATTGGGGCTGCGCCCGCGTCAGCACAGCAGCACCATGCCGTGCTTTCACGCCCTGTCATCAACGCGGTGCGGAAGCGCGCCAGCCGGTAGCCTGACCTAAGCAGTGCCCGTATCCCTAGCCAGGAGTTCTCCGTGACTACTACAGCCACCTCAACCACAGCCGTGAGCAACCAGCCGTTGGCTGAGCTCGATCCTGAAATTGCCGCAGTCCTGGACCAGGAGCTCGGCCGCCAGCGCGGCACCCTGGAAATGATTGCCTCCGAAAACTTCGCGCCCCGCGCCGTGATGGAAGCCCAGGGCTCCGTCCTCACCAACAAGTACGCCGAGGGCTACCCGGGCCGCCGCTACTACGGCGGCTGCGAATACGTCGACGTTGCAGAGCAGTTGGCCATCGACCGGGTCAAGGCACTGTTCGGCGCCGAGTTCGCCAACGTCCAGCCACACTCCGGCGCGCAGGCCAACGCCGCAGCACTCTCCGCCATGATTACCCCCGGTGACAAGATCCTGGGCCTGTCCCTGGCCCACGGCGGGCACCTGACCCATGGCATGAAGCTGAACTTTTCCGGCAAACTCTACGAGGTCGCCGCCTACCAGGTGGAAGAAGGCAACTTCCGGATCGACATGGACAGGCTGCGCGAGCAGGCCATCAAGGAAAAGCCGCAGGTGATCATCGCCGGCTGGTCCGCCTACCCGCGCCACCTGGACTTCGCCGCCTTCCGCTCCATCGCCGATGAAGTGGGCGCGCTGCTCTGGACCGACATGGCACACTTCGCCGGCCTGGTGGCCGCCGGACTGCACCCCAGCCCGGTCCCGCACTCCGACGTCGTCACCTCCACCGTGCACAAGACCCTCGCCGGTCCCCGCTCGGGCGTGATCCTGGCCAAGGAACAGTGGGCCAAGAAGCTGAACTCCAACGTCTTCCCCGGCCAGCAGGGCGGCCCGCTGATGCATGTCATCGCAGCCAAGGCCGTGGCCTTCAAGATCGCCGGCACCCAGGAATTCAAGGAACGCCAGGAGCGCGTCCTCGAGGGCGCCAGGATCATCGCCGACCGACTGAACCAGGCCGACGTTTCCGACGCCGGGGTCTCTGTCCTCACCGGTGGCACCGACGTCCACCTGGTGCTCGTGGACCTGCGAAACTCCCAGCTGGACGGCCAGCAGGCCGAGGACCTCCTGCACTCCGTGGGCATCACCGTCAACCGCAACGCCGTGCCGTTCGACCCCCGCCCGCCGATGGTGACCTCCGGCCTCCGTATCGGCACCCCGGCCCTGGCCACCCGCGGATTCGGCGCTGCCGAATTCACCGAGGTCGCCGAGATCATCGCCACCGCCCTCAAGGCAGGCAACAGCGCCGACGTCGAAACCCTGCAGGCGCGTGTGGACAAGCTGGCAGCGGACTTCCCGCTCTACCCCCAGCACGAGCAGTGGTGACCAATGACTGAGACCACCACCGCGCAGATCCTTGACGGCAAGGCTACCGCCGCGTCCATCAAGGCTGAGCTGACCGAACGCGTGGCCGCACTCAAGGCCAAGGGCGTCATCCCGGGAATCGCCACGGTGCTCGTGGGCGCGGACCCTGCCTCGCAGCTCTACGTCTCCATGAAGCACAAGCAGTCCGCGCAAATCGGGATGAACTCGATTCAGCGCGAGCTTCCCGCGGATGCCACCCAGGAACAAGTGGAGGCCCTCATTGACGAACTCAATGCGGATCCCGCCTGCCACGGCTACATTGTGCAGCTCCCGCTGCCCAAGCACCTGGACACCGACGCCATCCTGGAGCGTATTGATCCCGCCAAGGACGCCGATGGCCTGCACCCGACCAACCTCGGCCGGCTGGTGCTGAACGTCAACCACAAGATCACCACGCCGTTACCGTGCACGCCGCGGGGAGTCATCGAGCTCCTCGAGCGCAATGGATACAGCCTGGCAGGCAAGCACGTTGTGGTGGTGGGGCGCGGCGTCACGATCGGCCGCTCGATCGGCCTGCTGCTCACGCGGCGGGACGTCAACGCCACCGTGACCCTGACCCATACGGGTACCAGGAACCTGTCGGAGCTGCTGCGGCAGGCGGACGTCATTGTTGGCGCAGCCGGTGTGAAGCACATCGTCAAGGCTGCAGACGTGAAGCCCGGCGCCGCCCTGCTCGATGTTGGCGTCACCCGTGAGACGGATCCGGAGACCGGCAAGAGCCGCGTTTACGGCGACATCGATCCCGCAGCGGCGGAGGTGGCCGGCTGGATTTCGCCGAACCCCGGCGGCGTCGGCCCCATGACCGTGGCTCTGCTGATGACCAACGTGGTGGAGGCTGCGGAACGCGCAGCAGGCATCGCACAGTAACACCCGCTGAACGCACGACGGCGGCGCGGCACCTTTCGCACGAATGGCGCCGTGCCGCCGTCGGCCGTTTAACAACGAAACTGCAAGCACCCTTCCAGATGCCCTGCGTCTCCACTAGTCTGCGGAGGGTGCACAACGAAGCCATGGCCCCCTCCGGCATGCTCACTGCCCATCCGCCGCCAGCCACCGTCATCTCCGCCGAAAACCTCACCAAGACCTATGGCGACGTGGCCGCCGTGGACGGCATCTCGTTCACCGTGCCTGCGGGGGAGTCCTTCGGGCTGCTCGGTCCCAACGGTGCGGGCAAGTCCACCACCATGAAGATGATCGGCGGCGTCACCAGGAGAACGTCCGGGCGGCTCACCATCATGGGCCTGGACCCGGATACGCACGGTCCCGAGGTGCGCGCCCACCTGGGTGTGGTGCCGCAGCAGGACAACCTGGACGAGGAACTGCGCGTCCGGGACAACCTGCTGGTCTACGGCCGCTACTTCGGCCTGCCCATGAGCTACCTCAGGCCCAAAGCCGACGAACTGCTGGAATTCGCCCAGCTGACGGAAAAGGCAAAATCCAAGGTGGACGCGCTCTCCGGCGGCATGAAGCGCCGGCTCACCATCGCGCGGTCGCTCATCAATGAGCCGCGGATCCTGCTGTTGGACGAGCCCACCACCGGGCTGGACCCGCAGGCCCGCCACATCCTCTGGGACCGGCTGTTCCGGCTCAAGGAGCAGGGCGTCACCCTGATCCTTACCACGCACTACATGGACGAGGCCGAGCAGCTCTGCGATCGGCTGATTGTGGTGGACAAGGGCCGGATCATGGCTGAGGGTTCGCCCGCGCGGCTGATCCGCGAGCACTCCACCCGGGAGGTGGTGGAGCTGCGGTTTGGTTCCGAGCGCAACGCCACGATCGGATCGCAGCTGGAAGGCATCGGGGAACGGCTTGAGGTGCTGCCGGACCGGGTGCTGATGTACGCGCACGACGGCGAGTCAGCCCTTGAGCAGGTCTCGTCCCGCGGCCTGAGGCCGCTGACATCGCTGGTCCGTAGGTCGTCGCTGGAAGACGTGTTCCTCCGGCTCACCGGCCGGAGCCTCGTTGACTGAGCCGCAGGCAGCTAAACGACGGGCAGCTAAACGACAGGAGGCCGCTGCCGTGCCGGCCGGTTTGCGCGCGCATGCGCCGGAGGTTTCGGCCGCCCGGGCGCGTCGCTGGGGTGCCTTCTACTACGCGGAGCAGGTGCTCCGGGTGATGAGGGGATACACCTGGTCCATCCTGATGTACAGCGTGGGCCAGCCGGTGGCGTACCTCTTCGCCATGGGGGTGGGCCTGGCCACCCTGGTGGACACGGGCACCGCAGCCTTCGGAGGCGTGTCCTACCTCGCCTTTATCGCCCCGGCGCTGCTGGTGTCCGCAGCCGTGATGACGGCGGCCAACGAGTTTACATTTCCCATCATGGACGGATTCAAGTGGCGGCGGATCTACTACGGCCCGCACGCCTCGCCGCTGACACCACAACAAATCGCCGCCGGCCAGATCATGGCCGTGACGCTGCGCCTGGTGCTGCAGTCAGCCATCTACTTCGCAGCCGTGGCACTGTTCGGTGCCTCGCCGTCGGGCTGGGGATGGGCTGCTGTCCTGGTCGCCACCCTGACAGGGCTGGCGTTTGGGCTGCCCCTCATGGCGTACTCCGCCTCGATCACCGAGGATAAGGGCCAATTCGCGCTGGTGATGCGGTTCATTGTGATGCCGCTCTTCCTGTTCTCCGGGACGTTCTTCCCGCTGGACAACCTGCCGCTGGCAGTCCGCTGGGTGGGCTGGATCTCACCCATCTGGCACGGCACCGAACTGGGCCGGGTGCTCAGCTTCGGATACCGGGAACCGCCGCTGCTCACGGTCCTTCACGTTGCCGTCCTGGTAGGGCTGGCAGTTCTGGGCTGGGCCCTGACCCGGCGCCGTTTTGCGCTAAGGATGGGCCAGTGAGCACATTCTCCGGCGGGACGCGGGGCACCGGCGGACTGGCCTACGGGGGCTCCTCCCGGAGCGTGACGGAGCAGGCCCGCAACCGCAGGTTTGGGCCGCTGTATTCGCGCAATGCGAGGGCAGTCATCGCGCGGGGACTGATGGCTACGCGCAGCACCAACTGGCTGGTGATGGTCTCCGGCTTCTTCGAGCCGGTCCTGTTCCTCATCTCCATGGGGGTGGGCCTGGGCGCGATCGTGGGCAGTGTCCAGGGACCCGATGGAACCACCATCAGCTACGCGGCCTACATCGCACCGGCATTGCTCGCTGTCTCGGCCATGAACGGTGCGGTCTACGACTCCACCTGGAATGTCTTCTTCAAGATGAACTTCGCCAAGCTCTACCAGGGGATGCTCTATACGTCGCTGGGTCCGCTGGATGTAGCCCTGGGCGAGATCTTCCTGGCGCTGCTGCGGGGGATGCTCTACGCCACCGGCTTCACGGCTGTCATGGGGGTCATGGGACTGATCACCACGCCGTGGGCACTGCTGATGATCCCGGCGTCGGTGCTGATCGCCTTTGGGTTCGCCAGCCTGGGCATGGGCATCACGAGTTTCCTCAAGACCTTCCAGCAGATGGACTGGATCAACTTCATCCTGCTGCCCATGTTCCTGTTCAGCGCCACGTTCTACCCCCTCAGCGTCTACCCGCAGCCCATCCAGTGGTTCATCCAGGCCATGCCGCTGTGGCACGGCGTGGAACTGCTGCGGCAGATCAGCGTGGGCACCTTTACGGCGGCCACGCCGCTGCATATCGGCTACTACCTGGTGATGACCGCCGTCGGCATGCTGCTCACTACTTTGCGCCTGCGGAGCCTGTTCCTGAAGTAGGCGCCGGCGTGGGAAAGTGTTCGCCGGGGGTGGAAGGCGGCGGGAGCACGGTCCGCCGTTTGAGACAATAGCTGCATGCGAACTTTGGGCAGCTCCTCCTCATCCGCCAAGCCCGCCAGGGGCGGTTTTTCGATGTTCCGGATCAGCGGGCCGGGCCTGATGGTCCTGGTGACCGCCTTTGTGGTGGCCGTCATCTTCGCCGCCAACCAGAACGACGTCGTGGGCTGGGTTGTTGCCGTCATCGCCACCTTCTGGCTCGCCCTGGCGCTGTTCGTGGTCTTCAGCATCCAAAAGGCCGCCAGGAAGGCCGGGGCCAAGCTGTCCGAAGCCCACGACGCGTTCAACACGGCAGCCGGCCGCGCGCCGTCGCACGCCTCCGCCGACCACGGCGGAACCCGCGTGATCTACGAACGTACCGATGCCGATGAGGTGCGCGACCTGAAGCTGGACCACTCCTTCAAGATCGTCCAGGTACAGGTCCGCGTGGTGGAGGAAGAGCGCGCCAAGGGCGCCGCCGCCAACCAGGACACCATCAACCGCGCCCTGGAAACCATCGAGATCACAGCCACCAACGCCCGGGACATGATCAAATCCTCCGGCGGCAGCGGGGAGCCGGTGACCGGAACGGTCATCGACTAGAGTGGAGCGGGTGAGCTCGGCATTGAAGAAGGACCACCTTCGCATCGCATCCGTCAACGTAAACGGCCTCCGGGCTGCCTACAAAAACGGTATGGCGGCCTGGCTGGAGCCGCGCGAAGTGGACATCCTCTGCCTGCAGGAAGTCCGCGCCCCTGACGCCGTCGTCCGGGAGCTGCTGGGGGAGGACTGGCATATCCTGCACGCCGAGGCCGAAGCAAAAGGCCGTGCCGGCGTCGCCATTGCCTCCCGCCAGGAACCGCTGGAAACCAGGAACGGCATCGGGGATGACTACTTTGCCACGGCTGGGCGCTGGGTGGAAGCCGACTTCCGTGTCCCCGACGCCGCCGGCAACCCCGTCCAGCTCACCGTTGCCAGTGCCTACGTGCACTCCGGTGAAGTGGGCACTCCCAAGCAGGATGACAAGTTCCGCTTCCTGGACGTCATGAGCACTCGGCTGCCTGAGCTGTCCAAGCACAGCGACCACGCCCTGGTGGTGGGGGACCTTAACGTGGCCCACACGCCCAAAGACATCAGGAACTCCAAGGGCAACCTCAAGAAAGCCGGCCACCTGCCGGAGGAACGCGCCTACTTCGACCGCTTCTTCGGCGAGGAGATCGGCTGGCAGGACGTCCACCGCAACCTTGCCGGCGACGTTGACGGGCCCTACACCTGGTGGTCCCAGCGCGGCAAGGCATTCGACAACGACACCGGCTGGCGCATCGACTACCACCTGGCCACCCCGGAACTGGCGGCCTCTGCCATTTCGGCCGTCGTGGACCGTGCAGCCTCCTGGGACACCCGCTTCTCCGACCACGCCCCGCTGGTAGTGGATTACCAGCTCTAAGCCCGAAAGTTTTTCCATGACCAGCCAGACTTCCCCCACCGCCAAGAAGCGCATTCTTTCCGGCGCCAAGCCCACCGCCGATTCCCTGCACCTGGGCAACTACATCGGTGCCGTGCGCAACTGGGTGGACATGCAGGCGGAGTACGACGCCGTCTTCTTCATCCCGGACCTGCACGCCATCACGGTGGACTTCGAGCCCTCGGAACTGGCCAAGCGGACCCGCATCGTGGCGGCCCAGTACATCGCGGCCGGCATCGATCCGGACAAGAGCATCTTCTTCGTCCAGTCCCATGTTCCCGAGCATGCCCAGTTGGCGTGGGCGCTGAACTGCATTACCGGATTTGGTGAGGCCTCCCGCATGACCCAGTTCAAGGACAAAACCCAGAAGTCCGGGGCGGACGCGGCCACGCTGGGTCTTTTCGCCTACCCGACGCTGATGGCCGCGGACATCCTCCTCTACCAGAGCGACCTGGTGCCCGTCGGCGAGGACCAGCGGCAGCACCTGGAACTGACGCGGAACCTGGCGCAGCGCTTCAACACCCGGTTTGGCCACACCTTCACGGTTCCCGAGGCTACGATCGTGAAGGAAAGCGCCAAGATCTACGACCTCCAGAATCCCAGCGCCAAGATGTCAAAAACAGGGGAGTCACCCAACGGCGCCATCCAGCTGCTGGAGGATCCCAAGATCGCGGCCAAGCGCATCAAGTCGGCAGTGACCGACGCCGGCACGGACATCCGCTTCGACGCCGAAGAAAAGCCCGGGGTGTCCAACCTGCTGACCATCTACTCCTCCCTCACGGGCAAGTCGGTGGCGGAACTCGAAGCCGAGTACCAGGGCAAGATGTACGGCCATCTCAAGGTGGACCTCGCCGAGGTGGTGGTGGACTTCATCACTCCGCTCCGCAACCGCACCAATGAACTGATGGCCGATCCCGCCGAACTTGACCGGCTGCTGGCTCTGGGTGCGGAACGGGCCCGCGAGATCGCCTCCGTAACCCTTGGCCAGGTGTACGACCGCATGGGCTTCCTGCCGTCCCTCAGCCTCGCAGGGGTCCGCTAGCACCATGTCTTCGAGAAACGTCACCACCAGGGGAGGTGCCTGCGCTGCCGGCCCGGTAGAGCGTACCCTGGCCGACCGCTTCGGACACCAGTCAGGCCAGGATGCCGCGGAACGCGCCGTGGCCGGCAGTGAAGAAACCAGTGTGGGCGTCATCCTGGGCTTTCCAGCCGACATCGCCGAAGAACTGCAGCGTTGGCGGGCGTCCTTCGGCGATCCGTTGGCAGACGTGGTCCCGGCGCACATCACGCTGGTCACCACCACCCCCACCCAGGATTGGGAGGCAACCCGCCGGCATGTCCGCGAAGTGGCCCGATGCCAGCGCCCGTTCATGGTGACCATCGCCGGGACCGGAACCTTCCGGCCCGTGTCTCCGGTGGTCTTCATCAAGGTGGCGGACGGCTTCGATGACTGCGTGGACCTGCACCGCAGGCTCCAGCAGGGCCCGCTCCACCGCGAACTTCCCTTTGCCTACCATCCCCATGTCACCATTGCCCACGACGTCGCGCCGGAAAGCCTGGATGAAGCCGAAACGGTGCTGAAGAACTACAGCGCCACCTTCCCAGTGGTTAGCATGGGACTCTATGAGCATGATGCCGATGGCATCTGGCAGCTACGGGAAGAGCTGGACTTTGGTACCCAAACTGACTACGACGCCGGCACCCGCTACACGGACACCGCCGCGGACGCCCCAACCGACGCAGGGTAACCAGCAGCCGCTGCCTACCGAGCACACCAAGCTGAAGCTGGAGGCCATCCAGAAGCAGATGGAATGGAACCGGGCGCGCAAATCCGGGGGAAAGTTCGGGGCCCTGATGGCCCTGCTGCAGTGGCTTACCGCGCGCCTGAACCTCCTGCGGCCCATGCGGGCCTTCCGGCATTACACCCTCCACTACGGGCCGCTCATGAGCGCCGGCATCGGCTTCAACATGTTCTTCTCCATCACCGGCCTGCTGGCTACCGGCTTCTCCATCGCGGGCCTGGTCCTCAGCGGCCAGCCGGCGCTGCTGCAGACCATCATCGGCAGCGTGTCCTCCAGTGCGCCCGGCCTCCTGAAGGTTAACGGCGGCCCGGGGCTGGTGGACCCCAAGGACCTGCTGGACCCCAATGGGCTCGGCTGGACCGCGGTGATCAGCGCCCTGGTCACCGTGGTCACGTCCCTCGGCTGGATCAACGGCCTCCGGGACGGCCTGCGCGGGGTCCTGCAGCTGCCGCCGCTGATGGTCAATCCCATCCTCATGAAGCTGCGTGACGCCGGCACCCTCCTGCTGCTGGGGGTGGCCCTGGTGATCAGCGGGGGCGCTTCACTGGTGTTCGGCACCGCGGCCGGCTGGGTTTCCAATCTCCTGCACCTCACCGACGCCCTGGCCGGCCCGCTGACCACCTCCGTCAAAATCGTTGTTCCACTGGTCCTGAACTGGGTCACGGCGCTGATCATGTTCCGGCTGGCCGCGCGGCTGAAGCTGTCCCGCCAGGCACTGCTCGAAGGCACCATCCTCGCCGCCGTGGGCACCACGGTGTTGCAGATCTTCAGCACTGAGCTGCTCGGAGGTGCCAGCCGCAACCCCATTTTGGCGCCGTTTGCCATCATCATTGGCCTGCTCATCTGGTTCAACCTGGTCAGCCAGGTCTACCTTGTCTCTGCCGGCTGGGCTGCTGTCCGTGAGGCGGACCTGGAGTCGGACAGCACTCCGCGCAAGACGATCCTGGGTGCCCGCCGGGCTACGCCACAAACCTGAGGCGCGCCGGAAGGGGAGCGCCACTGCACCCGGCCGTTAAGGCGCCCGCACCAGGCCTTCCCACGCTACTGTCCAACCGGGCGGAAAGCCGGGGGCGTGCCGGTCCGGGCCGTTGTCCCACCCCGCCGCCATGAGCGCTGCGGCGGCAAGCAGGCCGCCGTTGCCGGGGAGGTACAGGGGCAGGGAGTCCGTCTGCCGGTTGTGCCCATTGACCAGGACCGTGTTCTTGCCGGCATCCCGCAGGAGTGCGTCGACGGCGGCCTCGGGGTCGCCCAGCCGGGCGGCCGTCATGGCCATCACCGGATAGTCCCAGCCCCAGGTACTGTCCCAGTCCCAGTCGGCCAAGACATCGGCGAGGGTCGCCCGCATGACGCCTTCGTCGATCAGGTCCGTCAGCGGGAGGACGCCAAGTGCGCAGAGCATCGAGGGGTGGTCTGTCCTGATGGTGAAGGGTTCCACATCCATGGCCGCGTACACACCATCGACCACGCGCGGAGGCACCAGGCCGTCGGCCACCGCCAACCAGGATTCGACGGGTTCCAGGCCCAGCCGCTCCCGCCATTCTGTGGCTATTCGGAGCCCCCACTGCCAGTAGGCCAGTTCGAAGGTCGGGTTGGTGACGGTGGCGCGGAGCGACCCGTAGCTTTCCTGTGCGGGAATGAGCGGCGGCCCCAGCTCAAACCCCCGCACGGTGGGGTGCGCGAAACTGGCCATGAACGCCGCGGATTCGAAAACGATCCCCGCGAACTCCTCGAGTACCGCCGGGCTGGGGTTGGCCCGGTAGAGCAGTTCCGCCAAGTGGATGGGATGCGGTTGCTGCCAAATCAGGAACGTCCCGATGGGGCTGGGGCTCTCCCTGCCGTCCGGACCCACCTGCTTCGGCCAGCGGACGCCGTCGAACCCCTGCATCCTGGCCGTCTGCCGGGAGCTCTCCAGCACCGTTGAGTACCAGCGGAGGGATGGCAGGAGGAGCTCCGGCCGGTTCCAGTGCGCAAAGTGGGCAGCATGCCACCAGTGCATCTCCAAGTGGAAGCGGCCCCGCCAGGAATTGCATACCAACCCTGTTTCCTGGGGCGGCAGGGACCCGGAGCAGTTAATCGCCGTGAGGTACTGGGACAGCACAATGCGGCGCTCCAGCTCGCTGGCCCGGGGATCGTCAGTTGCAGCAAGTTCGATTGCGCCGCCGGAGGACCAGAATTCCGGCCAATACCCAGCGGACGCCGAAGCCACACCCTCCGCCGGTGAAAGCACGACGCCGCTACCCCCTGGGCCGGGCCTGCCTTCCTTGGGTGCTCCGGCAGCCAGCCGGTTGTTTCCCCGTGGAATGCAGTCACCGTCCGCGCTGGAGCTGAAAGCAATGGAGAAGTCCAATACTCCGCCCCCCGGCCCGTCCGGAGTGCGGGGCACGATCCGCAGGTGGTGTTGTTCCATGTGCGTCACCGTGAAGTCGTGTCCCGTGATCATCACCTGGTAGCGGGAATTGTCCAACTCGCGGCTGGCGGTCCAGACCTTGGCGTCACCGTGGCCTTCTGCGGCCACTGGTTCAGCGAGCGACGTTGTGTGGGCGTCCGGGCTGTTCCAGTCGGCGGCGTCGTGCCAGGCCTCAGAGCCATAAGGAAAGCCGACGCCGACCACCAAACCGGAGCCAAGAGCGGGTGATTCCACGCGGAAGCCGAGCTCGTCCCGGTCGGGGTGGCACGCCGTCGTGACTTTGACCGGCTGGCCTGCCACTGTGAAGCGGCTGGTCACCACTCCAGTCCACAGATCCAGGGTTTGTTCGGTATCCGCCACCTCAGCTTTGGTGATTGCCCGCTCTGTGCCGCCCTCCATCCAGCGCAGGCCGATCCGTCCCAGGTCCAGTCGATGGGCGTTCGCGCGGAGCCAGGTTTCCGCAGCGGAAGTATCCCTTTCGCGGTCGTTGACGATATCGCCCACCATGTCCACGTAGGGCACCGGGCCGCGGGGCGAATCGTAGAGAACGGTCGAGCCGGCCAGGTCGTAAGGCTGTGGAGGGGGCACAGAGTGCCATCCCCATTGGGACTGGGTGCCCAGCAGCGTGCCCGGCGGCAGGTCTTCGCGGGCGCCTACAGGGTACTCATCGGGAAGTGTCTGGAGGCCTGTGAGGTCCATGGTGAAGGCGAATTCACCGTTTCCCACCGAGACGGGGCTTCGCGGATCGAGGTGCTGCTGCCGGACGTTGTGGCGCTGCACGAGTTCCTTGCGGTCGATCCTGGCATGGGATGCCGAACTGCCGCTGGTGCTTTCGCTGTGCACTCTGCACGCCCTCCTGTTGCTGTCTGCATTGTCGCCTGAAGAATAGTTCAAGGCAGAAACTATTGACCCAAACATACACCTTTGATACGTTTCAGGAACCGTTTTCCAGCCCACCTCCTGACTGAGGAAGAAGCCTGCCCAATGACGCGTCACGGTATCCGAGGCATCCGCAAATCCATTGCCATCCTGTCCGCAGCAGCCCTGCTCGCTACGACCGCCGCCTGCTCCAGTCCCTCCTCCAACAAGGCCGAGGACGGGCCGGTGGAAATCCGTTTTTCCTGGTGGGGCAACGCGGGCCGCGCGGACCTGACCAACAAGGCCATTGCGGAATTCGAAGCGGCGAACCCCAATATTAAAGTCAAACCCGAGTACGGCGACATCAGCGGCTACTTCGACAAACTTGCCACCCAGGTGGCCGCCAACGATGCCCCTGACGTCATCACCATGGGCGGCGCCTATCCGGCCGAGTATGCCAACCGCGGGGCCTTGCTGGACCTGTCGAAGGTGGAGGGGTCGCTTGACCTGTCCAAGATTGACCAGGGGGCGCGGGAAAACGGGCAGGTCAAGGGCAAGCAGTACGGCGTCACCACCGGAGCCAACGCGCTGGCGATAGTGGTCAACCCGGCCGTCTTCGCTGCAGCCGGCGTTTCCCTCCCGGACGACAGCAACTGGAGCTGGGACGACTTCGCCAGGATTGCCACCGACATCACCAACAAGAGCCCGAAGGGTACGTACGGAACGGCAACCGTCCTCACCCACGACTCCCTCGACGCCTTCGCCCGCCAGCGCGGCGAATCCCTTTACACCCAGGACGGCCAACTGGGGTTGGGCAACCAAACGGTACAGGACTACTTCGACTACTCGCTGAAGTTGAGTGAGTCGGGTGCCGCTCCAAGTGCCTCGGAAACGGTGGAGAAGCTCAATGTCAGCACGGAGCAGACCCTCATGGGCATGGGGAAGGCCGGGATGATGCTCACATGGAGCAATTCATTGACTGCCCTCAGCAAGGCCTCCGGCGCCGACCTGAGGCTGCTCAAGCTCCCCGGCGAAAAGCCCACTCCGGGAATCTGGCTTCAGTCCTCGCAGTTCTACACCATCTCCGCGCGCAGCAAGCACACCGACGCCGCCGCAAAGCTGGTGAACTTCCTGGTCAACAACGAGTCCGCGGCCAAGATCATCCAGAGCGACAGGGGAATTCCCGGCAACGCTGAAATGCGGACAGCGATTAAGGACCTGCTCACACCACAGGGCAAGGTGGAAGCGGAGTACATCAACCAGATTGGCAAAATGGACTTCGCCCCCACGTACATTGGCCCCACCGGTTCAACCGCTGTTTCCGAGATCACTGCGCGGATCAATACGGACGTCCTGTTCAAGCGGCTTACACCGGAGAAGGCTGCGGAACAGTGGATCAGCGAGAGCAAGGCGGCGATCGGCAAGTAGGGCCGCACTCCTGACCCGGGCCCCGGAGCGGCCCGGGTCAGGCAGGGTCAGCCGCGTCGAGGTACTGGTCGGCCCAGGCGGCGATAATCCGCGCCGCCCGGGCAGCCTGGCCTTTCCCGGTGAGAAGGTGGTCGCTTCCCTCCAGGGACACGAAGTTCCGTGGGTGCCGGGCCGTCTGGAAGATGGTGCTGGCGTTTTCGATCCCCACGGTGTTGTCAGTGGGGGAGTGCAGTACCATCAACGGCTTGTGCAACTGCCTGATGCAGTCCGTCAGGTCCGCGTTCTCCAGGTCCTCCACGAAGTGCCGGCGGATCTCCACCCGCTTGCCGCCGAGGTCCACCTCGGCGCTGCCCTCGCTCAGGATCCTGTCCAGCGCAGCATCGAAAACGTGGGCCACATGCTTGGGGGAGAAGGGCGCCCCCACGGTGGCAACGGCGTCGAGCTCGGGAATTTCCCTGGCTGCGGCAAGGACAGCGGCGCCGCCGAACGAGTGTCCCACCAGAAGGGAAATTTCTTTCCCTTCGCCGCGCATGAACTCGGCAGCCTTCACAGTGTCCGCCACCTTGTGGCTGAACGAGCCCGCGGACCATTCCCCGGCCGAGCCTCCCAGGCCCAGGTTGTCGAAGCGCAGCATGCCGATGCCGCTGTCAGCCAGCGCCTTGCACATGCGGGACGCGGAGGGGCTGTCCTTCCCCAGCGTGAAACCGTGCGAAAAGACCCCCCAGCCCTTGATGGAGCCCTCCGGGACGTCAATGATTCCGGACAGCATCTCACCGGTGGAACCGGCGAAAGACACTTTTTCGGAGCGGGACAAAGGGACCCCTTTCTAGGTACAGCTTGCTCCATCACTTTTGGTTCCCAAAGCGGGCTTTTAGGGACCAAAAGTGATGGAGCATCTGCCTGGTTTAGCGCTGGAACGACGACGGCGCCGCTCACCGTACGTTTTCAGTACTGGTGAGTGACGCCGTCGGCCGTGATGTCTTTGGTGAAAGTGCCTAGATCTTGCGGGCCAGGATGGCCTGCTTGACTTCAGCGATGGCCTGCGTGACCTGGATGCCGCGGGGGCATGCCTCAGAGCAGTTGAAGGTGGTGCGGCAGCGCCACACGCCTTCCTTGTCGTTGAGGATCTCCAGGCGCATGTCGCCTGCATCATCACGGGAATCGAAGATGAAGCGGTGTGCGTTCACGATTGCGGCGGGCCCGAAGTACTGGCCGTCGGTCCAGAACACGGGGCAGGAAGACGTGCACGCGGCGCACAGGATGCACTTGGTGGTGTCGTCAAAGCGCTCACGGTCCTCGGCGGACTGCAGGCGTTCCCGGGTGGGCTCGTGGCCCTTGTTGATCAGGAAGGGCATGACCTCGCGGTACGACTGGAAGAAGGGCTCCATGTCCACGATGAGGTCCTTCTCCACCGGCAGGCCCTTGATGGGTTCCACCGTAATGGGCTTGGACGTGTCCAGGTCCTTCAGCAGCGTCTTGCAGGCAAGGCGGTTGCGGCCGTTGATGCGCATGGCGTCGGAGCCGCACACACCGTGGGCGCAGGAGCGGCGGAAGGACAGCGTGCCGTCCGTCTCCCACTTGACCTTGTGCAGGGCATCCAGGACGCGGTCCGTGCCGAACATGGTCAGGTGGAAGTCATCCCAGGTGGCTTCCTCGGAAACCTCCGGGTTGTACCGGCGGACCCGCAGGTGGACGTCGAACGTGGGGATTTCCCCGCCCCCGCCAACGCCGGCAGGAAGTTCAACCTTTGAGGCTGGCTCAGCGATTTCAGCGGTCATCTTAGTACTTCCTCACCATCGGCTCGTAGCGGGTAAAGACAACCGGCTTGGTGGCGAGGCGGATGCCGGCGATTGATTCCGCCGATCCGTCAGCCGGCGCATGGTCATCCTTGTACGCCATGGAGTGCTTCATGAATTTCTCGTCGTCACGCTCGGGGAAGTCCTCGCGGAAGTGTCCGCCGCGGGATTCCTCGCGGTGCAGGGCGGCCACGGTCATGACCTTGGCCAGTTCCAGCAGGAAGCCGAGTTCTACGGCCTCGAGCAGGTCCAGGTTGAAGCGCTTGCCCTTGTCCTGGACGTTGATGCGCTTGTACCGCTCCTCGAAGGAGGCGATGTCGCGCAGCACCTGGTTCAGGGTCTCGGCCGTGCGGAACACCTGCATGTTGGCGTCCATCGTGTCCTGCAGCTCCTTGCGGATCTGCGCCACCTTCTCGTCGCCGGTGCCGTTGCGGGCAATGTCCAGCAGTTCGGTGGTGTAGGCCAGCGGGTTCTCCGGCAGCTCCACGAACTGGGCGGTCTTGGCGTATTCAGCGGCGGCGATGCCGGCGCGCTTCCCGAACACGTTGATGTCCAGCAGCGAGTTGGTGCCCAGGCGGTTGGAGCCGTGGACGGAGACGCAGGCCACCTCACCGGCGGCGTAGAGCCCCGGGATCACGGTGTCGTTGTCCTGGAGGACCTCGGTGGTGATGTTGGTGGGGATGCCACCCATGGCGTAGTGCGCGGTGGGGAACACGGGCACCGGCTCGGTGTACGGTTCCACGCCCAGGTAGGTGCGCGCGAACTCCGTGATGTCCGGCAGCTTGGCGTCGATGTGCGCCGGCTCCAGGTGGGTCAGGTCCAGGAGGACGTAGTCCTTGTTCGGGCCGCAGCCGCGGCCTTCGCGGACCTCGTTGGCCATGGAGCGGGCCACGATGTCACGCGGTGCCAGGTCCTTGATGGTGGGGGCGTAGCGCTCCATGAAGCGCTCACCCTCCGAGTTGCGGAGGATGGCACCTTCACCGCGGGCGGCTTCGGACAGCAGGATGCCCAGCCCGGCAAGGCCGGTGGGGTGGAACTGGAAGAACTCCATGTCCTCCAGGGGGATTCCGCGGCGGAAGGCGATGCCCATGCCGTCACCGGTCAGGGTGTGGGCGTTGGATGTGGTCTTGAAGACCTTGCCGGCGCCACCGGATGCGAACACCACGGACTTGGCCTGGAACACGTGCAGTTCACCGGACGCGAGGTCGTAGGAGACGACGCCGGCCACGCGCTTCTGCTTGTAGGGCGTGCCGTCCTCGCGGACAGCATCCTCTTCAACGGTCAGCAGGTCCAGGACGTAGTACTCGTTGTAGAACTCAACGTTGTGCTTGACGCAGTTTTGGTACAGGGTCTGCAGGATCATGTGGCCGGTGCGGTCCGCGGCGTAGCATGCACGCCGGACCGGAGCCTTGCCGTGATCGCGGGTGTGTCCGCCGAAGCGGCGCTGGTCGATGCGGCCTTCAGGGGTGCGGTTGAAGGGCAGGCCCATCTTTTCCAGGTCCAGCACGGCGTCGATGGCTTCCTTGGCCATGACCTCGGCGGCATCCTGGTCAACCAGGTAGTCGCCGCCCTTGACGGTGTCGAACGTGTGCCATTCCCAGTTGTCTTCCTCGACATTGGCAAGGGCTGCACACATGCCGCCCTGCGCCGCACCTGTGTGCGAGCGGGTGGGGTAGAGCTTGGTCAGTACTGCTGTGCGCGCGCGCTGACCGGATTCGATCGCGGCGCGCATGCCAGCGCCACCGGCACCGACGATGACGACGTCGTACTTATGGACCTGCATACCAGACGCTCTTTCTCTCAAAATTCGCTATGAAACAACGGGGCGGCTTTGCCTGCTCCGCAAAACAGGGCCCGCGGAAAAGCCCGCGGGCCCGGGGTTGTGCCAGTGCTAGGCAGGGCAGAATCCACCCGGAAGGGCAACGCCGTTCACCACAGGGCACGGGTTGAAGGTGAAGATGACCAGGGTGCCCAGGAGGATGATGACCACTGCGGCCGCGTAGAGAACGGTCTTCAGCCAGCGGCGGGTGGACGTCTTCTCGGCGTAGTCGTTGATGATGGTCCGTACGCCGTTGGTGCCGTGCAGCATTGCCAGCCAGAGCATGGCCAGGTCCCAGACCTGCCAGAACGGGTCTGCCCACTTGCCGGCCACGAAGCCGAAGTCAATGGCGTGGATGCCTTCGCCCACCATGAGGTTCACGAAGAGGTGGCCGAAAATGAGGACCACCAGAACCACACCGGAGAGGCGCATGAACAGCCAGGCGATCATCTCAAAGTTGCCCCGGGAGCCGCCGCTGCGGCGGTACTGGGGGGCGATCCGCCCGCTGCGGGGGCTCTCGATCGTTGCAGTCATGGCTTAGTGACCTCCGAGGGCGAGGGACAGGTGGCGGATGGAGAAGGCGACCATGGTGATGACCCACAGGGCCAGGACTGCCCACAGCATCTGCCGCTGGTACTTTGCGCCCTTCTTCCAGAAGTCGACCGCAATGATCCGCAGGCCGTTGAAGGCGTGGAACACGATGGCGGCAACAAGGCCGGTCTCGCCCAGCGCCATCAGGGGGTTCTTGTAGGCGCCGATCACGGCGGTGTAGGCCTCCGGTGACACACGCACCAAGGAGGTGTCCAGGACGTGGACCAACAAGAAGAAAAAGATCACTACACCGGTAATGCGGTGTCCTACCCAGGACCACATGCCTTCACGGCCGCGGTACAAGGTGCCAGCTGGTTTTGTCGGCACTGATAAACCTCCCTGCAACACAGCGGCGCTGGCATGAGATCCATGCGGGGGGAACGCCTGCTGCGAGAGCACTCGTAGCTCAGGCCTAAATCTAGGCTCCGCTAACAGCTTATTCAATTTAGGAGTTTCTTGGTGCCCAGCACTGGAGCGGATTTTCCGGGGAAATGAGACGAACACCACATCCCCGCGCGCTTTTGGGCTGGACAGCGCTGCAAAACGCGGAACGTTGGGTTGCGGGAGGAGCGGCTTGCGGCCCTTCCGCTAAAGTAGCCGTGATGAGTACAGACAAAGTGACAAGCCCGGCTTCACCCCTTGACCGCTTCATTGCGGTGATTCCGGCTGGCGGAGTGGGGACCCGCCTCTGGCCCCTGTCACGGGCAGCAGCTCCCAAGTTCCTTCACGATCTCACGGGATCGGGCAGCACGTTGCTGCGCGCCACCTACGACCGGCTGCACCCACTCGCGGGCAACCGGATGCTGGTGGTGACCGGCAAAGCACACCGTGACGCCGTGTGCCGCCAGCTTCCGGAGGTGGACGACGCGGACCTCGTCCTTGAGTCGGAGCCCAAGGATTCCGGTGCGGCAATCGGCCTGGCAGCGGCAATCCTGCATGAGCGGGATCCTGACACCATCATGGGTTCCTTCGCCGCCGACCAGGTGATCAGCCCGGACCACCTGTTCCAGCAGGCTGTCCGCGAAGCGATCCACACGGCTGCCGCCGGGAAGATCGTCACCATCGGCATCAAGCCCACCCACCCGTCCACCGGTTTTGGATACATCCGCTCCGGCAGGGCTCTCCATATAGAGGGTGCTCCCAGTGCCCATGACGTGGTGGAATTCGTCGAAAAGCCGGACGAAGTGGTGGCCCAGCAATACGTGGACAGCGGTGACTACGTATGGAACGCGGGTATGTTCGTGGCGCCGGTGGCGTTGATGCTCAAGCACCTTGAGGCAAACCAGCCCGAATTGTTCCAGGGCCTGCAGGAAATCGCCCGTGCCTGGGACACCCCGGAGCGTGACGAGGTCACGGCCCGTATCTGGCCCACCCTGCCCAAGATTGCCATCGACTACGCAGTGGCCGAGCCCGCCGCCGAAGCCGGGGACGTCGCCGTCGTGCCCGGCACCTTCCGCTGGGACGACGTTGGCGACTTTGCATCGGTAGGCCGCCTCAACAGCGCCAAGGAAGTGGACGACGTCACCGTCCTCGGCGAAGGCGCCCGCGTGTTCACCGAGAACTCAAGCGGCGTTGTTGTCACCGACACCAAGCGCGTGATCGCCCTGATCGGCATCCAGGACGTTGTCATCGTCGACACGCCGGACGCCCTGCTGGTGACCACAATGGCCAACTCCCAGCGCGTCAAGGCTGCCGTGGACGCGCTCAAGGCAAGCGGCGACACGGACGTCCTCTGACTGGAACCCGCCGGCGCAGCCCGTGCCGGCGGGGTCCGGGTGTAATGCGACGTCCGTGATGGGCGCTAAAGCCGACACTCTCGCTAGAGTGAAGCAGTGCGCAATTACACTACTGAAGCCGAGCCCACCGCCCTGGTGGCCCCCTGGCTCGAACCGCTTTTGCCGGAACTGATCGAATTTCGCCGGGACCTGCATGCGCACCCGGAGCTGTCCTTCAAGGAGTTCCGCACCACCGATAAGCTCGCCGAACGGCTCGAAGCTGCAGGCCTGAGCCCCCGCCGCCTTGAAGGCACGGGGCTGACGGTGGACGTGGGTGACGGTCCCATCGCCACAGCCCTTCGGGGGGACATCGATGCCCTGCCCATCATCGAGGAGACGGGCCTGCCGTTCGCGTCGAAGAACCATGGCGTCACGCACGCCTGTGGCCATGACGTGCATACTGCCACCATGCTGGGCATCGCCCTGGTCCTGAACCGGATGCACCAGGAGTCGCCCCTCGGCGCTACCGTCCGGATCATCTTCCAGCCGGCGGAGGAGACCATGCCCGGTGGCGCGCATTCCTGCATTGAACAGGGTGTCCTGGACGGTGTTCCGCGGATTTTGGCTCTGCACTGCGACCCCCGGATTGAAGTGGGCAAGGTGGGGACCCGGATAGGTGCCATCACCTCGGCATCGGACACCATCCGCATTGAACTCTCCGGCCGCGGCGGCCACACGTCCCGGCCGCACCTCACTGAAGACCTGGTGTTCGCGCTGGCCCAGATCGCCGTAAACGTTCCGGCCGTGCTGTCACGCCGCGTGGATGTCCGGAGCGGCGTGTCCGTGGTGTGGGGCCAGATCACGGCCGGCTCGGCGCCCAATGCCATCCCCGGTTCCGGCTACATGGCGGGAACCATGCGCTGCCTGGACCGGGAGGCCTGGCACGCCGCCGGTGAACTCCTTGACGAAGTGGTCCACCAAGTGGCCGCGCCGTACGGGGTGGACGTCCACCTGGAGCACACCAGGGGAGTGCCGCCGGTGGTGAACTCTGAACACGAGACCGCCATTATCGAGGCGGCCGCCCGCGCCGAAATCGGCGAAAGCGCCGTCGTGCTGACCCCGCAGTCCATGGGTGGCGAGGATTTTGCCTGGTTCCTTGCGGAACTTCCTGGAGCGATGATGCGGCTGGGCACCAAGACGCCCGGTGGCGAGGACTTCGACCTCCACCGCGGCGACTACATCCTCGACGAGCGCTCCCTTGGCCTGGGCATCCGGGTCCTCACCGCAGCGGCGTTGCGGACCATCAGGGACCTCGAGCAGGCGCCTGTTCCGTAACCTTGGCCGCCCGGCAGGGCGCCGGGCCTAACCGGGAAAAGCGTGCTGCCGCCGTCGTGGGTTAAACGGCGGCAGACGGGGCACCCAGCCCAGTTAAGTTGTGCACAATTTAATTGTGCCGTACGGTATTTGTATGACAGAAGCACCCCGCCTGGACCGGCAAGTATGTTTTGCGCTGTACTCCGCGTCCCGTGCCGCCACCGCCGTGTACCGGCCCGTCCTGGACGAACTGGGGCTCACCTACCCGCAGTACCTGGTGATGCTGGTCCTGTGGGAGAGCGAACCCCGGGGCGTGAAGGAACTCGGCGGGGAACTTGGCCTCGACTCGGGTACCCTGTCGCCGCTGCTCAAGCGGCTGGAAGCCCTGGGGCTCGTGGAGCGGCGGCGGTCCGGCGAGGACGAACGACGCGTCGCGATCCACCTGACGCCCGCCGGCCGAAACCTCAGCGGCCCGGCCAGCGCCATTCCGCAGCGGCTGGCGGATGCCGCTGGGCTTTCCGTGGATGAACTCGAACAACTGCGGACCACCCTGGGCAAGCTCACGGCCGCACTGCATGAATCGTTGTGAACCCACACACTGCACCATCCCACCTATAGGACGGATATCTTTCGTGAAGACTCTCTACACCGCCGAGGCGCTGGCCTCGGGCGAAGGCCGTGACGGCGCCGCACGCAGCAACGACGGCAAGCTGGCCGTGGACCTCGCCAGCCCGGTCGAACTGGGCGGCAACGGCCAGGGCACCAACCCTGAACAGCTGTTCGCCGCCGGGTATGCCGCCTGCTTCCATTCCGCACTGCGCCTGGTAGGCCGCAAAGCGGGCGCCGACCTGTCAGATTCGGCAGTGGCAGCGAAAATCCACCTGGGACAGCTGGACGGCGGAGCCGGCTTCGGCCTGGCCGCCGAACTGGAAATTGCCCTGCCGGCGCTGGACCTCGCCACGGCAGAAAACCTGGTGGCCAAGGCGCACCAGGTCTGCCCGTATTCGAACGCCACGCGCGGCAACATCAATGTCGACATCAAGATTCTGGAGTACGCAGCATGAGCACAGTCACTGCAACCACCACCCGCGAAATCCGGCTGGCCTCCCGCCCCGTGGGCCGTCCTTCCAGGGAAAACTTCGAACTGGCCGAGTCGCCGCTGCCGGCGCTTGAGGACGGCCAGATCCTCATCCGGAACCTTTTCATGTCCGTGGACCCCTACATGCGGGGCAGGATGAATGACGTCAAGTCCTACTCCGCCCCCTTCGCCGTGGGCGAGGCGCTCGACGGCGGCGCGGTGGGTGAGGTGATCTCGTCGCGTTCGGCGGCGCATAAGGAGGGCAACGTCGTCGTGCATTCCCGTGGCTGGCGGGAGTATGCGGTGGTGGACGGCGCTGCTGCCACCCCGGCCCGCACGGACCTGGCACCGGCGTCCGCGTTCCTTGGCGCCCTGGGCATGACCGGGCTGACGGCCTACACCGGCCTGCTGAAGGTTGCCGAATTCAAGCCGGGGGACGCCGTCTTCGTTTCGGGTGCGGCCGGTGCCGTTGGCTCCCTGGTGGGACAGATCGCCAAAGCCATGGGCGCCTCTCGCGTCATCGGCTCGGCCGGCTCGCCCGCCAAAGTCGCCCGTCTCCTGGAGCTTGGCTTTGACGCCGCCTTCGACTACCACGATGGTCCCGTCGTGGAGCAACTGGAGAAGGCCGCCGGCCCGGCGGGCATTGACGTCTACTTCGACAACGTGGGCGGCGAACACCTCGAGGCTGCCCTGGCGGTCCTCAACGTGGGCGGCCGGGTGGCCATGTGCGGTGCCATCGCGCAGTACAACTCAACCGAACCCACTCCGGCACCCCACAACCTGATGCAGGCGATCGGCAAGCAGTTGACCCTTCGCGGCTTCCTGGTGGGCGGACAGCGGCAGCACGCGGCAGAGTTCGCGGAGAAGATGGCTGGCTGGCTGGCGGACGGAACCGTGCGCTACGACGAGACAATCGTGGACGGACTGGAGAACGCACCGCAGGCGTTCATGGACCTCCTGGACGGGGCAAACACCGGCAAGATGCTGGTCCGGCTGTAACTGCCACAAACACGCACACGCAGTAGGGGCACCGCATTCCGCGGTGCCCCTACTGCTTGGTAACAACTTGTAAACAATCTCCCGGATGGGCTCCCGCCGTGCTATGGGGACGTGGCGCAGGCCACTACAGTAGGTGCCATCAGTGCGCTCCGGCGCAGTGCTGCGTGCCTTCAGTGAAAACAGAATTTCAGCGCCGAAACGGACACTCATTGAATACCACCGTAGCGCCACTCGCATCATCCCTGGAGGAAAATTGAAGAAATCACTGCGTGCCGGCTTCAAGCGCGGTTCAATGGCCGGTGTGGCCACCCTCGGTGCGTCCGCCTTGCTGCTCAGCGGTTGCGGGGCCGCTCCGTCCTCGTCCGGCCCCTCAGGTTCAGCCACCGCGTCCGACTACACCGCATGCATGGTGTCCGACTCCGGTGGATTCGACGACAAGTCCTTCAACCAGTCCGGTTTCGAGGGCCTCCAGAGCGCCGTCAAGGACCTCGGCATCCAGGAGAAGCACGTCCAGTCCAAGGCAGACACCGACTACGACCCCAACCTTCGCTCCATGGTCCAGCAGGGCTGCAAGCTCACCGTGACCGTCGGCTTCCTGCTCGGCGACGCCACGAAGTCCATCGCCACGGCCAACCCGAACAACCACTTCGCGATCATCGACTACAACGACCCGACGTTCCCCAAGAACG